>CAYTXI010000009.1:0-34005 GCA_964441935.1 uncultured Bauldia sp.
GGTCACGCCTTCGCACGCGACAAGCCAAGTCTCGCCGAGCTGTTCGACCAGGACATGCTTGGCGACGATCTCGAGGCGTGGATGGCGGAGAGCTACCTGTTGAAGCGCATGTTCCGCAACTGCGCGCTGATCTCCGGCCTGGTCGAGAAGCGCCATCCGGGCAAGGAGAAGACCGGGCGCCAGGTGACCATTTCCGCCGACCTCGTCTACGACGTCCTAAGGAAGCACGAGCCCGACCACATCCTCATGCGGGCAACCTGGGCCGACGCCGCCACAGGCCTCCTCGACATTGCCCGTCTCGGCGATATGCTCGCGCGAATCAGGGGCCGAATCATCCACCAGCGGCTCGACCGCATCTCGCCGCTCGCCGTCCCGGTGATGCTCGAGATCGGCAAGGAACCGGTCGCGCGCGGCGACGCCGACGATCACGTGCTGCGCGAGGCGGCGGACGACCTGGTGAAGGAGGCGATGGGTGATGGCTGAGGCGCTGCGCCAACCGGTCTTCGACACCGAAGCGACGCTGATCGGCGTCTTCGGCGTCGTGCTTGAGGCCTTCCCAGAGGGGGCGCTCTGGTGGGACCACGAGCGGCTGCTCGTCGTCGCCGACCTCCATCTCGAGAAAGGCTCCGCCTTCGCCAGGCGGGGCCAGCTCCTGCCGCCTTACGACACCGCCGAAACGCTCGCTCGTCTGTCGGAGCTGGTCGCGCGGCTCGATCCACGGGTGGTCGTGACTCTGGGCGACTCCTTCCACGACGACGACGGGGCACTCCGCATGGCGCCGCGCGACCGCCTGATGCTCGCCGGCCTGCAGGTTCGCCGCGACTGGATCTGGATCGCCGGCAATCACGACCCCGACCCGCCGGCTGAGCTCGCCGGCGAGCGCCTGGACAGCCTGACGGTTGGGCCGCTGACCTTCCGCCACGAGCCGCGGCCGCAGCCGGCCGAAGGCGAAGTCGCCGGGCACCTTCACCCATGCGCCCGCGTCATCGGTCGGGGCCGGTCGGTGCGCCGTCCATGCTTCGCCGGCGACGGCTACCGCCTCGTCATGCCGGCGTTCGGCGCGTACACGGGCGGCCTCGACGTGCTCGACCGCGCCTTCGCCGGGCTGTTCGCGGCCGACACGTTCCGCGCATTCATGCTTGGCGACGACCGCGTCTATCCGGTAGGCCGCAGGGCGCTCGGGCGCGGCTGATCAATCGCGGCGGAAGATGACGCCGCCGAGCCAGCCGACGAAGACTGCTATCCCGGCGCAGAACAGCCCGTAGATCAAGGCATGCCCGTGGGCGAAAGCGGTCATCATCTGGTCGAAGCCCGTTTGCGTGACGAAGAGCGTGTCCTCCGCATGGGCGACCAGCGATTGGCCGGAGAACAGATAGGCCAGGACCGAGTATCGGCCGGTCGGGGTATTGGCCGGCAGCCATGTGATCGAGCGGAAGATGGTGTCGCCAATGAACGCGACGTCGGTCGCCTCGCTGAACAGTCCCGCCTTCTCTTTGAGACGAAGGAAGGCCGCGCGGAACTCGGCAGTGTCCGGGTCGTTGACGTCGGTCCCACGAAACGCAAACGGAATGTTGTCGAAACCCAGCGCCAACCTGTCGAGCACCACCGGCGTCGTGATCGCATCGATTTCGTCCGACGAGTCGAGGGCGTAAAACGTCGGTGCCCCGATGATCGTCTCCGCCGCCCAGTTCGTCCAGATACCGACGATACGGTCCTTGCGCCGCGCTACCACCGTCCGCGCCGGCCCGAGCACCAGAACTGCGACCTCGTAGCGTCCGACCCGCGACACTGTCGCTGCGTCCGGCTCGACGACGCCGAAGACGGTGATGCTGGTCCCGCTGAAATTGGAGCTGATCTGCACCTCCGGCGTCGACACTGCGATCGTCAGTTTTTCTGCGTGTGCGGTACCGATGGCCGCCGTCAGCATGATTGCAGCAGTGGCCAAGACGAGGCGTGCCATCAGCCAGCCCCGAGAACCGTCAGGCCGTACCGTTCGACCGGCATGGTCACCAGTCCGACGAGGAAACGAATGGCGACCGCCAACACCGTGACCGCGAGCAGCGCCCTCAGCTGGTCGCCGCGGATGGTCTGGCCGACGCGCGCGCCGAACTGAGCCCCGATAACCCCGCCGACCATCAAGATTATCGCCAGGATTACGTCGACCGACTGGCTCGACACCGCGTGCAGCACCGTCGCCACGGCCATCGTCGCCATAATTTGGATGAGCGACGTCCCGATCACTACGTTGGTCGGCACGCGCAGGAGGTAGATCATCGCCGGCACCATGATGAATCCGCCGCCGATGCCCAAGAGCGCGCCGAGGAACCCGATTACCAATCCGAGCGCGACGATCGGGATGACGCTGACGTAGAGCCGCGAGCGCTTGAAGCGCATCTTGAACGGCAGGCCGTGCACCCAGATGTGTTGGCCGGGCCGCCGCAACGGCGCCGGGCGACCGCGCCGGGTGTTGACGATTGCCCGCAGCGACTCCGTCAGCATCAAACCGCCGACGAGGCCGAGAAAGGTGACGTAGGCGAGCGATACGATCAGATCGAGCTGGCCGAGCCGGCGCAAGAGGTTGAACACCTGCACGCCCAATCCCGAACCGATGATGCCGGCACTCAGCAACACCGCGGCGAGCTTCACGTCGATCAGCCGCCTCCGCCAGTAGCTGAGTGCCGCCGACGTGGACGAAGCCACGATCTGGGTGGCGACCGTCGCCACGGACACCACCGGTGGGATGCCCGAGAAGATCAGCAGCGGGGTCAGCAGGAAGCCGCCGCCGACGCCGAACAGGCCAGACAGGAACCCGACCGCTCCCCCCATGCCGAAGATGATGAACATGTTCACCGACAATTCGGCTATGGGGAGGTAGATCAACACGAGGGTAGTGGCCGATCGGATCAGGGGAGGAAGTGCCGCGAGTCCGCACGGACCCAGGGCGGATAAAGCGCGCCTCGCGTACGGCTGTCAACGACGCGTCGCGTTGCGGATGAAGCCGCGCCGTGCGGAGTTCAGACGTTCGAAAGTGCGGCGATGAGGGTGCTGTCGATCTGCCCGGTCTCCGGCGCACCGACCTTGCGCTGGAACTCCTTGACCGCCCGGACTGTCTTCGGACCGGGGATGCCGTCGGCGGGACCCGGATCGAAACCCCGCTCGGCGAGGAGGGTCTGGATCTTCCTGACCAGCGCCTCCCGATCGAGTTTACCGATGACCTCGCTGGGTGCATCCCACCCGCCATCCGGTGCGCTGACACCGTTGGCTTCGGCCAGCGCCGACTGGACGCGCCAGGCTTCGGCGGTGGCGCGCGCGGCGGCGAGATCGTCGCTGTCCAGCACCTGGCCGACCTCGTCGCGACGCGCCGCGGCGTCGCTGTCGCCCTCGGCGGCGGCGATTGCGAACCACTTGTAGGACTCGACCAAGTCCTGCTCCGGCCCCAGCCCACGGGCGTAGATCACGCCGAGATTGTACTGGCTGTCGCGCACTCCGTAGTTGGCCGCCGCCAGGAACCACTGCAGCGCCTTGGCCCGGTCGGGCGCTCCGTCGACGCCCTCGCTCATCAGGACCGCGAGGTTGTGCATGGCGTTGACGTTGCCCTGGTCGGCTGCGCGCTGGTACCAGTTGACAGCTTTGGTCAGGTCTTTGGCGACGCCCTGGCCGCGCTCGTACAGGCTGCCGATGCGGTATTGCGCGACGGCGACGCCACCCTCGGCCGCGCGCTCGTACCATACCGCCGCCTTGGCGAGGTCCTTGGATACCCGCTCGCCTTCGGCGTAGCGGGTGGCGACCTCGAACATCGCGGCCGGGTTGCCGTCCTCGGCGGCGGTGATCAGCTTTGGCGAGCCGATGGGCGAATCCGGCCGCGGCGGCTCGATGTCGGACTCGGAGTCGGAAATGCCAACGTCAACCGGCAGCTCCTCGTCGGCTGGCGCCGGCTCGGCGATCTCCTCGCCGGCTGGTTCGGCGACCACCGACCCCGTCGTCGTCGGCTGAAAGTGGGTGCCGAGAACCGGTTCGGCGAAAACGACCTCGCTGTCCGGCGCGAATGTCGGGGCGACAAGCGCGGATTCGGTCACGTGCGGCACGGCCGGCATCATGGCCGCGGCGACGGTGCCGGCGTCGCCAGCGGCGGTCTCTTGCCCCTCTTCGGGAGGGATCGCGGCGATCACATCGCCATCGCCGTCTGGCGTCGGCAGGCTGCGATAGGTTCCTACGGCGCTCACCGCCAACACGATCGCCGCTGCCAGCAGTAGCGTCCGCTTGCGACTGCGGATCGCCTGGCTGATGCGCGAGAAGGCCCCGGGCTTGCCCTGCTGGGTCTCATCCGCGTCGACGTTTGCGGCCGCCTCGACGGTGGCGGCCTGCACCGCCCGCCGGGCGGCGGCAATGAAATCGGCACGCCGCTCGTGTGCCAGCTTCTCGGCAGCCGTCGGTTCTGGTGGCGCCGCCTCGGGCTCGCTCCCTTCGGTTTCGCTCACCGGCGTGGAAGCGCCGTCGTCGTCGCCGTGGAAGGCGGTGGTCCACGCTTCCGAAGAAGGCTCCGCGCCCGGCGTGGGCGGCGCCGGCGTCGCTTCGGCGGCGGGATGGTGGTCTGCCCCGGAGGGGCCTGTCCCTGTCGAGGATGGTGGCGCCGCGTCATAGGTGCCCGTAGCCTGCACCTGCGGTGAAACCGCCCCGCCTTCCAGGCGGCTGAGGCGCGCGACTACCTGCGAAAGGGTCTGGCTGACCGATTCGAGCTTTGCCCGAATACGTTGGTCGGAATCGCCTGCGGTCGTGCGCAGTGCGTCGATGTCCTGCATCGCGGCGCCGACCAAGTCGGAAGCCGCGCCTTTGCCGGAGACCATGCCAGACAGCTCGCGCACGGCCTCCCGCGCTTCCTGCCTGGCCGCGTCGATCGAATCCTTGCGCGTGCCGGCGAGGTGTCTTTGCAGGCGCTCGATGCGTTCCTCGATTGCCAGGATCGACGTCGTTTGCGGCTTGTGGGCTGCAAGCGCCTTGGTGATGTTGGCGACTTGTGCCTCCAGCGCGGTGATGGCGGGCGCCTGCGCCTCCGCAGATGGCCCGGCCTCGATCCGCGCGGCGAGTTCGCGCACCTGGCTTTTCAATTGCTCTGTGTCAGGGGCGGCGCGTGCAGCGATTTCGCTGCGTATGCCGGCGATCTCGTTCTTGATCTCGTCAAAAGCGAGAGCCGGTTGGCGTTCCACCGCGATCGTGTCGATGCGCTCGGCCAGGCTGCTTAGTTGCTCGTGGGTCGCCTGGATCGCTGCGATCCCCGACCTGAACTCGTCGAGCGCCGCGACCGGCTCGCTGGCGACGCCGAGGCCGTCGATCCGATCGCCGAGCGCTTCCAGCCGCTCGTGCACGGCACGCATGGCGGCGATGCTGGTCTTCATTTGGTCGATCGCCGGCACGTTGTCGTGCTGGACGGCGCTCATCCGGTCGACGCGGTCGGTGAGCGTCTGTATCCGCGAGTACATGCCCCTGATCGCGCCGATGCCCTCCTTGATCTCGGCGACCGCCAGCAGCGGCTGGTGCTGCGTCTCGATCAGTCCATCGATGCGCTCCGTCAGGGTCTGCAGCCGCTGGTGAACTGCGCGGATGGAGGCGACATCGGTCTTGATGTCATCGAGATCGGCTTGGACGTCGTTCTGGGGGATGTTGAGCCCGTCGATGCGTTCCGCCAACGCCTGGAGCCGGTCGTTCAGGCTCCCCGAATCGGCCGCCGGGACCCCCCGCTGCAGCAAGCCTTCGATGCCGGAAGCGATCTCATCCAGTCGTTCGTCTAACTTGCCGGCGCTGGTGCCGATCGGCGCCCCCATGTAGAGGCCCTTGATACTGTCGTCGATGTCGGCGAGGCGGCCTTCCAAGCGCGCGATGTCGGGAGCCCCTTCGCCGGATGCGCCGGCGGCAAGGCGGTCCGTGATGCTGGCGGCCATCTCCTTGAGGCGCCGTTCGAGCGCGCCGATATCGATGTTAGCCTCGCCCGCCGGCTGCCGGTCGATCAGCCCGTTGATGGCGGCGGTCATCTCGGCGAGTCGGTTTTCGAGACCCGCGACGGTCGGACTCGCGACATCGCTTGGCGCCCGCGCGACGAGCCCGCTGAGGCTGTCGGCGATGTCGTCGAGGCGCTGTTCGAGCCGCACGACGTGGGTGTCGCCGGGGCTTGCGGCGTCGAGCGCCGACACCGAGGCCGCCAAGGCCTGGGCCATCTCGTCGATGCGTGATTGCAGTTGCGCGATGGCGTTTGCGCTGTCGTCGTCGGCCTCGACCGCCTGGCGCAACGCCGAGACCTCTTCGCCGAGAGCGTCGATGCGGAAATGATCCGGGACCTTTCGCACGATTTCATCGAGGTGCCCGGCCAACTCCGCGAAGCGCGCCTCGATGTTGGCGATCGCCGACTGTTGGCCGCCGTCGATCCTTTCCTTGATGGCGTCCATGTCGGTGCGAATCTGATCGAGGGCCGCGCGTTCAAGCGGCCACTCGGCAACCAGAGCATCGATCCGGTAGGCAAGATCGCGCACGGCCTCTTGCTCTTCAGCGCCGCTGCGGCCCATCGCGGCGACCTGCTCGGTCAGTGAGCCGATGTCGGAACGCAGCGCCCCAACGGCCTCGCTCAGAGCTTTTTGGTCCTTGCGCTGCGCCGCGGTTTCGGCACGGTCATCGATGTTGTGCTGGTACGCCGAGCTCTCGCGGACGGCCGCGGCGCGGTCCGCGTCCTTGCGTGGCGGCAGCCGGCCGCTGATCGCGTTCAGCCGCGCCTCGACACGCTGGATTTGGTCCGCCGCGCTCGACGATTGGGCTGATGGCTGCGGTTGGCGCTCTGTCCTACGGGACGCCTTGGCTTCGTCGATCCGGGCCTCCATGGCCCGGAGCGCCACCTCAATGTTGGCGGCGCGCGGCGGCGGTTCGTTGATGGGGTTCGATGACTTGGCCAGCAAGTCGTCCAGCCGGCGGCGGATGTCGTCAAGCCTGTGCGGCTCGCCGGAGCCTTCATGCGGCGCCGCCCGGTCGAAGTCCGGCTGCCGCCCGTCGTCGGTTGCGGCCTTGCCGCGGCTTGCCGCCGACGGCTGCGTTGTCCGCGTGCCAAGACCTTCGATGGTGGAGCGGGCGCGCTCGTCGAGGTTGTCGAGGTCGCGAACCAATCGATCGACGTCTTCGGCGATGCGGGACAGCGACCGCTCGCGCGCCGCGCCGGTCTGATTGCTGTCGGCCACGTGGCCGAGGCGTTGCTCGATATCGGCGAGTCGGGATTTGAGGTCGCCCGCCGACGCGCGCGCCTTATCGTCCAGCCCCCTGAGCCGATCGGTAAGGCGGATGATGGCCGCGCTGAGTTCGAATGACCCTGGATCGCCGTGGTGATCGTGGTCCATCCCGATCGCGTCCTCGTCATCCTCGCCGGGATCGATCTCCAACGGCCGGGGATCGACTTCGTCATCCTCGTCGTTGCCGAGCCACTCGTTGACCGAAAGGCCGGATTGCTCGGCTGCCTTGAGCAGCGCCCTTCGGGTTACGTCGTCGACGTCATTCAGGCTCCAGGACTTGCCGGATTTCATCGATCTGACCCCTCGCCGCGGCAGCCGGATCGAATCCGGCACGGCAAGCGTCGCCGGGGGAATCGGCACACGCCCGCAGCACGGACAAAGAGTTCGGCGATCATGGTAAACAGCGGGTTAAATTCCGCTGATGTGGCAAAAGCTTTGGTAACCAGGCTTAACAAACGTTAGTCAACGACCGTAAACGTTGGCCGATTATCAACGGACGGCCGCGGCTAGTGCGGAAAAGGCCGTCGAGGCCGGGTGACGAGGTGAGACAAATGGCGGTCTATCGCGCCCCCGTCGACAACACGCTCTTCATTCTTGACGCGGTCCTCGGGCTGTCGCGCTACGCGAACCTTCCCGGGTTCGCCGACGCCACGCCGGACGTCGTCGCCGCGGTGCTCGGTGAAGGTGCTCGCTTCGCCGAGGATGTGCTGGTGCCGCTCAACCGCGTCGGCGACATCGAGGGCTGCACCCGCCACGACAACGGCACCGTCACCACGCCTACGGGCTTCAAGGAGGCCTATCGTGATTTCGCCGCCGGCGGCTGGGTGGGGCTCGCCGGCGACCCGGAGTATGGCGGACAGGGACTGCCGTTCGTGCTCGCCGCCGCCATCAACGAATTCGTCACCTCGGCCAACATGGCCTTCGGCATGTATCCGGGTCTTGTCCAGGGCGCGGTCGCCGCACTCACGCTCCACGGCACCGAGGAGCAGAAACGACTCTACCTGCCCAAACTCATCAGCGGCGCCTGGACCGGAACCATGAACCTTACCGAGCCACAGGCGGGCACTGACCTCGGCCTCATTCGCACGCGCGCGAGCGCCAACGACGACGGCAGCTACCGCATCACAGGCTCGAAGATCTTCATCTCCGGCGGCGAGCACGACCTCGCCGAAAACATCGTCCACCTCGTGCTGGCGCGGATCGACGGTTCGCCGGCGGGCACCAGGGGCATCTCGATGTTCGTCGTTCCCAAGGTTCTGCCCGCTGCCGACGGCGGCCTCGGCGAGCCGAACCGCGTGACTTGCGGGGCCATCGAGCGGAAGATGGGCATCCACGGCAACGCCACCTGCGTCATGAACTACGAAAGTGCCGCCGGCTGGCTGGTAGGCGAGCGCGACAAGGGCCTGCGCGCCATGTTCACGATGATGAACGAGGCCCGCGTCGGTGTCGGCATCCAAGGATTGGCGCTCTCCGAGGTCGCCTGCCAGAATGCAGCCGCTTATGCGCGCGAACGCCGGCAGGGGCGATCGATCTCCGGTGCAGCCGAGCCCGACCAGCCGGCCGATCCGATCGTCGTGCATCCCGACATACGTCGCATTCTGGCGACGATCGGTGGCTTCAACATTGCCGCCCGTGCCCTCGCGCTGGCCACGGCCCTCGACGCCGACATCGCCCTGCGTTCGCCGGACGAGACTGCGCGGACGGTCGCTGACGATCGCCTTGGGCTGATGACGCCGGTGGTCAAGGGCGTGCTCACCGACCGGGGCTTCGACAACGTTGTCGCCGCCCAGCAGGTCTTCGGTGGCCACGGCTACATCGCCGAGACCGGGATCGAGCAATTCGTCCGCGACGCCCGCATCGCCATGATGTACGAGGGTGCAAACGGCATCCAGGCGCTCGACCTCGTTGGCCGCAAGCTACCCAAGGATGGCGGTCGTGCGGTCACCGCCTGGTTCAAGGAAGTCGGGGATTTCGTTGCCGAGCACGAGGACGAGGCGCTGGCTGCCTTCGTTCGGCCGCTGAAGCAGGGACTGGACGACCTCCAGGCGGCCACCATGTGGTTCATGGCGAATGCACTGGCCAAGCCCGATAACGCCGGAGCAGGGGCTACCGACTACATGCACCTGTTTGGGCTCGTGGCCCTGGGCTACATGTGGGCGCGCATCGCCGTCGCGGCCAACGAGCGGATCGCCGCCAGCGATTCCCGCGCCGACGATCTCGAGGCCGAGCTCCTGATCGGCCGCGCGTTCATGGAGCGCTCAATGCCCGAGACCGCCGTTCGTCTGAGACGCATCACCGCCGGCGCCGATACGTTGATGGCGGTCCCGGCCGCCGCGTTCTGAGCGTATGGTGAGCACGTCTGAACTCCTTCCGGGAAAGGGGAGGTGAGTCATGCTGGTGAGGCTTCTTGCCGTTCTGGTGCTGACGCTGTTGGTCTCCGGCGAGGCGTATGCCGACTACGTCTGCCGCACCGCGATCTTCACGACCCGATGCAAATGCACGAACAAGGTCGACTGCGACCAGATGCGGTCGGACAACGTGTGTGGCACCGCCGACATCTTCTGCAACGCCGACGGCTCGCGCTGCTCGTGCTCGGTGAGCCGGCTGCCGCTGCGGCAAGTCGAGCCGCCGCCATCGGTCCCGAACCAATAGGCGGAGAAGGGAAGGCCCGATCGTGCCCGAGGCATACATCTACGATCATGTTCGCACGCCACGCGGGCGCGGCAAGAAGGACGGAGCCCTGCACGAGATTTCGACCGCGGTGCTGGCGGCCGGTACGCTTGCCGCGATCCGCGTCCGCAACGACCTCGACGTAGCCCAGGTCGACGACGTCATCCTCGGCTGCGTCGATCCGGTCGGCGAAGCCGGCGGCGACATCGCCCGCAACGCCGTCTTCGCCGCCGGTTACTCGCATACGGTGCCCGGCATGCAGATCAACCGCTACTGCGCCTCTGGTCTCGACGCGGTGAACCTCGCCCACGCCGCCATCGTCTCCGGCCAGCACGACATGATCGTCGCCGGCGGCGTCGAGTCGATGAGCCGCGTCGGCATCGGCGCGGCCGGCAACGCGTGGGCTATCGACCCACAGGTGGCGCTCCCCGGCTACTTCGTCCCCCAGGGTGTCTCCGCCGACCTGATCGCCAGCAAGTACGGTTTCACCCGCGCTGACGTCGACGCCTATGCGGTAGAAAGCCAGAAACGTGCCGCCGTGGCCTGGGAGGAGGGGCGGTTCGCGAACTCCGTGGTTCCCGTCCGCGACGTCAACGGCATGATCATCCTCGACCGCGACGAGCACATGCGCCCCGACACCTCCATGCAGGGTCTGGCTGCGCTGAACCCGTCGTTCGCGTTGATCGGCGAGATGGGCGGCTTCGACGCGGTCGGCATCCAGGCCCATCCGGACGTCGAGGCCATCGAACACGTCCATCATGCGGGCAACTCGTCCGGCATCGTCGATGGCGCCGCCGCCGTTCTGGTCGCCTCGAAACGCGCTGGCCGCAAGGCCGGGCTTAAGCCGCGGGCAAGGATCCGTGCTTACGCCAACATCGGTTCGGAGCCGGCGATCATGCTCACCGGCCCGGTCGACGTGACCAGGAAGTTGTTCGCCCGCGCCAAAATGTCCTTCGCCGACATCGATCTCATCGAGATCAACGAGGCGTTCGCCTCCGTCGTGTTGCGTTATCTCCAGGCCTTCGACCTCGACCCGGCCAGGGTCAACGTCAACGGTGGTGCCATCGCCTTCGGCCACCCGCTCGGCGCTACGGGCGCGATGATCCTCGGAATTGCCATCGACGAGCTAGAGCGCCGCGATCTTTCGACCGCTCTGGTGACGCTCTGCATCGGCAGCGGCATGGGCACCGCCACCATTGTCGAGCGCGTGTGATGACCTGGGCCAACTTCTCGTGCGACGTCGACGTCGACGGCATCGCCACGTACACGTGGAACATGGCCGGCCGGTCGATGAACCTCATCGACGTTTCGGTCATGGACGAGTTGGACCGGATCATTCGGGAAATCGGCAGCGACGACACGATCAAAGGCGTCGTCATTACCTCCGGCAAGGATGCGTTCTCCGGCGGTGCCGACCTCTCCATGCTGCAGGCTTTGCTAGGTTCGTTCCCATCCTTGGCCGGCGAATTGGGCCGCGAGGCGGCGGTCAAGCGCCTGTTCGAGGAGGCCGGCCGCCTCGGGCGGCTCTGCCGGCGGTTGGAGCAGGTCGGCAAGCCGGTGGTCGCCGCGGTCAACGGCACTTGTGTCGGGGGTGCCTTCGAGCTGGCACTCGCCTGCCACACCCGCATCGTCGCCGACGACGACAAGATCAAGCTCGGCCTGCCTGAGGTGCGCGTCGGCCTGATGCCGGGCGCCGGCGGCTCGCAGCGCATCGGCCGCCTCGTCAAACCGCAAGATGCCTTGCAGATGCTTCTCAAGGGCGAGCAACTGTCGCCGTCGCGCGCCAAGTCGTTGGCGCTGGTCGATCAGGTCGTGCCGCTGGGCGCGCTGATCGACACGGCGAAGAGATGGTTGCGGGAGACCCCGCGCACGGTCCAGCCGTGGGACGAGGACGGCTTCAAGCTCCCCGGCGGCAAGGTCTATTCGCCGGCTGGTTTCAATGTCTTTCCGGCGGCAAGCGCCGTCTATCGCCGCGAGACCTACGACAACTATCCGGCGGTCCGCGCCACGCTGAAGGCGTTCGTCGAGGGCCTGCAAGTGCCCTTCGATGTCGGGCTCAGGATCGAGCAGCGCTACTTCACCCAGGTCCTCCAGACCAAAGAAGCGGCGGCGATGGTCCGTTCTCTGTTCATCTCCACGCAGGCGTTGAACAAGCTCGCGCGCCGCCCCGCCGCCGTCCCACCGAGCGACCTTCGCAAGATCGCGATCATCGGCGCCGGCTTCATGGGGGCCGGCATCGCCGGAGTGGGCGCTCGCGCCGGTTTCGACGTCGCGCTCATCGACCGTGACGAGGAAACCGCCGCTAAGGGCAGGGCCGCGGTCGAGGCGGCCTTCGCCAAACGGGTGTCGCGCCGGCGCATGAGCGCCGCCGATTCCGACGCCGCCCTTCAGCGCATCACGGCCGGCTCCGATTTCGCGGTGCTCGCCGGAGCCGATCTGGTTATCGAAGCCGTGTTCGAGGACCGCGCCGTCAAGGAGGACGTGATTAGGCGCGCCGACGCGGCACTCAGCCGCGATGCAATCCTCGGATCGAACACCTCGACCCTTCCGATCACCTCGCTTGCCAAGGCCTCCGCCCGGCCGCAGAACTTCGTCGGTATGCATTTCTTTTCGCCGGTCGAGCGAATGCCGCTGGTGGAGATCATTGTTGGCAGGAAGTCCGGGGATGGGGCGCTCGCCCGCGCGCTCGACTTTGTGCGCTTGATCCGCAAGACGCCGATTGTCGTCAACGACTCGCGCGGCTTCTACACTTCGCGCGTGGTCGAGACATACATCAGCGAGGCCCATCGCATGCTGACCGAGGGCGTGCCCGCGGCGATGATCGAGAACGCCGGCCGAATGGCCGGGATGCCGGTCGGTCCGTTGTCGCTGAATGACGAAGTGGCGGTCGATCTGACGCTGAAGATCATGAACGCGACCCGCGCCGACCTCGGACCTGAGGCCGTCCCCGACTCCCAGTACCGTCTGATCGAAGAGATGGTCGTCAAGCGCGGCCGCCTCGGCCGCAAGAACCGGAAGGGCTTTTACGACTACCCGGAAGACCCGCGGGCGAGGAAACGTCTGTGGCCGGGCCTTGCCGAGCTCTGCCCGCCGGTCGCCGATCCCGACGCGATCGATTTCGACGAGATCAAGCAGCGGCTCCTGGTCAGACAGGCGCTGGAGGCGGCTCGCTGCTTCGCCGACGGCGTGGTGACCGACGTCCGCGAGGCCGATGTGGGCTCGATCCTTGGCTTCGGGTTCGCGCCGTTCACCGGTGGAACGCTGTCCTACATCGACGGCATGGGAGCCCCCGAGTTCGTCGCACGGTGCAACCGATTGGCCAAGAATCACGGCGCCCGCTTTCGGCCGAACAAGCTGCTGAAAGACATGGCCAAGGCCGGGGATATCTTTTATGAGCGCTTTGCCGCGGCCGCCCGCGAGCCTGCCGCATGACGGAAACCTGTTGTTCATCTTGAATGGCGGTAGGGCGAGACCGCTCGCCAGGGTAGTGGCGCAGTTGAATCAAATCAGGTATAAATTCCTTTCGAACACGGGCGGGATGGCGTGGAGGGCGCCTGATGCTGTCTCACAGCCTTATCTGGGCCGCGATTGACCGGCTGGCTGAGCGTCACGATATGACGCCGTCCGGCCTCGCACGCCGGGCCGGTCTCGACCCCACGACTTTCAACCGCTCTAAGCGTACCGCCGCCGACGGTCGCCAGCGCTGGCCGTCGACCGAAAGCATCGCCAAGATCCTCGCGGCGACCGGCTCCGAGATCAATGACTTCATTGCCCTTATGCAGGAGGGCGACACCGCCGGCTTGAGCCGGCCTCGCTGGCGGGTGCCGCTGATCGGCCTCGCCCAGGCCGGCCGCGGCGGCTTCTTCGACGACGGCGGCTTCCCGGCCGGTCAGGGTTGGGACGAGATCGACTTCCCCGGCACGCTCGACGAGAACGTGTTCGCCCTCGAGGTCAGCGGCGATTCGATGCTGCCGCTCTACCGGAACGGTGACACCATCGTCGTGTCGCGCGACACGCCGTGTCGCCGTGGCGACCGCGTCGTTGTCAGGACCCGCGACGGCGAGGTCATGGCCAAGGTCCTGCAGCGCAAGACCGCGCGCTCCCTCGACCTCGCCTCGCTCAATCCCGATCACCCCAACCGGATCGTCACCGCCTCCGACATTGACTGGATCGGACGGATCATCTGGGCGAGCCAGTGAAAGCCGGTGCCGGTCTCGTACTGGCGCTGGTTGTTGCGGCGCCCGTTGCGCTTGCGCAGAGCGGCGAGGTCGAGTTCGCGTCTCCGGCCGTTCGCGACGTGACCCCGCCGGGCGTCACGCCGGCGCCGTCAGGCGAGGGGCCGCTCATCCGTGTGCCACCGCCGCCGAAGCCGCCGGAGCCGCCACGCTGGCGGCGCTTCTTCCTGCCCGAGACCATCGATGCCGCCACGTTCGGGGTCGACGGCAAGACGGTGCAGATTTCTGGCGTCACGCCGCCGCCAGTCGGTCACACGTGTCGCCGCGACGACGGCAGCAACTGGCCGTGCGGGCGAACCGCGCTCTACAGCTTGCGCATGTTTCTGCGCGGACGCGCGGTTGAGTGCTACTTCCCGTATGTCTTGGAGCAGGCCGCCGACATTACCGCGCCCTGCCGCGTCGGCGGCACCGATCTTGGCCGGTGGTTGCTGATCGCCGGCTGGGCCGAACCCGACGCGCTAGCGACCGAGGACTACCGCCACGCGGCCGCTGCCGCTCGCTGCGCCGGCCGCGGCGTGTGGCACGGCACGACGCCACCGGCGTCCTGCCCGTTGACCGACTCGTCAAGCGACCAGTTCGCCGGCGAGCGCCTTGGCGATCAGCACACGCGTCTCGGGGATGCCGTAGATCGCGACGAATGAGCCGAAACGTGGGCCGCGCTCCTGGCCGAGCAGAACCTGATAGAGCGTCGAGAACCATTTGACCGAAACGCCGGGACCGCCGCCCGGTCCCTGGCGCTCGTGATCCTGATAGCGCGGAATCGCGCGGGCCACATCGAGCACGGCGGCCTGGATCGTCTCGGCTTCGGCATCCGCAGGGAGCGCCGCTAGCCTCTCGTCGAGCGCTGCCAGCGCGTCCCGCTCGACCGCGTCAGGCGGACGGAACACCTTCGCCGGCTGCACGAAGTCGTCGTAGTAGCGCACCGCATAGCCGACGAGCTCGTCGAGCGTGGGATGAGTTTCTGGCGTCACGCCATTCACGTGGCGCAGGATGAAGCCCCACAACACGTCCTTGTCGTGGGCGTTCGACGCGCTGGCGAGGTTGAGCAGCATCGCAAACGTGATCGGCATGTCGGGCGCCGGCGGACCGCCGGCGTGCACGTGCCAGACGGGATTGGCGAGCCTGCGGTCCTCGTCCTGCCTTCTGTAGGCATCGAGGAAGACGAAATAGTCGTCGACCGTACGCGGAATCACGTCGAAGTAGAGCCGCTTCGCCGCCTTTGGCTTGTGGAACATGAACAACGACAGGCTCTCCGGCGAAGCGTAGGCCAGCCACTCCTCGATGGTGAGGCCATTACCCTTTGACTTGGAGATCTTCTGGCCGTTCTCGTCGAGGAAGAGCTCGTAGTTGAAACCCTCCGGCGGCTCGCCCCCGAGCACCTTGCAGATGCGGCTCGACAGCTTCACCGATTCGATCAGGTCCTTGCCTGACATCTCGTAGTCGACGCCGAGGGCCGCCCAGCGCATCGCCCAGTCGGCCCGCCACTGCAGCTTGCAGTGACCGCCGGTGACTGGGTGCTCGAATGCCTCGCCAGCCGGCTCGCCGGTCAACGGGTTGACTTCCTGGAACACTGCCGTACCGACGTCGACCGATGCTTCGCGGATGACGGCGTGGTGCAGAACCTGGCGACGCCGTTCGCCCCGATATTCCTCGACGATCGGCAGGAACGGGCTGTAGGTCCGCCGCCGCTCTTCGCCGAGCGTCGGCTTGACGACCGCCGCGATCGCCTCGTGACGGGCGAGCGCCCCGAGCAATGTCTCGTCGAACCGCCCCGCGCGATAGTGTTCGGTCGCGCTGACGAAGTCGTACCCGAAGCCGAACCGGTCGAGGAACGACCTGAGCCGCGCGTTGTTGCCGCCGCCGAAGCTGTCGTACTGACCGAACGGATCGGGGACGCTCGTCAGCGGCGTTCCGTTGCGCACGACGAGGCCATTTGCGTCCCGCTGCTCCGCGTAGGTCGCCATCATCTCTTTGTCGGGGACGTTGTCCGGCACCTTCCTCAACCCGTCCAGGTCGTCGGAGAAGCAGATGAGGTGGGTCGGCACCGTGTCGCCGGTCAGCAGCCGGAATGCCGTCCTGACCATGGTGGTGCGCGCGACTTCGCCGAAGGTGCCGATGTGCGGCAGTCCGGAAGGCCCGTACCCGGTTTCGAAGACGATTTCCGCCGGCGACTCTAGGCGCCGCATGCGAGCGACGACCTTGCGCGCCTCCTCGAACGGCCAGGCCTTGGACGCCTCGGCCGCGCGTTTCAATGATGGCGAGAGATCGAGCGGCGGCAGCCTTTTCTGGGGCACTGGTGGGCGATCCCTTGGGCGCGCGCGGAAACTAGGAAGGTCGATGACGCGCGTCAACGGCCCAAGCCCCGGCTTGCGGTCTTGCCGGTCAAGTCATAGGTTCGCGGCCACGCGCCCTTTCCGAGAACCACCGATGAACAAGATGACTACGCCGGTCTCCCATCACGAAGCGCTGATCTATACCATGGTCACGCTGTCGGCGGCTGATCGCACAATGACCGATGATGAACTCATGAAGATCGGCGACATCGTGCGCACGTTGCCGATCTTTAGCGACTTCGACGCCGAGAAACTGGTCGCCACCGCCGAGACCTGCGGGACCCTGCTCCAGCGCGACGACGGGCTCGACGCGGTCCTTTCGATCATTGCTGCATCGCTGCCCGAGCGTTTGCATGAGACCGCCTATGCGCTGGCCGTCGAGGTTGCCGCCGCCGATCTCCACGTCGAGCAGGAGGAGTTGCGCTTCCTGCAAATCCTGCGCGACCGTCTGGATCTCGACAAGCTCGCCGTAGCCGCGATCGAGCGCGGCGCGCGCGTACGCTATCGCACCTGAATTCAAAAAAAGCCGACCGGGAAGTAGCGAAGGTAGAGTTCGGCGTAGACGCCTTTTTCGTAGAGGGCCTGGAGCGCCGCGTTGATCGCCCGCTTGAGGTCGCGCGCGTCCTTCGCGACCGCGATGGCGTAGCCCTGGCCGAAGAACCGCGATTCCAGATACGGACCGCCGGCGAACACGCAGCAATTCTCCGCCGCGAGGCTTTCCAGCCAGAAGCTGAGCTGCAAGCCGTCGCCGAAATGGGCGTCGGCCTCACCATCCTTGACGGCTTGTCGCGCCGCGTTGGCGTCGGGATAGAGCTTGCGGCCGACTTCGGGAAACATCGCGGCAAGATAGGCCTCGTGCGCGGTGCGGGTGACCACGGCCAGCGTCTTGCCCCGCAGTTCCGTCGGCGTGACCGTCAGATCGACATTCTCGCGGCGGACGACGAAACGCGCCGCGGGCCTGAGGTAGACGTCTGAGAAGTCCAATTGCTTGCGGTTCTCCGCCGTGATTGCGATTCCTGCGATCACGGCGTCGGCGGATTTGTCGAACAGGTGCCCAACGAGGTCGTCCCATTCGCGCGCCTGGATCGTGCACTCGATGGCGAGCTCGGCGCAGATCGCACGAGCGAGGTCGACGTTGAAGCCGGTGAGGCGCTGGTTGTCGTCGAGGAAGTTGAACGGCGGAAAATCGTCGGTGGTGAGGAAACGGATCGCCTGAACCGCTCCGGCCGGAGGTCGCTCGACGCGTCGTCTGGGGTCCCAGAAGCTGGGAATGTTGACCGCTTCCCGTTCGGCAGCGACCGCGACGGCGGCCGACGCGGCTTGCATCGCCGGCACGAGCACCGCAACCACCTGCAGGTACAATCCGATATAGGCGATGCCGTGCAGACGGCGGGACGCAGCCTTCCACGCCCGGCAACGAAAAAGAGTCTTCACGGCAAGGCGCATTTCGGCTTGACTAATGGGATAGGGGCTATGCGGCGTGTCACCTACGCCGCGAGGGGGCATTGTGGCAAGGCTCGATCTGGTCGATCGGCCGGCAGTGTTGTTGAGCGGCGTCGGCAACGAAACGTCGGTCTACAGGGATCGTGCGCGGCGCCTGGGGCTGCCGTTCGCGGCCGCCGTCCGGCTCGGCGGCGGCGCCATTGTCGACGTTGCTGCGATCCAGCGCGGGACCTTCGCGATGTCGGCGGAGGGCGATCGCACCGCCTACATCGCGCCCGACGAAGCCGCGATGGCGAAGGTCGCTGACTGGCTCGCCACCTATCGCCCGAGCCGCTGCCGCCTGGCGGTCGCCACTCCTTCGGAGATTCGCGCCGCCCTGATCGAGGCCGGCGCCGCCGGCCTTGCCGACGATGCGGTCCATCGACTGGAGGGACTGAGCCCCGACATGTCGGCGCGCCGGGTGGTCACCGGCCGCCAGCTCGCGGTCGGATTGGCGGCGGCGGCAGGCATAGGGCTCGCCGCCCATGCCGCCCCGGGCGTCACCTTCGTCACGCTCAACATCGTCACCGGCATCTTCTTTTTCGGCGTGTCGGCGCTGCGCTTCGTCGCCGCCGCTATGGCCCGCACGCGAAGGATTCGCAGGGCGCCCGCGCCGGCGCCCGACGCACCGCTGCCCGTGTACACGATCCTGGTGCCGATGCTTCGCGAGGCACGGTTGGTCCGTGACCTGGTCGCCGCGCTCGACCGCACCAATTGGCCGCGCGATCGCCTCGACATCAAGCTTATCGTCGAGGCAACTGATCCGACAACCGTCTCCGCCGCCCGGATGGCGGTTGACGGACCGCCGTATGAGGTCATCGTTGTCCCCCCGGTTGGGCCGCTGACCAAGCCTAAGGCGCTGGCGTTCGCCCTTCCCTGGGCGCGCGGCGAACTCATCACGGTCTACGACGCTGAAGACCGGCCGCATCCCCTGCAATTACGCGAAGCTCATGCCGTCTTCAGTCGCAACGGGCCGGAACTCGCCTGCCTGCAGTCGCCGATCGAAGTGGACAACAACGACAGCATTCTCGAGCGCTTGTTCGCCGTCGAATACGCTGCCCTGTTCGACGGACTGTTGCCGGGGCTCGCCGATCTCGGCATGCCCCTTCCGCTCGGCGGCACCTCCAATCATTTCCGCCGCGATGCCTTGGAACGAGTCGGCGGCTGGGACCCGTTCAACGTCACCGAAGACGCCGACATCGGCTTCCGCCTGGCGCGCTCCGGCTACCGCATCGCCACGCTCGACCTCCCAACCGTCGAGGAAGCGCCCGCGCGACTGAGGCCTTGGCTGAAGCAGAGGAGGCGTTGGTACAAAGGCTGGATGCAGACCTGGCTCGTCCACATGCGCCGGCCGCTGGGATGCGCAAGGGAACTCGGTTCGCGCGGCTTCCTCGGCTTCAATCTGATCGGCACCGGCCTGGTTCTTTCGGCACTCGTGCACCCGGTCTATCTCGCCACCATCGCCGTGCTGATGACGGACCCGCTGCAGCTCTGGGGCGATGGCGGCGTTGTCGCCAGCGCTACCGTTGGCCTCAACCTGTTCAACCTGTGTGCTGGATACGTCGCATTCGCCGTCCTTGCCAAACGGGCGCTGGCGCTTCGTGGCCGCCGGGCGAAGCCGCATCTCCTGATGCTGCTGCCTTTCTATATGCTGCTGATGTCGCTGGCGAGCTATCGCGCGCTCGCCGACCTGGTCGTCAGGCCACACTATTGGGACAAGACGCCCCATCACGGGCGGCGCCCGTCGCCCGCCGAGAGTGAGCCAAGTGGAGGGCAGGCCGCTCGCCCTGTCCGCATTGATCAGGTTCGTCGGCAGATGCCGGCGCACCCGCGCCGCGGTGGACAAGAGCGCCGGGTTGGCCTTGACCGCGCGCTTGACCGGTTAGCGGCAGCGCAACGCCAGCGCCAGCTGCAACGGCCAGCCTGAACCGTCGAAAACACCAGGCCGTCGCAGAGCGGGTGCGTTTTCAGCGCCCGGACCGCCCGAGCACGGCGATCAACTCGGCGACCTTACGGCGCTGCTCGCCGGCATCGCCGCTTCTGATGGCATCCTCGACGCAATGGGTGACGTGGTCGCTCAGCACCTCGTCCTCGATGCGGCGCAACGCCGCGCGTACCGCCGAGATCTGGGTGATGATGTCGATGCAGTAGCGGTCGGCCTCGATCATGCGGGTGATGCCGCCGACCTGGCCGGCGACGCGGCTGAGGCGCCTCAGCAGTGGACCCTTGATTTCGTCACGCATGTTGACCCATATACCATACCCCCCTAAGGTATATCAACGGAGCCTGTGGCGCATGGGAGCCGATTCGATGAGCCGACATCACCACGACGACCATCACGGCGATCACCACGGCGGCGTCGCAACCAAGGGACCGGCTGCTACCTCGGGCCACACGGCGATCGATCCCGTCTGCGGCATGACCGTGGACCTGTCCGCCGGCAAGCCGACATACGAGTACCACGGGACCACGTATCACTTCTGTTCGAACGGTTGCCGCGAGAAGTTCGCCGCCGATCCCGAACGCTATCTGGCCGCCGAGCGGCCCGCTGCCCATGGCGGCCACGGCGCCGCTGCCGGTCCGGCCACGCCCGCCGAGGCGGTGCCAGAAGGCATGCTCTACACCTGCCCGATGCACCCCGAGATCGTCCGTGATCGCCCGGGCGACTGCCCCATTTGCGGCATGGCTCTGGAGCCGATGGGCGTCCCCGTCGAGCAGGAGGGCCCGAACCCCGAGCTCGTGGACATGACGCGGCGCTTTTTGATCGGCGCCGTCCTGACGGTCCCGCTCTTGCTCCTCACCATGGGGCCGTATCTTGGGATCGGATTCCTTCGTGCGGCGTTCGGCGAACGAGCAGCGCTGTGGAGCGAATTGATACTCGCCACGCCGGTCATCATCTGGGCCGGCTGGCCGATCTTTGTGCGCTTCGTCAGGTCGCTGGCCAATCGCAGCCCCAACATGTGGACGCTGATTGGCATGGGTGTTGCTTCCGCGTACCTGTTCAGCGTCGTCGCCGTGCTGGCTCCCCAAATCTTCCCCGCGGGATTCCGCGACGATGATGGCAACGTCGGAGTCTACTTCGAGGCCGGCGCGGTCATTATCGTCCTTGTGCTGCTCGGTCAGGTGCTTGAGTTGCGTGCCCGCGAGCGTACCGGCTCGGCCATCCGCGCATTGCTCGACCTTGCTGCCAAGACGGCGCGCATCATCCGCCCGGACGGCCGCGAGGAAGAAGTTCCACTGGATGCCGTTGTCGTCGGCGATCGGTTGCGGGTCCGCCCGGGCGATAAGGTTCCGGTCGACGGCGTCGTGGTCGAGGGACGCTCGTCCGTGGACGAGTCCATGATCTCGGGTGAACCGCTCCCGGTGGAGAAGGTCGCTGGCGACACCGTAATCGGCGCGACCATCAACGGAACGGGCACCCTGGTGATGGAGGCGAAGCGCGTCGGCGCCGAGACGATGTTGAGCCAGATCGTCGAAATGGTCGCCAAGGCGCAACGCAGTCGAGCACCGATCCAGAAGCTTGCCGACGCGGTCGCCGGCAAGTTCGTGCCGGCGGTCGTCGCCGTCGCGGTCGTCGCGTTCTTGGCCTGGTCGATCTGGGGCCCGCCACCCGCGCTTGCCTACGCGCTGGTCGCTGCCGTTGCGGTGCTGATCATCGCTTGTCCGTGTGCGCTCGGCTTGGCGACACCAATATCGATCATGACCGCTACCGGGCGCGGCGCCCAGGCCGGCGTCCTCATCAGGGACGCTGAAGCCTTGGAACGCTTCGCTAGGGTCGACACACTGATCGTCGACAAAACCGGCACATTGACCGTTGGCAAGCCGAAGCTGCTCGCTGTCCTACCCGAACCGGGACACGACGAGACAGAAGTGCTGCGGTTGGCAGCGAGTCTCGAACGCGGCTCCGAGCATCCGCTGGCCGAGGCGATCGTCGCCGGTGCCGAGGAGCGCGGCGTCAAACTCGCCAAGTCCGAGGACTTCGAGGCGCTCACTGGCAGGGGTGTCAAGGGGATCGTTGACGGCGAGGTCGTCGCGCTTGGCAACGCGCGCCTGATGGCCGACATGGGCCTTGATGGCGAAGCCTTGGCGAGGACTGCGGATGCCCGGCGTGATCAGGGCGAGACGGTGATGTTCGTCTCGCTCTCCGGCAAAATTGCGGGCCTTGTCAGCGTCGCCGATCCAATCAAGGAGACAACCCCCGCGGCGCTGAAGGCGCTGCACAAACTGGGCTTCCGCGTCATCATGGCAACTGGCGACAATGCCCGCACTGCCAGAGCGGTGGCGGGGCGCCTCGGCATCGACGACATCCGCGCCGAAGTGCTGCCGGAGGACAAGGCGCACATCATCAAGGAGCTGCAAGCGGAGGGCCGCAGGGTTGCCATGGCGGGCGACGGCGTCAACGATGCGCCGGCGCTGGCACAGGCAGACGTCGGCATTGCAATGGGCACCGGCGCTGACGTTGCAATCGAGAGCGCCGGGCTGACGTTGGTCAAGGGCAACCTCGACGGCATCGTCAGGGCCCGGCGGCTGGCAAAAGCGACGATGCGCAATATCCGCCAGAACCTGTTCTTCGCGATGGTCTACAACGCCGCTGGCGTGCCGGTGGCAGCCGGCATTCTCTATCCGTTTATCGGGCTTCTGATCTCGCCGATCTTCGCCGCAGCGGCAATGAGCTTCTCGTCGGTCTCGGTCATTGTCAACGCACTCAGGTTACGGCACGTCGAGCTATAGACCTGCCACAAGACTTTTCGCTCGTCCCACTGTCGGCCCACCCGAATAAATTCCATTGCCAACGCGTTCTTCATCGGGGTCGCCATCCTGGCGTTTGCAGTAGCCTCGCCAGACCTGATGTGCGAAAATGTTGGTGTCCAAATCAATTGGCGGGCCCTGAATGCGTCGCGCACGGAGCGACGCTTCGGAGGAAATAGCCGTCAGGGGAGGGAACGAATGACCAAAACCAAGGATACAGTGTCGCGCCGGAAGTTCCTGAAGCGGGCCGGTATCGCCGCCGGCGCAGTTGCCGCGACGCAGCTTGGCGCGCCGTTCATCCGCACCGCCAAGGCGCAGACCACCACCTGGAAGATGCAGAGTGCCTGGGCGGCGGGCGTGCTCGGCTACGGAATCTTTGAGGAATGGGCCAACAGCGTCATCGAACGGACCGGCGGCGAGCTGGCGATTCAGCCGTACCCGGACAAAGCCGTTGTCGGCACGTTCGAGGCCTTGGATGCCGTTCAGTCGGGCGTGCTGGAGGCCAACAACTGGTTCACGCTTTACGGCGCCGGTCGCCTGCCGGCGACGGTGTTCATGAGCTCGTATCCGCTCGGCCCGCGCTATCCGCACGAATGGGACACGTTCTATTACGGACTCGGCGGTCTCGAGATCGCACGCGAGCTTTACGCCACCCAGGGGCTCTACTACGTCGGGCCGATCCACCACGGTCCCAACATCATCCACTCGAAGGTGCCAATCCGCCACCTCGAGGACTTCCGCGGCCGAAAGATGCGCGTGCCCGGCGGCATGGTCGCCGAGCTGTTCACCGCCGCCGGCGCCGAGACGACGCTGTTGCCTGGAAGCGAAATCTTCCCGGCGCTCGAGAAGGGGACTATCGACGTCGCCGATTATGTCGGTCCGGCGATCAACATGCAGTTCGGTCTCCACCAGGTGACCAAGTACGTCTCGATGGGCCCGCCCGGCTTCATGTCGATCTATCAGCCGGTCGACCTCATGGATTTCACCGTCAATCTCGACGTCTGGAACGGTACTTCGGACAGCATCAGGCGGTTCATGGAAGACGAGGTGCACATCTATTCCGACCACCACCACGCCCAGATCCAGAAGGCCGATCAAGCTGCGTGGCCCGAGATTGCCGCTTCCGGCAGCGAGGTCACCAGGCTTTCCGAAGGCGATGTCGAAGCATTCACGCGCCTGGCGGTGCCGCTCTGGTACAACTGGGCCAACAAGGACAAGACCGCGGCACGCATCTTCAAGGTCCAGCTCGACTACATGATGTCCGGCAGCCTCGGCTACGTCACCCCGGATATGATCGAGGGGCAGACGCTCGATCTCTAGCGGTGTCACAACAACCGGCCGCCGTTGTCGCGGCTTAGGGGGCGCTCTCTCGCGTCGATGAGAGGGCGCCCCTCGACTGCGAGAGCGTTGTCGTGGTGACTCGATGCCACAACTGACATTCATTCTGCCCCACTGGATGTATTGGTTCGGCCTGATCGCTTTTCCGCTGATCGCCGCCTTTATGTACAGGCGCCAGCGTTTGCGGCCGCCGGCGATGATGACCTCGCTGCCGATCGCCTATTTTCTCTGGCTTACAGGCGGGTTCGTTGGTCTTCACCGGTTCTACGTCCGCAGCTACTGGGGAGTCCTCTACGCCCCCATACTCATTGGCATCCTCTACGCGAACTTCCGGGAGCGACTGGCGCTCGACGGCGTGTCGAAAGCCAGATTCGACTTTGACGGGTCGCAGCTGGCGCTCGACCGTGCTCAGGCCGCCCTCGATCGCGGGGATGCCGACGCCGGGGCATCGCTCACCCAGGCTCAGGACGCTGTTGCAGCGGCGCAGGCGGCTATGGACGCGGCGGTTCAGCGCCTCGACAACTGGCACACCTTGGCTTTCGGCTTGGCTATCGTCATCGCCGGTTTCTTGCTGATCGACGCATTCCTGCTGCCGCGCATGGTCGGCGCCTGCCGCACCCGCGAAGCGGCGCAAGCAATCCCGCCTGACCTCCTACCGGCGGCCGAGCCGGCACCGGCTGACGGCCTCCGCTACCCGTGGTTTGTGCGCCTCATCGACGCCATCAACACCGGCGTCGGCCACTTTATCGCCTACTGGTCGGTCATCGCCGTGTTCGTCTACTACTACGAGGTGATTGCCCGCTACGTCTTCAATTCGCCGACCAACTGGGCACACCAGAGCATGTTTCTCATGTTCGGCATGCAGTACCTGCTTGCTGGCGGCTACGCCCTGCGCGTCGACGCCCATGTCCGCGTCGACGTCATCTACGGAATGATGTCCCGCCGCGCCCAGGCGATCCTGGACATCATCACCTCGGTCGCCTTTTTCATCTTCACCAGTGTGTTGCTGTGGACCGGGGCGGTCTTTGGATTGCGGGCGATCCGCGTCATGGAGGTTTCGTTTACCGAGTGGACGATCCAGTACTGGCCGGTGAAATCCATGATCGCCGTCGGGGCATTCCTGCTTCTGATCCAGGGATTCTCGAAGCTGACCAAGGACATCTACGCCGTCGCCGGTAGGGGGACCTGACGACATCATGGGTATTGAAATCGGCATCGGCTGGCTGACCGTGCTGATGTTTGGCTCCCTCGCCATCCTATTGATGGCGGGGCTGCCGCTGGCTTTCGTCACCGGCGGGCTCGGCGTCACTTTCCTGTTCGTGTTCGGCACCCCCCAGATCCTCAACATTCTGCCGGTGCGTATCTTCCCGTTCATGACCGATTACCAGCTGTCGGCCATCCCGTTGTTCATCTTCATGGCATCGATGCTCGAGCGGGCGGGGCTGATCGAGGAGCTGTTCGACACCGTCTACAAAGTCTTGGGCGGTCTGCGCGGCGGGCTGGCAGCGGCGACGATCATCGCTTCGACGATTCTAGCCGCGATGGTTGGCGTCATCGGCGCCACTGAAGTCACTATGGGCATCATTGCGCTGCCGGCCATGTTGAAGCGCCACTACAACCCGTCAATGGCGTGCGGCTCGATCCTGGCGGGCGGTACGCTCGGCATTCTGATCCCACCGTCGATCCTCGCCATCCTCTACGCGCTGGTTGCGGCTCAATCGGTGGGCGAACTGTTCGTCGGGGCAGTTCTTCCGGGTCTGCTTCTGTCTGGCCTTTACATCATCTACGTCACCACCCGCAGCTACCTGCGGCCGGCGGACGGGCCGGCTTTGCCGGTCGAGGAACGCATCGACTTCCGCGGCAAGGTCAGGGCGCTGTCGGCCATGTTTGCGCCGATCACGCTGGTGGTGCTTGTGCTCGGGGTCATCTTCACCGGCGTGGCGACGCCGGTCGAAGCGGCGGGCATCGGTACATTCGGGGCGGTGGTGGTCACGGCCCTTCACCGCCGGCTCACCTGGCTCGCCATCCGCGAGGCCGCGCTGACCACGCTCAGAGCTTCAGCCATGGTGCTGTGGATCATCTTCGGCGCCTCGATCTTTGTAGGCTTTTACATCGTCAACGGTGGTCAGCAGTTCGTGTCGGAGACGCTGCTCGGCGCCGGCCTTGGCCCCTACGGCATCCTCATCGTCATGATGGTGGTTCTGGTCGTCCTCGGCATGTTTCTCGACTGGGTCGGCATCCTTTTCCTGGCGGTGCCGATCTTCGTGCCGATCGTGAAATCATTGAGCTTCGATGGCGTCTTCGGCCTGCCTGGCGTCCCGACGGCCGACCTCGCGTTGTGGTTCGGCGTCGTCTACATGATCAACATGCAGATGTCGTTTCTTAGTCCGCCCTTCGGGTACGCTCTGTTCTATCTGAAGAGCGTAGCGCCGCCGGAAATCACCATGGGAACGATCTTCCGTTCGTCGCTGCCGTTCCTGATTCTGCAGGCAGTCGGCCTGGCGATCTGCATCGCCTTTCCGCAAATCATCCTTTGGCTGCCGCGACTGCTATACGGCTGACGCCGCTCGGAACCGCCTTGCCGGTCGAGGTATTCCGGGGCCGGCGGGCGGCTCGGCCCGCGCAAAGGCGACCCACCGCTAATATTGCGCGCTAATATTCTGTGCTACCATGGTTTTTGTAACTTGCCGGGCATTGGTGCTAGAAAGCCCGGCGTGAGTACCAACGGGAGGGACCCAATGCAGAAAATCCTCATTACACTAGGCTTGGGCGCCGCGGCGGCCCTTGTCACGACTGGTGCTATGGCCCAGTCGGGAATGGTCGATCGGGCCGTTGCCGGCTACTCTTGGGACGAAGCCGCCCAGGAAGCGCCTGGCACCAAGGACTTCCACTCGAACGATGGCGTTCTGACATTCGCCATCGTAACGCATACCGCCGGCAATGGCTTCTTCGACCCGGTCTACGTTGGCGCTACAGTCGCTGCCAATATGATTGGCGCCAAGGTGCTGCTGCTCGGCTCGGAGAGCCCGGTCGACGATCCAGCTCGCGAGATCGAGATCCTCAACCAAATCGTCAACGATCCGACGCTCGATGGTCTCATCATGACCACGCCGCAGGTCGGCGCCTATGACGACATCGTCAGGACCGCGGAAGCCAACGGCATTCCGGTGGCAACCACCAACTCGTTCGACGGGACAATTCTCCATCGGAACGGCATCAGCCACACCGGGCAGGATGCCTCGGCAGCGGCGATCGCTGGCGAAGCCCTTGTTCAATGCCTGATCGACCGCGGCGTAACTTCCGGCTCGATCATCCTGCCGAACTCGACCGCGATGGGCAACATCGAGGTGAACAATCGCGTTACCTCGGCGTTTGAGGCGATCGTGGCGTCGCTCGATGCCAACGGCATGCTCGGCAACTTCGAAGTCGATGCCGGCCCGGAGAACGTGGGCGTCGACGCCGATCCGAACGATCCGGCGAACGCGATCATCTCACTGATCGAGTCGCGGGGCGACGTGGTCGGTGTGTTTGCCGGCAACAACGTGTTCACGCCGGCTCTGGCGAGCGCGATCCAGCAGACGGGCGGGACCAACACGACGTGCGCCTACGGTTTCGACCTTGGTCCGGCGCAGCAGGAGGCCATCGCCGCGGGGAACCTCACCGGCTCGCTCGGTCAGCAGCCGTTCCTGCAAGGTTTCTGGCCGGTCATGCAGCTGTACCTTCAGATCGACCGCGGCATCGCGGCGGCCAATCTCGACACGCGCGCACAGCTCGTGACAGCTGACTCGGTCGGCAACGTCGGCGCTCGGTACGAGAACTAGACGCGACCACTCTGATTTGTCACTGTCGCGGGAGGGCACATGCCCTCCCGCGGCTGCTTCGGCCTGCCGATTTGGCTAGAACTGGGGAACGATGACACTGGTCGCCGCATCGCCGCTCGGTCGCCGGCCGGCACAACTCTTCGGTGGATGGGAGGTCGGACTCCTGGGCCTGATGGCGTTGCTCTATGCGGGCGGCGCGTTCCTCAATCCGGATTTCTTTGGAATAGGCGGCGAGGCCCTTCAATCGTTGCTGCGCGATTCATCGCGGTACGGCGTCATGGCCGTCGGCATGACCTTCGTCATCGCCAACAAGGATCTGGACCTCTCCGTCGGCTCGACGCTCGGCCTCATGGGCGTCGTCTTCTCGTACGTCTTCAACACCGCCCACTACGACATGGGCGTGGTGCCGGCGATTATTGTCTGTCTTGCACTGGGCACCTTGATCGGCCTGATCAATGGGGTGCTTGTCACGTTCCTCAAGGTGCCTGCGTTCATCGCTACGCTCACCATGCTGCTGATCGGTCGCGGATTCATCCTTGGCCTGACCGGCGGCAGAGCGATCCTCTATCCGATCAAGGCGCGCGACTACGCCTGGTTCTTCCAGCTCGGTGAAGTCAACGCTTGGGGTCTCAACAACCAGGTCATGCTGGCGCTTGTTGTCGTCGCTCTCGGCGCGTTCGTACTTGCCAAGACCCGCTGGGGCTACGAGACGTTCGCCACCGGCGGTAACGAGCAGGCCGCGATCTACGCAGGCATTCCGACGAATTGGGTAAGGATTCGCGCCTACATCATATCGTCGCTCTGTGCGACCATCGCCGCGTTTATGACCGTAGCGCAAAACAAGGGCATCACCTCACAAGCGGGCCTCCTGTACGAACTCATCGTGATCGCCTCGGTCATTATTGGCGGCGCCTCGATCCTGGGTGGTCGTGGACGAGTCATCGGCAGTTATCTGGGCGCGGTCCTGACCGCCCTGATTCACAAGGTGTTGCGCGAGGGCGTGCCAATCGTCCGCGAAATCGAGGTCGGTGGCAAGATCATCCAGGTCAAGGCGACGTCGACGTTGCCCGCCGGCGCGGTCCCCGTGTTCATTGGTGGTCTGCTCATCCTCGCCGTGCTGATCGAACCGTACATCATTCGCCAGAAGATGCCGCAGCGCATATGGGCGTGGATCCGGAAGAGACCGGCGCCACCCCCCGTCGAGACGGGCGGGGTCGCGCTGGAAGGCTCACAGACCAAGGGCTCCATGGTGTCGGACCGCGCGGTCCACGCCCGCGGAGTGGGGAAGTTTCTCGCCCGGCGGGATGCCCTGGCCATCATCCTGACAGTTGTCTTGTGGTTGGTCGGCTTGTGGCTGCGCCCTGATTTCTGGGCGGGATTGCCCAATACCTTCGCGATTCTGTTGAACTACACCGAGTTGGCGATTCTGACCATCGGTCTGACATACGTCATCGCTTGCGCTGACATTGACCTTTCCGTTGGTGCGGTGTTGGCGCTCGCCGGCAGCACGGCGGCCTATTGCCTGAAAGTTCTGGGTCTCGATCCGGTCACGGCAATAGCCATGGGAATTCTCGTCGGGACTGGCGCCGGCGCAGTCAATGCTCTTTTCACGGTCGGCTTCGGGCTACCCGCCTTCATTGCGACGCTCGGCATGTTCTACATGGCGCGCGGTGCCGCCTCGTGGCTCACCAGCGGCAAACAGCTCACCGGCTGGGCGGAACACTTCAACCTCATCGGCCGCAAGGTTGGGGATATCCTGCGCTTCTTCGGCCTGCAGTCGCCCGAGGGTCTGCTGGGCGCTGTTACCGACGTTGTCAGCATCCAAACCATCTGGATGGTTGTCGTCGCGATCATCGCCGGCGTCGTCCTCGGCTACACAACATTCGGCCAGAGAGTATATGCGACGGGCGGAAACCGTCGCGCTGCCGACTATGCTGGGGTCAGCACGAACCGCGTTCGTGTGACGGCGCTGATTCTTGCCGCCTTTTGCGCCGCAATGGCCGGCGTGATCAACGCCGCCTATTTCCGGAGCTTCAACCCGGTCGCGGGTCAATTCCGCGAGCTCGACGCGATCGCATCGGTAATCATCGGCGGGGGATCCATCTTCGGCGGATTCGGGACCGTCATCGGCTCGCTCGCGGGGGCTGCCGTTATTACCCTGGTCCGCTCCCTGCTCCAGCTCAACATCGAAGGCTTTTCGCTGCCGCAGCACTACGTCAACACCTTTATCGGCGTCATTCTTATCGTGGCGGTGTTGGCGGACATCTGGATACGCCAGGCGAACATCATCGGCAGAATACGGACAGCCTTGTCGCAACGACGACCACTACAACGGGAGCCGGCGCATGCATGACGTCATCAATCAGGGTCCGGCGATCATCGAGATGCGGCACATCAACAAGAGCTTTGGCGCGGTCAACGCCTTGATCGATGTCGATCTTATGCTTCGTTCCGGGGAGATCCTTGGCCTTGTCGGCGATAACGCCGCCGGCAAGTCGACCTTGATGAAGATTCTCACCGGTGCCTATCACCGCGACTCGGGCGAGATCCTCGTTGCCGGCAATCCGGTCCATTTTCGCAGCCCTCATGAAAGCCGCGAAGTCGGCATCGAGATGATCTACCAGGATTTCGCTCTTTGCGGGAACATGGACGTTGGCCAGAACGTCTTCCTCGGCCGTTGGCCCCGGTGGGGCGTCTTCTTTGTGAATCGCCGGAAAATGTACGCAGAGGCCGGCGAAGTCCTGCAGCGCCTCAAAGTTGACGTGAGTTCCGTCTATCAGAAGGTCGAGAGCCTGTCGGGCGGTCGTCAGCAGTCCGTTGCCATCGCCCGCTCGATCTCCTTCGAGCCGCGCGTGGTCGTGCTCGACGAACCGACCGCCAACCTCTCGGTGATGGCGACGGAACGTCTGCTCGAGACCATGCTCGAATTGAAGAAGCAGGGCGTTGCCCAGGTGATCATATCTCACCGCCTGCAGGACATTTTTGCGGTCGGCGACCGGGTCATGGTCCTCAAGCGCGGCGAGAACGTCGGCGACCGCTACATCGCGCATACCAGCGAGCAACAGGTACTCGAGATCATTATCTCGGGCACGCGCGAGGCAGCGATCACCGCAGATGAAGCCCTCACGAAAGCTGCGTAGGTACTCCATCGTGGGTTGACCGCGGTCGTTCGTGGAGGGTTCGGGCGACTGGTTTGATGACCTCACCAGGCGAGGGGACAAGGCTGGGTTCCATGGAAGAGGAACTGATCGCCACGGTGCGATCCCGGCTCTACTCTGGCGTTCTGTCCGATGTTCTCGACAGCCTCGGCCACAAGGTGCATGCCATGTCGCCGCGCATTCGGCCGCTCGACGACGGCCTCGTCATGTTCGGCCGCGCCCGCACGGCGCTTTACACCTCGACGTTCCATTTTGATCCTCGCACCAACCCCTACGACCTCGAAATCAAGCTCGTCGACAGCCTCGCGCCCGGCGAGGTTCCCGTCCTCGCCTGTCCGCCCGGCGACCGGATTACACCCTGGGGAGAGCTGCTGAGCACTGCCGCCAATGCCCGCGGGGCAGCGGGGGCGGTCACGGACGGGCTTGTGCGCGACGTGCGTCTGATCCGCCAGACGGCGTTTCCAGTGTTTGCCGGTGGTATCGGACCGCTCGACAGTAAGGGCCGCGGTGTGGCGGTGGCGCTTGACGTGCCTGTTGAGTGCGGCGGCGTTCCCGTGCGTTCCGGCGACTGGATCTTCGGCGCCGTCGACGGTGTCGTAGTGCTCCCGGTCGACATGGCAGAGGAAGCGGTCGCCCTGGCGCTCGACAAGGTCAAACGCGAGACGACGGTGCGCGAAGAGCTGTCGGCCGGCGAATCGTTGGCGACGGTGTTTGCGCGGCACCAGATTCTGTAGCCGACGTCGTTCACCGCCGGGGAAGTGTGATGACAGGATCACGAACACATCGGGCACGTGGTTCTGAGGGTTGGGGACCTGTCGATATGGACGGTCGCAGCTCGTGGCTGGACGCGGCGCAGCGCGGTTGACTCAGTTCAATTCGTTTGATCGAATTGAGCGGTACAAATCACAATCATTGATATACTAGACCGTTGGGGTGGGCGGCGATGAAGGCACGGATTGCGGTCGACAAGGATTTCACGATCGCTTTGATTGACGATCGCATCTACAGCGCGTTCCTTGAGCATCTCGGGCGTGGCATCTACGGCGGCATCTTCGAGCCTGGCCACAAGACCGCTGACGCCGACGGCTTTCGCGGCGACGTGCTCGACCTCGTTCGCGACCTCAACGTGCCGCTCGTTCGCTATCCCGGCGGCAACTTCGTCTCCAACTACGACTGGGAGGACGGCATCGGGCCGCGCGAGAAGCGCCCCGCCCGCCTCGACCTGGCCTGGCGCACCACCGAGACCAACGAGATCGGCACCGACGAGTTCATCCGTTGGTGCCGCAAGGCGAAGACCGAGCCGATGCTGGCGGTGAACCTCGGCACCAAGGGTTTCACCGAGGCACTGGCGATGCTGGAGTACTGCAACCACCCCGGCGGTTCGTACTGGAGCGACCTGCGTAAGAAGAACGGATCGAAGGACCCTTACGGTGTCAAGGTCTGGTGCCTGGGTAACGAGATGGATGGGCCGTGGCAGATGAACCACCGCACCGCCTATGAATACGGCCGCATCGCCAACGAGGTCGGCCGCGGCATGAAGGTGTTCGACCCGTCGCTGCAGCTCGTCGCCTGCGGCTCTTCGCACATGAACATGCCGACCTACCCGTCATGGGAGGCCGAGGTGCTCGACGAGTGCTACGACAACGTCGACTTCATTTCATTGCACACCTATTGGCAGAACTACGAGAAGGACACGCTGAACTTCCTCGCCAAGACAGAACTGCTCGACCGCTACATTCACACCGTCGGCGGCATCATCGACTACGTGAAGGCGAAGAAGCGCTCCAAGCACGACATCTACATCTCATTCGACGAGTGGAATGTTTGGTACCACAGCCGCGCCCAGGACGGCAGCGCCGACGACGGCAAAGGCGTCGACTGGCAGAAGGCACCGCCGATCCTAGAGGACGTCTACAACTTCGAGGACGTGCTGCTCGTCGGCTGCGCGCTCAACACGTTCATTCGTCGCGCTGACCGCGTCAAAGTCGCCTGCATAGCGCAACTTGTGAACGTCATCGCCCCGATCATGACCGAGACCGGCGGCCCGGCGTGGAAACAGACGACCTACTGGCCGCTCTACTACGCCTCCCTCTACGGGCGTGGCGAGGCGCTGGCGGTCGCCGTCGACGTGCGGACCTACGACACGAGCGTCGCCGACGACGTGCCGTATCTTGACGTTGCGGCCGTCAGGAACGTCGATGACAAGACCCTGACGTTCTTCATCGTTAACCGTCATCCGGACGAAGCGATGACGCTTGACGTCGCCTTGGCCGGGTTCAAGCCGAATGCGGTGAGCGATCACATGACCATCGCCCATTCCGACCTCAACGCTGCGAACACCGCCAAGGCGCCGAACCGGGTCACACCAAAGAAGGGCAAGGGTGTCGGGCTACGGGACGGCGCGATCAAAGGCAGGCTTCCTCCCCGGTCCTGGCACATGATCAGAGTATCGATCTAGGACCGACTCCCGGTGTCTGGCCGGACGGTCGCGGCAACGATCGATCCGGCCCGGACCAAACAATCGGAGTTCGTGATATATATCATGCGATTGGTTGACCGTGTTCGAAGCGAGATGTATCGTTAACAGACAAAAAGTGGCTCAGCCACGCACAACAGGGAGGAGGAAATCGGATGCGTAAGCTGCAAACGCTCGCGCTTGCGTTGGGTGTCTTGACGCTCGGCGTGCAAGCATATGCGGCGGAAGAGTATCTCGCGGGCATCCCCCGCAACGAGATTCTCATCGCCGAGAACCCGCAAGGCAGAGTCGCCAACCCATCGTGGTTCAACAGATGGGTGCCGAATCACGGTGGCTCGTCCACCGGTCTGCAGCAGTTGGCGTTGGATACACTGTGGTACATCGATCCCGATGCCGGCATTGATGGCGTTTGGGAAAACGCGCTCGCCTCCGAACCACCGATCTACAACGACGATTTCACCGAGATGACGGTGAAGCTGCG
>CAYTXI010000009.1:34105-35179 GCA_964441935.1 uncultured Bauldia sp.
GCTGAAAAGCTTCGACCCAAATGGCGAGTGGTACATTTGGGAGAAGCGCGACGACTGGCAGCGCACGACGCTCGCCCGCTTCGGAGAGCCCGGACCGAAATACGTCGCCTACATCGATCCCGGCCCGCCGGACAAGCGCGTGATCTTGCAGCAGAACCACCAGCTCGACATTATCCACGACACTTCGCCTGAAGGGGCCATCTCCCTCGTGAAGTCGTCGCCGACGTCGCGCGGCTGGTTCAAGGGCTTTCCTATCGCACACCCCGATCCGACCCTGATTGCGGTCCTGTTGAACAATCAGGTTGACATGTTCAAGGATCGCGATGTGCGTTGGGCTCTGGCGCTGCTGATAGATATCAAAGCCGTCGACATGGCGTCCTATCGCGGGGCGGCGACGATATCGGCCATCGGCGTGCCGCCGACCGGTCTCTATCCTGGGTACTACTTCGACCCGCTTCAAGACTGGTTGAAGGACTTCGAGATCGACACCGGAAAGTCGACGTACAAGCCCTACGATCCAACCGTCGGGCAGCAGATCGCCGACATGCTGCGTCCTTCGATGGGCGACCAGATTCCGTCCGACCCGAACGCGATCGCGGCAGCGTTTGGCTACGGTTGGTGGAAGCCGAACCCGCAGGTGGCGACCGAGCTGCTGGAGCGCGCCGGCTACACCAAGCAGGGCGATCAGTGGATGAAGCCGGACGGGACGCCGTTCTCGATCACCATCCTGGTCGAGGGCGATCCGCGTCCGGTGACCACGCGTGCCGGCACCATGATCGCGCAGCAATGGCGCGACTTTGGCATCGACGCGAAGACGCAGGCATACCCGACCGACTTCTTCCCGCGGGTCGACTCGGGCGATTACGAAGCAACGATCGCCTGGGGTGTCGAGACCTGGGGCGGTCACCCGGACCTGTCATACTTCCTCGACTCCTGGCATTCGGAGTTCCTGAAGCCGCCCGGAGAAATCCAACCGCCGCGTAACCGCCAGCGGTGGAAGAACGCGGAGCTGGACAGCGTCATCGAGCAGATTCGCTCCATCGGGTTCGATGATCCGAAGGGTATCGATCTGGG
>CAYTXI010000010.1:0-7722 GCA_964441935.1 uncultured Bauldia sp.
TCGGTCCAGATGACGTCGCGCTCGGGCGGCGAATCCGACAGCATGAACCAGCGGGCCGTGTCGGCGCCGTAGCTCTCGGTGATGTCGAGGCCGACGGTGTTGCGCTTCGACTTCGACATCTTCTCGACGCCGCCAATGTCGACCTCGGCGCCGGTGGTGGCGTCGTAGGCCCGCCGCGTGCCTCCTTCGCCCTGGATACGCACCTCGGCCGGGCTCGCCCACGAGCCGTCGGCGCGACGGTAAGTCTCGTGGACGACCATGCCCTGGGTGAATAGGCCGGCAAACGGTTCCTCGACGCCCAGATGGCCGGTGGCCTTCATGGCGCGAGCGAAGAAGCGCGAGTAGAGCAGGTGCAGGATCGCGTGTTCGATGCCGCCGATGTACTGGTCGACCGGCATCCAGTAGTCGGCGGCGGCCGGGTCGGTCGGCGCAGTGGCGTTTGGGGCGGTGAAACGGGCGAAATACCAGGACGAGTCGACGAAGGTGTCCATGGTATCGGTCTCGCGCGTAGCCGGCTTGCCGCACTTCGGACAGGCGACGTGCTTCCAGGTCGGGTGGCCGTCAAGTGGGTTGCCCGGTTTGTCGAAGGCGACGTCGTCGGGCAACAGCACCGGCAGGTCCTCCACGGGGACGGGGACGACGCCGTCGTCCGGACAGTGGATCACTGGGATCGGGCAGCCCCAGTAGCGCTGGCGGGAAATGCCCCAGTCGCGTAGGCGGTAGTTGATCTCGCGCCTAGCCTGAGGCGTGCCGTGAAGCGTTGCCGCTTCCAGACGACGCGTCACCTCATCCTTGGCGGCGTCAACAGTCAGCCCGTCGAGGAAATCGGAGTTGATCATCTCGCCGTCGCCGAGATAGGCCTCGCCACCGCCGGCGAACTGCTCGACCCAGGCGACAAGATCGGAATCGTCGTCGAAGGTGTCGAGCGGCGCGACCACGGGGACGATGGAAAGGCCATATTTGGTTGCGAAGTCGTAGTCGCGCTGGTCGTGGCCGGGGCAGCCGAAGATGGCGCCGGTGCCGTAGTCCATCAGGATGAAATTGGCGACGTAGACCGGTAGCCGGACGCCGGGCCGGAAGGGGTGAACGACGGCGAGGCCGGTGTCGAAGCCCATCTTTTCGGCGGTCTCGATCGCCTCGGCGCTGGTGGCGGAGCGACGGCACGCGGTGATGAACGAGGCTAGGCCCGCATCGCTCTCGGCGAGGCAGGCGGCCAGTGGATGATCGGGCGAAACCGCCATGAAGCTCGCGCCGAACAGCGTGTCGTGGCGGGTGGTGAAGACCTCGAGCGAATCGAAGCCCAAGGGTGCGGCGTCGGCAAAGGCGAAGCGGATGCGCAGACCCTCCGAACGCCCGATCCAGTTCTTCTGCATCAGACGCACCTTCTCCGGCCAGCGATCGAGCCGGTCGATGGCGGCGAGCAGATCGTCGGCGTAGGCAGTGATCCTCAGGAACCACTGGGTGAGCTCGCGGGTCTCGATTTCGGCGCCCGAGCGCCAGCCGCGACCGTCGATCACCTGCTCGTTGGCAAGAACGGTCTGGTCGACCGGGTCCCAATTGACCCTGGACTTCCTGCGGTAGGCTAGGCCGGCGGCCAGGAAATCGAGGAACAGCTTCTGCTGCTGGCCGTAGTACTCCGGGTCGGAAGTGGCGAACTCGCGGCTCCAGTCGAGCGACAAGCCCATCGTCTTGAGCTGGTCGCGGATCACGGCGATGTTGTCGTAGGTCCAAGTGCGCGGGTTGATGCGGTTCTGCATCGCGGCGTTTTCGGCCGGTAGGCCAAAGGCGTCCCAACCCATCGGATGGAGGACGTTGTAGCCCTTGGCGCGCATGAAGCGCGCGACCACATCGCCCATGGTGTAGTTGCGGACGTGGCCCATGTGAATGCGCCCCGAAGGGTAAGGGAACATCTCCAGCACGTAGTATTTGGGGCGCGGATCGTCGTTCGCCGCCTCGAAGATGCGGCGCTCGGCCCACATTCGCTGCCAGCGGGGTTCCGCCTCGCGGGGATCGTAACGTTGGCTCGCCATGGCGGGCGCGACCATCACCAGAATCGGTCACGCCGGTCAACCGCAAAGCGCCGGTTTCCGCGGATCGCCGGGGGTCGCGAGGCTTGGTGGAGAACGAGGCGGCCGGTAGTGTGCGCTCAACTCGGGAACGGGGAAGAGGGACGCGAACGAATGTCCGGACGGAAGGGCAACCGGCGAAGCGGCAGCGTCCGGCTCGCCGACGTGGATCTCACGAAGCACATCACGTACGAGGACTATCGGCGGAAGCTCGACGCGCTGCAGAAGAAGCTGCAGCGGATCCAGCAGGCGTACCTCTTCTCCGGCGACCTCGCGGTCATCGTGTTCGAGGGATGGGACGCCGCCGGCAAGGGCGGCACCATCCGGCGCATGGCGGCGGTGCTCGATCCGCGCGGCTTCAAGGTGTGGCCGATCGCCGCGCCGCGACACTATCACCAGGAGCGCCATTACCTGCTCAGGTTCTGGGAGCGGCTGCCGCCACGCGGCGCGATCTCGGTGTTCGACCGTTCGTGGTACGGGCGCGTACTGGTGGAGCGGGTCGAGGGTTTTGCATTGAAAGACGAGTGGCGGCGCGCCTACGGCGAGATCAACGAGTTCGAGCGGCTGCTCACCGACGACGCGCTGCGCATCGTCAAAATCTTCCTGCACATCAGCCAGGAGGAGCAGCTTAGGCGCTTCGAGGCGCGGCTGCGCGATCCGATGAAACGGTGGAAGCTCTCCTACGAGGACTTCCGCAACCGGGCTCACTGGGATGCCTACGTCGAAGCGACCGATGACATGCTGGCGAAGACATCGACCAACCGGGCGCCGTGGCACGTCGTCGCGGCCAACGACAAGAGGTGGGCGCGAGTCGAGTCGCTGAGGATCATCTGCCGGGCGCTTGCCAAAGGCGTCGACCTGAAACCGCCGCCGCTCGACAAGCGCGTCAGAGAAGCGGCGCTAAGTCACTTCGACGCGTTCGCCGACCTGATCGACAGCACGGCCGGGCGGTCGGAGTAGACCGATGCGCGGAGAAGAGACGGCCCGCAGTCTCGCCGAGGTGCGCGAGCGCATCGCGGCGGCCGAGACCGCGGCGAAGCGGCCGGCAGGGTCGGTCAACCTGATCGCGGTCACCAAGACGTTCGACGCCGACGCGATCCGACCGGCGATCGCGGCCGGGCAGCGCGCCTTCGGCGAGAACCGGGTGCAGGAGGCGAAGGCGAAATGGCCGGCGCTGAAGGCAGAGTTCCCGGACATCGTGCTCCACCTGATCGGACCGTTGCAGTCGAACAAGGCGCGTGACGCGGTCGAGCTGTTCGACGCCATCCACACCATCGACCGCGACAGAATCGCTGGCGCGGTCGCCGAGGAGATGGCGAAGCAGGGGCGCGTGCTGCGCCTGCTGGTGGAGGTCAACATCGGTGGCGAGGCGCAGAAGGCGGGCGTCAAGCCGGAGGAGACGGACGCGTTCGTCGCCCGCTGTCGCGACGTGCACGGGCTGGACGTCGACGGGCTGATGTGCATCCCGCCATTCGACGAACCGGCGGCGCCCCACTTTGCGCTCCTCGCCAAGATCGCCAAGCGGCTCCAGTTGGAGTCGCTGTCGATGGGGATGAGCGCCGACTATGAGACAGCGATAGCGCTGGGGGCGACCGACGTGCGCATTGGCACGGCGATCTTTGGGGAGCGGGGGTGAACGCTTCGCGCGGCTCAGCTCGCTAGCGCACGTCGACGACGGTTCCGGGGCCAGCGAGGGAGAGGAGACGGCGCATGGCGTCGGGGGCGACGGCGATGCAGCCGGAGGTAGGAGCGAAATCCGGCGCGGCGATGTGGAGGAAGATGGCGCTGCCGGCGCCGGGCTTGGGGCTGGTCAGATTGTAGTCGAGGACGACGATGACATCGTAAAGATGGTCGTCGCGCCACAGGCGTTCGTGCCGGTCCGGGTGGGGGAGGCGAACGAAGCGGTTGTAGTGCCGGGAGTCGGGATCGTCGCACCAGCCGAGGTTTGGTCGGATGGGCGTGGCCTGCAGGCGGGTCACGGGATGCGGCTGCCGGTCGGCGCGGTAGAAAACGGCGACCGTTCGCCAGCGGCCGGCCGGCGTGGTGCCGTCGCCTTCGTGTTTGTTGTGGCGGATGCCGGTACGACCCAGGGCGCAGGTGGCGCGGAGGGGTCCGGCGACCAATAGGCCCCGCTTCCGATCACGGCCGGTTGCGGCCACGACAACCCGTCGCAGTTGGCCCCTGGCGCTCATGCCGCCCCCGTCCTGTCCATCGGCGCTGGCACCCAAGGCTAGCTTGCGTCGCCGGCCGGTTGGGGTCTACACCTGACATGTCCTCGATTCCAAAGGGTTTCCGGCCGATTCCGGTCGGTCCGCGCAGACACGGCAAGTCCCACTCAAGGCAAGGATCCGCATGCCCGTCCGCAAGATCCTGGTCGTCGACGACGACGACGTGCTGCGCGACAGCCTGGTCGAGCAGCTCTCGCTCTACGAGGAATTCGACACGGTTGCCGAGGCGACCGCCGCCAAGGGTGTTCATCGGGCGCGCCAGGAACCGATCGATCTCGTCATTATGGACGTCGGCCTCCCGGACATGGATGGGCGGGAGGCCGTGAAACTCCTGCGTAAAGGCGGTTTTAAGGCGCCGGTCATCATGCTGACCGGGCAGGATTCGGAATCCGACACCATCCTCGGTCTTGAAGCCGGGGCCAACGACTACGTCACCAAGCCGTTCCGCTTCGCGGTGCTGCTCGCCCGCATCCGTGCTCAGCTGCGCCAGTACGAGCAGAGCGAGGACGCGGTGTTCACCATCGGTCGCTACAGTTTCCGACCAAGCGCCAAGGTGCTCGCCGACGAGCGCGGCCACAAGGTCAGGCTGACCGAGAAGGAGACCGCAATCCTCAAGTTCCTCTATCGGGCCGGGGAGAAGGTGATCACCCGCGACGTGCTGCTGCATGAGGTGTGGGGCTACAATTCCGGCGTCACCACTCACACGCTGGAGACCCACATCTACCGGCTACGGCAGAAGATCGAACGCGACCCGGCCAAGGCAGAGCTGCTGGTGACGGAAGCCGGCGGCTACAAGCTGATTCCCTGATGAAACCAGGACGGCAGGACCTGGCCGAGAAATGAGCCTCGACAGCGACATTGCGCTGTTGAAGGGCATTCCGCTGCTTAGCGAATTGCCGACAGAACAGCTGCGACTGCTGGCATTCAGCGCCGTGCGGCTGGAACTCGCCGCCGAGCAGGTGCTGTTCCGCGAGGGCGCCAAGGCGTCGTCGGGTTTCGTGGTCGCCAGCGGCGGATTGCAACTCACGACCGGCCAAGGCGACGACAAGCGGGTCGTCGCCACCTGCGAGGTCGGTGCGCTGGTCGGCGAGATCGCACTGCTCGTCGAGACCCGGCGACCGGCGACGGCGACGGCGACGGCGCCGAGCCAGGTGCTGGAGGTCGAACGCAAGGTGATCCTGCGCATGCTCAACGAGTATCCGCAGATCGCGGTCAGCGTGCGCGCCACCCTGGCCGAGCGGCTGGATGCGACGGTGTCGGAACTCAGGCAGGTGGGGGAGGCGCTGGCCAACGTCGGGTCCCGGGCGACCCGCAGACCCTGACCCATTCGCCGGCTCACGAAACAACAAGCGCCCAGCCCCGGGGGAGGCTGGGCGCCAGTGCGCTATCGCGCAACACCGGCTTGACACCGGTGCCCGCGGGCCGCCCTTCGGCGAGACGGGGGGCGCTACCGATCATGGCAGCCCGCGCTGCGGAGTCATTTGGGATCGGGGCGGGCCGTTTCAAGTGGTCGCGAGACGTGGCGGAATCCGGCCGTGATTCCGCTGACAACCAGCTAGTTGCTGTGCGAGATGTTGATCCGGAACAGCGAGGGATCCGGGCGCTTGCCGGTGGTTACGTTATAAATCGCAACCGAGGTGTTGAGGCCCTGGGCGTCAGTCACGATCCACTGGCGCAGCTGGTAGGTCTGGCGATCGAAGATCAAAGTGAGCTTGCCCTCCACCAGGGACGACTTCTCGACGATCAGAAGGGAAATCAGGTCGGGCTCCTCACGCACGGAGTCGACGAGGCGCTGAGAGGTAAGATCGATGCGATCGGCGAGCAGGTAGCGGAGCGGGGTCTTGGACAGCGGATAGAGATCCTGGGTGTTGGAGCGGCCGTCCTTGATGGCGACAGAGCTGCCGTCGGCGATCACGTCGAGCCTGGAAGGCGGATTGTAGTGGAAACGAATCTTGCCCGGGCGTGAGATGAAGAAGACGCCCTCGGATTGTTCGCCGTTGGGCCCGAACTGGATGAACTGGCCCTGCATAGTGCGGAAGCTGTTGAAGTAGGTGTTGATGTTGGCGAGTGCGATTTGCTGGGCGCGGGTGAAGCGCGAGTCCGCCGAGATTCTGGGGATGATTGGCTTGCGGAGGATGGCGGCGGTCGGTTCGGCGGGCGCCAGCGCGGGGCGGAGGTGCGGCAGCGGCACCGTATCGAGGGCAGCGGCGGGCGGGGGGAAGAGGGCTACGACCAGCCAACAAATGCCGGCCGCGCACAGGCGAGCCGCAGCCACCTTCCTGCAAGCCGTCCTGATCGCACCGGTCGTCCCGGTCAAAATGCTCTCCTTCAGGGGAGGTTAAAGGTTGGCGGCAGGCCAGTGCGCCGATCCCGAGCCTTGGAAGCGGGCGTAACGCGCCTCTGTGGCGAATTCGCGGCGTGGGTGGGCCGCGTCAGCGGTAGCCGTCGTCCTCATCATCGCCGATGAGGATGTCGCGCTTGCCGGCGTGGTTGGCTGGACCCACGACGCCTTCCTGCTCCATGCGCTCGATGATCGAGGCGGCCCGGTTGTAGCCGATTTGCAGGCGACGTTGGATGTAGCTCGTCGAGGCTCGCTGGTCGCGGAGGACGATGGACACGGCGCGATCGTAGAGGTCGCTGGATTCGTCCTCTGCGGAGGGCGAACCCGACCCATCGTCGTCATCACCATCACCTTCGTCCTCGAAGGTGATCGAATAGAGGTAGTCGGGCGCGCCCTGGGTCTTGAGATGGGCGACGACCTCCTCGACTTCCTGCTCGCTGACGAAGGGGCCATGGACACGCTGGATACGGCCGCCGCCGGCCATGTAGAGCATATCTCCCTGACCGAGGAGCTGCTCGGCGCCCTGCTCGTTGAGGATGGTGCGCGAGTCGATCTTGGAGGTTACCTGGAATGAAATACGAGTCGGGAAGTTGGCCTTGATGGTGCCGGTGATGACGTCGACCGAAGGACGCTGGGTAGCCATGATGACGTGGATGCCGGCGGCGCGCGCCATCTGAGCCAGGCGTTGGACGGCGCCTTCGATGTCCTTGCCGGCAACCATCATCAGGTCGGCCATCTCATCGATGACGACGACGATGAATGGCATCGGATCGAGAGACAGGTGCTCCTTTTCGTAGATCGGTTCGCCGGTCTCTTCGTCAAAGCCGGTCTGCACGGTGCGGGTCAGTTCCTCGCCACGCGACAGAGCGTGGGCAAGGCGGGCGTTGTAGCCATCGATGTTACGGACGCCCAGCTTGGACATCTTGCGGTAGCGGTCCTCCATCTCGCGCACGATCCATTTGAGCGCGATCACCGCTTGCTTGGGATCGGTGACAACCGGCGTCAGAAGGTGGGGGATGCCGTCGTACGTGGACAGTTCCAGCATCTTCGGGTCGATCATGATCATGCGGCACTCGTCCGGTGTCAG
>CAYTXI010000010.1:7732-34892 GCA_964441935.1 uncultured Bauldia sp.
CGGGCGAGGTCGACGATAACCGGGTCGCCGTCGATGGTCTTGCCGAGGCAAAGACCGAGGCGCGCCTTGGACTCCTCGAAGTCCTCCGAGGCGAGGATCTCCCGCAGGTAAACCGTCTCGCGGCGGGGATTGGGCAGTTCGATCCCGATGGCGTTCTTGCCGGGGATGATCGCGACGCGGCAGGAGACAGCACTCATCGAACGAGCGATATCATCGGCGAGGCCGATGACGCGCGCGGTCTTGATACCGGGGGCGGGTTCGAGCTCGTAAAGCGCCACCACGGGTCCCGGCCGAACGTTGATGATCTCGCCGCGAATGCCAAAATCGTCGAGGACACCCTCGAGCAGGCGAGCGTTTTGCTCCAGCGTGGCGGGGCTGACGGTCGTCTTGCGGTTCTGGGCGCGCGGCTCGGCGAGAAGGTCGAGAGACGGCAACTCGAACTCATCGGGCGGCGTAGCCTTGCGGTGGGCGCGGCGCGAGCGGCGCGCGGATCGCGGCGGCGATGCCGAAGCCGCGGTGCGGGGCGGGGCGGCCTTCTCCTCGTCGTCCTCTTCCTCGCCGTCGTACCAGTCGTCGTCGGCAAGACGCGGTTCGATACGCGGCTGGCGGTGATCGCCGAGCGTGCCGCGAAGGGAGAGACCGCGCGCGTAGCGGGGGAAGAAAAGCCGGCGGAGACCGGTGGCAACCCTTAGAACGGCGTGGGCGAGCGCGCCCAGAAGAAGTGACGCGCGGGTCGAGGATTCATCACTGAGGTCGTCTTCCTCGTATTCGTCGTCTTCTTCGTATTCGTCGTCATCCACCTCATAATCGTCGTCTTCGGCGGCGGCGACCCGTCTGCCCGGACGAACGGCGGGAATCGCGTTGCCCGCTGTCGTTGGAACGCGGCGAAGGATGAAGCCGGCGGCGTGGAGGACGAGCGCCAGGGCGAGGGCGGCAAAGAGGGCGCCGACAGCGGCAGCGTTCCAGCCGGTCGGTTCGCCGCCGACAAAAAGGGCCGCGATCTTGAGAAGGAGGTCACCGGCCGCGCCGCCGAGGCCGGTCGGTAACGGCCAGGAGGCGGGGATCGGAAGCGATGCGAGCACAATCGTTGCGGCCAGCGTTCCGGCCAGCCAGGTGACGAGCGCGCGCCAGGTGAAGCGGCTCGGCTCGGCAAAGACGAGCCGCCAGGCCCAGACGACCGGCGGCAGCAGGACCAGCGAGGCGGCAAGACCGAAGAACTGGGTGAGAAGATCGGCAACGACCGCACCGGGAAAGCCGAGGACGTTGCGGACGGTGCGATCGGCGGCGTGGCTGAGGCTCGGATCGTCTGCCGCCCAGGTCGCCAGGCTAGCCGCGACCGCGGCGGCCAGTGCGAGCATGGCCAATCCCGAAAAGGCGCTCAGATTGCGCCGGACCATGCGGCGGACGGCACCGTCGCCTGTGGCCGAAAGCGAAACCGATCTGGATGAACGCATGGGGTCGACCCGAACTCGGAAAACGTCGGGAATCGACCGTAAAGGGGGTAGGTAAAGCTGGCATTAACTAACGGCCCCGGCGGGGTCATCCCAGCCGGGGCCAAGGCATCGCGGTTGCTACAGGTATCGCTACGGCACCACCTCGCCGTGGAGGTTGATATCGAGGCCCTCGGTCTCGACCTCTTTGGTGACCCGGAGACCGATGACGCCATCGACGATCTTGAGGATTACGAAGGCGGCAACGCCGGTCCACACGATGGTGGCGAGAATGCCGTAGATCTGGGTGATCACCTGGCCGGGATTGCCTTCGAGCAGACCGGGCGTGCCACCGATCGCCTCGACAGCGAAGACGCCGGTCAAGAGTGCGCCGACGATGCCGCCGATAGCGTGGACGCCGAAGACGTCCAGGGAGTCGTCGTAGCCGATGGCGGGCTTGACGAAGACCGACGCCCACATGCAGACGATGCCGGCGACGATGCCGATGACCAGGGCACCGATCGGGCCGACAAAGCCGGAGGCCGGAGTGATGGCGACCAGGCCGGCGACGGCGCCGGATATGATACCGAGGATGCTAGGCTTGCCCTTGGCGATCCACTCGGCGAACATCCAGCCGAGGGCGGCGGCGGCGGTCGCGATCTGGGTGACAGCCATGGCCATACCGGCGGAGCCGTTGGCGGCGACGGCGGAGCCGGCGTTGAAACCGAACCAGCCGACCCACAGCAGCGAGGCACCGACGACGCTGTAGACCAGGTTGTGCGGGGCCATGTTCTCATGGCCGAGACCGGAGCGCTTGCCGAGCACCAGGGCGCAGACTAGGCCAGCGATGCCGGCGTTGATGTGGACCACGGTACCGCCGGCGAAATCCAAAACGCCAGCATCGGACAGGAATCCGCCGCCCCACACCCAATGGGTGATCGGTGAATAGACGATAAGACTCCACAGGCCCATGAACCACAACATCGCCGAGAACTTCATGCGGTCGGCGAAGGCGCCGATGATGAGAACCGGCGTGATGATGGCGAAGGTGAGCTGGAAGGTGAAGAACACGGTCTCGGGAATGGTGCCGGCGAGCGTGTCGGCGCCCACCTGGGCGAGGAACATGTTCGACAGACCGCCGACGTAGGCGTTGAGGCCCCCGCCATCGGTGAAGGCGAGCGAGTAGCCGGCGACCAGCCAGAGAATCGTGATCAGACAGGTGACGGCAAAGGCCTGCATGACCATCGTCAGCACGTTCTTCTTGCGCACCATACCGCCGTAGAACAGCGCCAGACCCGGGATGGTCATCATCAGGACAAGGGCGGTCGAGGTCAGCATCCAGGCGGTGTCGCCTGTGTCGAGGGTGGGGAGTACCTCCCCCACTACTTCTTGCATTGCCTCTTCCTGCGCGAACGCGGTTCCGGCAAAGGCCAGCAGCGTGGCGATGGCGCCGAGGAGAGACGATCTGGTGATCCGATGGTTCATTGAAGTCCTCCTGACGGATCGGTTGTTCCAAGGGATGCCGGGAAAGCGGGAGCGCATGCTCGGTTCACGGCAGTTGGGCTTGGATGGGCTGTCTGTGATCATGACGCCGAGCCCCTCACAGCGCGCTGGCATCGGTTTCGCCGGTGCGGATGCGAACGACGTGATCGAGCGTGCTGACGAATATCTTGCCGTCGCCAATCTGCCCCGTCTTGGCGGCCGTCTGAATCGCCTCGACAACTTTGTCGACCTGATCGACCGCGACGGCGACTTCGATCTTCAGCTTGGGTAGGAAACTCACGGCGTATTCGGTGCCGCGGTAGATCTCGGTGTGACCCTTCTGACGGCCATACCCCTTGACCTCGGTCACGGTCAGACCTTGCACACCGGCGCCGGTGAGAGCGTCACGCACCTCGTCCAGCTTGAACGGCTTTATGATGGCCGTGATGATCTTCATGTCATGGTTCCCGTTTTCCGTCCGCCGTCCGCCGGGGCAAACGTGCGGCACCTGAAAAAATCGGCAGACGCCAAACGGCGCCGCCCGACGCTTGTCGCGACTGACGGTTTCAAGGTCCGTGCCAACTCGTGCGTGTGTTGTAACCGACTGAATTCCGGATCGAATTCCGACCGCTTCGGCGGACTGTAGGCGTTGCCAAAGCGGCGTCGCTCAATTCCTGGGCAATTTTCGCAATCTGCCCAAAAATAGGGCAGTCGACGATCAGCTGCGAAGCCGGATCAGTCCCTCTTGGGCAACCGAGGCGACCAATCGGCCATCGCGGCTGAACAGGCTCCCGCGGGTGAAGCCGCGAGCTCCGGACGCGGACGGACTGTCCTCGGCGTAAAGCAGCCACTCGTCGGCGCGGAACGTGCGGTGGAACCAAAGCGCGTGATCGAGGCTTGCCACCTGGAGGTCGTGGTCGAAGATCCCGCGACCGTGCGCAAACAGCGAGGTATCGAGCAGCGTCATGTCGGAGGCGTAGGCAAGGACGCAGCGGTGAATGTCCATGTCGTCGGGCAGCGCGCCGGTGGCGCGCACCCAGACGGCCTGGCTGGGCTCGAGGGCCTCTCGGCTGACGTAGTGCCTGAGGTCAACGGGGCGGAGCTCGATGGGCCGTTCGCGCTGCCAGTAGCGGCGAACGGATTCGGGCGCGCTGTGCAGGTAGAGTTCCTTGAGCTCGGCCTCGCTCGGCAGGTCCTCTGGCGCGGGCACCTCCGGCATCGGAATCTGATGATCGAGCCCCGGCTCGTCGATCTGGAAGGACGCGGCCATCGAGAAGATCGCCTCGCCGTGTTGGATAGCAACCACGCGGCGCGTGGTGAACGTATTGCCGTCGCGGATGCGGTCGACCTCGTAGATGATCGGCACGGACGGGTCGCCCGGCCGCATGAAATAGGCGTGCAGGGAATGGGGGGAGCGGCCCTCGACGGTGCGTGCAGCGGCAACGAGGGCCTGACCGATCACCTGACCGCCGAAGACGCGCTGCCAGCCGACCTGTGGGCTGAGGCCACGGTATAGGTTGCGTTCCAATGGCTCCAGGTCGAGTATGGAAAGCAGAGTCTCGATCGCGCTGGTCATAGCGGTGGTCCGGCGAGTCCCGATGGCGAGGCGGGCCAGCCTTTCGACCAGCCCGCCGGCAGGGTGTCAAGCATTGGCGACGGTATGGCGCGCGCCGCAGCCGACAAATCAGACAGCGACGTTTTGATCGCCGGCGGTGGTCAGGTCGGGTTGGCGCTTGCCCTGGCGCTCAGGCGTTCGGCGCCCGACCTGTCGGTGACAGTGATCGACAAGACGGATGCAGGAGCGGGCGCGCGCGCGGGGCGTGCCTCGACTATCGCCGCCGGCGGACGGCTCCTGCTCGCGCGGCTCGGGGTGTGGGACGCGGTAGCAGCGGAAGCCCAACCCGTGAGCGAGATGGTCATCACAGACAGCCGGACGCGCGATGTGGTGCGGCCAGTGTTCCTTACCTTCGCGAACACGACACAGGATGGCGAAGCCGCCGCGCACTTGGTGCCAGACGCGGTGCTGGTCGCGGCGTTGCGCGAAGGCGTCACGGCGTCCGGTGCCCGGGTGATCTCGCCCGAGGCAGTCACGGATTTCAAGGTCGAGGGCGGACGGGTCGAAATCGCAACACGCGGTCGCAGGGCTCTCGATGCGCGCCTGCTGGTCGCGGCCGATGGTGTCCGCTCGCGGCTGCGGGGGCTTGCCGGCATCGACACGATCGGGTGGTCGTACGGGCAGTCGGGAATCGTGGTCACCGTTGAACACGCGAAGCCGCATGGTGGACGCGCCGAGGAACACTTCCTGCCCGGCGGACCGTTCGCGATCCTGCCCTTGAAGGGTAACAAGTCGTCATTGGTGTGGACGGAGACAAGCGATGTGACCGAGCGGCTGATCGGGGACCACCTGGCTTTCCAGATCGAACTGGGGCGGCGTTTCGGCAACCGACTCGGCGCAATCCGGGTGGTCGACGCGCCGCGCGCCTTCCCCCTCGGATTGCAAATCGCTCGGGCCTTCGTCAAAGAGCGGTTCGCGCTTGTCGGCGACGCCGCCCATGCGATTCACCCGATCGCCGGGCAGGGGCTCAACCTCGGATATCGTGACGTGGCGGCGCTGGCGCAAACGATCGTCGAGGCGCATCGGCTGGGGCTTGATATCGGCGCCGAGACGGCACTCCAGAGCTATCAGCAGTGGCGGCGATACGACACGATGGAAATGGCGCTCGTCACCGACGGGCTAAACCGGCTGTTCTCAAACGACAGCCCGGTACTCAGGTTGGTTCGCGACGTCGGCCTCGGTATGGTCGACCGGCTGCCAGAACTAAAGCGGCTGTTCGTCGGCCAAGCAGCGGGGACGGCAGGGCAAGTACCGCGCCTCTTGCGCGGCGAGGCAATCTAAGGCGACTGAGCCGCGTCACTCGTCCAGCGGGCGGGCCTCATCGGGAAGCATGATCGGAATGCCGTCGCGGATCGGGTAGGCGAGTTTGGCCGCGCGACTGATCAATTCCTGACGCTCAGCGTCGTATTCGAGCGCGGTCTTGGTGAGCGGACAGACGAGGATTTCCAGTAGCTTGGGATCGACGGTCCCGGCGGGGCGGGTGGGCTCACTCATCGGCGCAGGGTTCACTGAAGGGTGTGATCGCGGGCGCCGGTCTGGCCGGCGAGCGCCATCTCGGTGATGGCAATCAGCGTCTCGGCGCGGGCGCGCAAATCCGGCGCCTCGAGCAGCGCTTGCTTCTCGGCCGGGCCGAACGGCGCGATCATGGCAAGGGTGTTGACCAGAGTTTCGTTGGATGCACGACCGACGCTCTCCCAGTCCGCCTCGAGCTCGTGGACCTTCAGATATGCGCAGAAGGTCTTTAGCACCATGTCGCGGTCGACGGTGTCGTTAGCCGGGCACGGAGCGAAATCGACCGCGAAGGGCTCCGCGGTGATGCGGCATTGGCGGAACGGTGTGGTTGCGGCCAGTTCCTCGACGATGCGAAAGCGGGCAATGCCTGAGAGCGTGATCATATAGCGGCCGTCGCCGGTCTCCGCGAAGGAAGTGATGCGCCCGGCGCAACCGACGCCCAGCAAAGCCGGACCGGACTTCAGCGGCGGAGCATGGTCGTCGGGCTGGACCATGCCGATGACGCGGTCGCCGCAGAGCGCCGCGTCGACCATGGCTATGTAGCGCGGCTCGAAAATGTTGAGCGGCAAGTCAGCGCACGGCAAAAGCAGTGCGGCGGAGAGCGGAAAGACCGGAACGACCGGCGGCAGGTCCTCTGGAACGCGGTAAGTGATGTTGCCGGACTTCATTGGTGAAAATGTCGATCTCAGGCAAACAGGACCGACGACAAGCGCCGTCGACCGGACAGCGTCGCATCGTCGGTTGGCCCCCAAGCCTCGAAGAACTGAACGAGCTGCTTGCGAGCCTTCTCATCGTTCCAACTACGGTCGGTGGCAATGATTTCAAGGAGGCGGTCGGTGGCGCCGGTTCGGTCGCCCTTGGCGTTGAGGATAAGGGCGAGGTCGAAACGCGCCTGATGGTCCTTGGGATCGGCAGCGATGCGCGCCTCGAGGGCAGCCGCATCACCGAGGGCGGGGGTTTGACCGGCCAGATCGAGCTGAGCGCGCACCGCGGCGACGGTGGGATCGCGGGCGGCGGAATCGGGCAACGCGGTCAGCGTCTGGCGCGCGGCGTCGAGGTCGCCGCGGGCGAGGTGACAGCGCGCCAGACCGACGATGGCGGGGATCGACTGTGGCTCGCCGGCAAGAACCGCGGCGAAGCGCTCTGCAGCTCCGGCAACATCGCCAGCGTCGATCAGGCGATTGCCCTCGTCGACCAGCACTTCCGCGTCGGACGGGCCGGCCGGTCCAGCGACGCGTTCGATGAACGCCTTGACCTGTCCTTCCGGCAGGGCACCGACAAAGCCATCGACCGGTTGGCCGTTCGAAAAAGCAATGACCGCTGGGATCGACTGGATGCCGAGTTGGCCGGCAACCGCCGGGTGTTCGTCGATGTTCATCTTGACTAGGCGGACGGCGCCGCCGGCGGCACGGACGGCCGTCTCGATGATCGGCGACAGAGTGCGGCAGGGGCCGCACCAGGGAGCCCAGAAATCAACGAGAACCGGCTGGTGCCGGGACTCCTCGATGACGTCAGCGGCAAACGCCTGGGTGGTGGTGTCCTTGATCAGGTCGGCGCCATTGCCGGTTCGGGCGTTGACGGCGGCGTCGCCCCTGTCGGGAAGATCGATGCTCATGTCGGGTCCGAGGGTTCATGAACGCTGGCTGTCAGCCGCAACGGGTTGCTGGTCGAATATGGGGCCTCGGCGCGATTTTCACAATTCGCCGGAGACCGGAAGAACCACAGGCTCGTGGTCAGTGGCCCGGAGGAAGGCAACGAGGTCGGCGGGGCGAATGGTGGTAGTCGCAGTGTTGGTGAGGGGGTGGCAGTTGATCTCGCGGTTGGCCAGCAAAGCAGTATCTAGGACTACGGTGACACGCCCGGCCGCGTCGTTGATAGCAGCAAACGGGGTGACAGCGCCGGCGGGGATGCCGAGGACCTCCATCAGCAACTCGCGTCGGCCGAAGGAAAGGCGCCCGGAGGCGCCGATCCGGGCGTGGAGCTGCTTGAGGTCGATGACGGCGTCCTCCTCGGCGGTGATCAGGAACAGGGCGTCCTTCCTGTCCTTGAGGAACAGGTTCTTGGTGTGGGCGCCGGGAATCTCGCCGCGAAGTGCCCGCGACTGCTCGACGGTGAACAGGGCGGGGTGGGTGACCGTCTTGGTGGCAATCCCCAGCCGGTCGAGCGTCGCCAAGAGATCCGCGGTTGTCGCAGCCATGGATGTTTCCGCGTGCCCTGGCTGGCATAGGCCGCTCTCGACCGCGGCTCAAGGGCGGGTGACCATATTGCAATGGATGCGACGGGGACGATATAAGCCGGCGTGGTCCCGCCGGGGTCCGACAAGCGGGTGTAGCTCAGGGGTAGAGCACAACCTTGCCAAGGTTGGGGTCGTGGGTTCGAATCCCATCGCCCGCTCCAATTGCTTTCGTCGGGACGATCACGGCCGAGACGCCGAGTTGCCTGGCTTCGCGCACGATGAAATCGGGAGAGGACGTCGTCGTGGCGAAGCAATTCTTCTTGGTTTTCGGCATTCCCAAGAGCGGCACGACGTTCCTGCAGCGCATGCTTGACATGCATCCGCAGATCTCGTGTCCGTCGGAGCAGTCGTTCGGGGCACTCACCACCAACCTGACGGCGCTGCTCGACAACTACGAGCAGGAAATCGGCTTGATCGACCGCCGTACGGGCGGCCAGGGCGTTCGTTCGTTCGATCATGAGCTCCGCAACAACGTCTTGAGTGCGCTGATCACGGCGCTGGCGTCTTCGTTCGCGGGGGCCAAGCCCATTCAAGGGCTGAACGAAAACAGCGTCCTGGGGCGACTGGCGTACTACGACCAGATCCTGCAGCGGCCGAAGATGGTGGCGATCTTCCGCGACCCCGTCGACACTGCCGTATCGACTTGGCGGCACAACCATCGCCTCGCCGAGCGCGAGCCCGACAACGCCGACCAGCACCTCGCGCGGCTGCGCAACCCGGCGAACACGCTCGACGGCTACGTGCGGCTCTTCGCGACGCGCTACAACGACGTTGTGAATGCATACCTCGCTTATGCCGCGAAGAGGCCGAACTTTGTCACGACAACCTACGAGGCGCTGGTTGCGGACAAAAAGAACGAGCTCAGGCGGCTGTTTCGGTTTCTCGGGGGTGATGCGTCCGCCAACACTATCAGGCCGATCGTCGAGAGCAGTTCACGCGAAGAAATGGCGAAGGGGGCGGCTTATCCCGAATTCTTTGGCGTCGGCCGCGGCGACCGGGACCAGTACTCCGTCCGCGACGAGGTAAGGCGGGATGTCAGGGATCAGTTGCGCGACGAACTCAAGCGGCTCGGCTACGACCAGTGCGGGTGAGGCGCTCCCAAGACCCGCGCGGCGCTGTCACCGCCCGTAGCCGAACAACTCGAATTCAAGCCGGCAATCCTGCCGCAGTATCTGTTTCTGGCGGCTCGACAGGATATCGCCTGCCGGCCTCCCGTCGCGCCGGAAACCACTCTTCGCTCGCGGCAGCTCACTGACCGGCGGCAGGCCGAGCCGCTCTAAGATCCTATTGAAATCCGCAAGGATGTTCGCGTGGCGGATCACGTCGTCGACGATCAAGGCGCCGTTGTGCGTGTAGCGGGTCAGACACGCCGAAGGGCGTGGAGGGCAGCAGTGCGGGCCGCACCCTGGGCCGGCGCTGGCAGGGGCCAGCGTTCGCGGCAGGACGCGGGGACATACCGACCCGTCGACGGTGCGGCCCGCCGGCAGGCGTCTAGAGCAGGCCGAACACGTCGACCGTTTTCCAGATCGCCAGCACCCACACCAAGAAGCCCGTGACCAGGTCTCCTCGAAGTGCCCGGTCGACGAAGCGCGTCGGGTGGGGATAGACCTGGGCCTCTTCGAGTCCGATCGAGTGGACGTTTGCGGGCTTTAAGGATGCGCACGATCTTTTAGGACTCCGACACCAACTTGCTGGACTCGCGGTGACGAAACCCGAGCTGCAAGGGCCCCAGCCCGCCACGCGCTGCCAAGCTTCTCATACGCTGCAACCCGCCGCCATCCCTCAACTTGGGGGGTACGCCGGTGTGAAGTGCGCCAGAGGAATGGAAGGGGTAGTGCCGCCGGTCGCGATCGTGGCGGGCGTCAGGCCACTAAATCGCGTCCATGGTCCGCTGCCGGCAACAGGGCCGGACGAGCATCACGAAGCCGCGCCTTCAGCTGCGCAAGGCGGGTTTCGGAAACGGGGAACAGCCCGAGGTAGATGGGTCGGCCGTAGCGCTCGGTGCGGCCGAGGACTTCGACGTCGCAGCCAATTCGACGGTACAGCCGACGCATGGTGGAATCGAAGTTGGCGAGGAACGCGTGGATGCCCGCCTTGAGGGCCAAGTCGCCCAGGGCCGCGAATAAGGTGGAGGAGGCCATGACCGCACCCTGGACGTTCTCGCGGTCCATCAAGGTCTCGTCGAGGCAGAACCGCGTGCATTCCCAGATGGTTGGTGCGCAGAGCCCGGCCGCATTGGGAAGCGTGTCGGAAAACGTCTCGGCCAGCAGAGTCGGTCCAGTGGTTGGTAGCAGACGCAGGCTGCCCAGCACCCGATCGCCGTCCGGGTTGGCGTAGATGATGTAGACCGGGTTCTCGTCGTCGAAGCGGTCGCGTTCCATGCCGTCGACGACCTGAACGTCCCATTTCAGCCGGTCGTGAAAGACACGTGCCCTGAGCCGAAACATGGCGTCGACCAGGCGCGGATGCAGGTGGATGTTGTGTTGGTCGATAACGACGATCATCGCCCAGTCTCCAGCCTCCTCGGGGCGGCAAGCCCCAAGCCGAAGACTCCGCCGAATGCGACCTCGTGGGGACACGACCGCCCGGATGCATCATGGGCGCGGCTTATTAAGGACGGATACGTCCAGGCGATCGACGTTTAGTCTTATTTGAAAAGCATCGTAACCATTTCACAACGTGAACAACCCCAGCTTGACCGCTTTGCTGACTGCCTGGGTTGACGTTGCGCATTCGAGCTTGAACCGCGCGGACTTCAGATAGTCGCGTGCAGTGTGCGGCGATATGCCGAGAATCGACGCGATCTCGCCGGCACCGTTCCCGTCGGCGGTGAGGCGCAGACACTCGATTTCACGCGCGGTCAGGTGAGGCCGATCCTCGCCAAATACTTCCCTGATCACGCGCTGATGCAGACGGTTGGCGATCTCGATCAGGAGGCCGAGATTGGACTCGCGGAAATCCCGCCACTCCATTTCCGAACGTGAGAACGAAAGGGAGATCAGGCCGCGATGGCCGTGTTTGCTCCTGACCGGGATCGACAGACCGTGAGGACCGACGCCATGAGCGAAGGCGTCGGCAAGAAACGCTTGTTCAGCGGCGTTACCGACGTCGACCTCGCTCCAATCGAAGGGAAGGGTGCGCAGGAACCCTTCGCGCAGGACCGGATCGACGTCAGCGTATCCCATCTGGAGATAGCGCTTGATCCAGGAAGCGGGATAGGTGAGACGAATGTAGGGATCGGCCGACGGACTCGCTCCAAGTTTCGACGAATGGTAGACGAGATGATCGACGCCAAGGAAATCCCTCAGCCTGACGACCGTTTCCTGCACGTCCGGCGTCTCGTCGATGATCGAGAAAGCCGCGACGAGGCTTGATTCACCGACAGTGATCGTTTTCATACCCTCATGCTCACACAAGCGGAGTGGCCCGGATTGGCCGCGTTCGAATGCCGAGCCTGAGCCCCTGGACGGAATGGTCCTCCGCGAGGTTAGGTAAGCACCAATCCAGCGGGCGGGCAAATCCAAAAGACCGGCGCTGAGGGCGCGATGCGGCGGGGCTAACGGATGGTCCAGCCGCCGTCGATCATGAGATTATGGCCGGTAATCAGCGACGCCGCGGGCGAGGCCAAGAACACCACCGCGCCAGAGACCTCCGACGGTTTGCCGATACGATGCAGCGCGGCGATACGCTCGACGACGTCGGCTTTGAAATCAGCGTCGGACAAGGCCTGTTCGGTGCCGGGCGTCTCGATGAAGGTCGGGGCGATGGCGTTGACGGTTATGTCGTAGCTGCCCCACTCGACGGCCATGCATCGGGTCATATGGGAAACCGCGGCCTTGGAGAGGCAGTAGACCGGCTCGCCCGGTAGCGCGACGAATCCCGCCTGTGAACTGAGATTGATGATGCGGCCGCCGTTGCCGCGCGCAATCATGTGGCGGGCGGCGGTCTGCGACAAGAAGAAGGTGGCCTTGACATTAAGGGCGATGACCTCGTCGAAGTCATCTTCCTTGACGTCGATGGCCATGTCGGCGATGCCGCCGCCGGCGTTGTTGACGAGAATGTCGACGGCGCCAAGCTCGGCTACCGCCTTGTCGAAGGCGGCGCGAGCCTGGTCGAGGTCGGTGACATCCATTTGCAGTCTGAGCGCCCTTTGGCCCATGCCGCTGATCTCATCGGCGAGACCTCCGTCGCTGCCGATGTCGCGCAGGCCGAGCGCGACGTCGGCGCCGGCGTCGGCAAAGGCAAGCGAAATCGCGCGACCGAGGCCGCGCCCGGCGCCGGTCACGAGCGCAACCTTGCCGCGAAGATCAAAGCTCGGAATGTTGTTCAATGTCGTGCTCCGTTTGCTTCGGGGATCAGTCATGGATGACACATTCAGATGCAGTGGCTTCCGGGGCGACGCCCTGAACGGCGCGTCTTCAGGCTACGTTGTCGACGGCGTGCGCATGGCGCGCGCGGAAAGGGCGCGTTCGACGCTCGGCGTCGCGGCGACAAGTGCCGCTGTGTAGGGATGTTGCGGATCGGTGAAGACGCGCTCGGTATCGCCCTGCTCCACGACCTTGCCGTCTTGCATGACGACAACCCGATCGGTGATCGCGCGCACGACGGCAAGGTCGTGGGAAATGAAGAGGTACGACACGTGCAATCGATCGCTCAGATTGGCGAGAAGATCGAGGATCTGGGCGCGGATGGAGACGTCGAGTGCGGAGACCGCTTCGTCTAGGACGATCAGCGACGGGTTGGTGACGAGTGCGCGGGCGATGGCGAGGCGCTGACGCTGGCCACCGGAAAACTCGTACGGATATCGATCGCCGTCGGACGGGCTGAGGCCGACGGCGGCGAGCGCCGTGTCGACCCGGTGCCGGCGTTCGGCCGGGGTGACGGGCTCGAGATGGAAGGGCTCGGCGACAAGGTTCGCCACCTTGTAGCGGGGGTCAAAGCTGCCGTAGGGATCCTGGAAGACCGCCTGGATGTGGCGTCGGAGTTCGCGGCGACGGCGGCCCGCGCTCGACAGGAAGTCGGAGCCATCGAGGATGACGCTGCCAGCTTGCGGGCGGTCGAGGGCGAGGACGACGCGTGCGAGGGTCGACTTGCCGCTGCCCGACTCGCCGACGAGGCCCACGTTCTCGCCGCTGCGGATTGTGAAGCTGACGGTGTCGACGGCGCGGACATGCGCCGGCCGGTGAAAAGGTGAGCGGCGCGGCAGGCGATAGTCGCGAACGACGCGCTTGACATCGAGAATCGGCGCATGGTGGCCCTCGCCGGGCCGAAGGCGTTTCAGCCGGCGCGATTGATACTGCGAGGCGGCGAGCAGCATCTTCGAATAGGGGTGGCGCATGTTGCGGAAGAGGTCGACGGTCTCGCCGGCCTCGACGATCGCGCCGTCCTTCATGACAACGATGCGGTCCGCCATTTCAGCGACCATGGCGAGGTCGTGGCTGATCAGAATGAGGGTGACGCCGTCGTCTGCCATCATGCGCCGCAAGAGATCGAGGATGCGTGCCTGGGTGGTGACGTCGAGGGCGGTGGTTGGCTCGTCGGCAATGAGAAGGCGGGGCTTCAGCACCGCGGCCATGGCGATGACCACGCGCTGGCGTTGGCCGCCCGACAGCTCATGGGGATAGCGGTTGGGCGGGAAGCGGTTGGCGGGCAGGCCGACGTGGTCGAGCGCCTCGCGCGCCATGTCGGCGGCCTGGCGATGGGAGACGCGGCGGTGGACGCGCACGGTCTCCGCAACCTGCCGGCCAATGGTCTGGACCGGATTGAGGGCGCTCATCGGTTCTTGGAAAACCATGCTCATGGCGCGGCCGCGGCGATCGCACATGGCGGCCTCGTCGAGGCCCATCAGGTCCTCGCCGGCAAGAACCATGCGGCCGCGGGCCGCGGCGCGCGCGGGAAGGAGACGCATGATCGACAACGCCGTCATCGACTTGCCGGCACCGGACTCGCCGACGATGCCCAGCACCTGACCCTGGTTCACGGAGAATGACACGTCCGTGAGAACCGGCTCGGAGCCGATGCTGACGGAGAGACCAGCGACGGAAAGCAGGGTCATCGCGTTCGCCTCAGGCGCGGGTCAAATATGTCGCGGAGACCGTCGCCGAGCAGATTGAGGCCAAGGACGGTGACGACGATGGCAAGACCCGGGACGATCGCCAGTCGCGGAGCGATGGCGATCATGGTCTGGGCGTCGGCCAACATGCGGCCCCAACTCGGCGCCGGCGGCTGGGTACCGATGCCGACGTAGGACAACGCCGCCTCCGCCAAGATGCCAAGCGAGAACTGGATGGTCGCCTGGACAACCAGTGTGTTGAGGACGTTGGGCAGGATGTGCTCGACAGAAATCAGCGCCTGGCCCTTGCCGGCGACGCGGGCGGCAAGGACGTAGTCGCGTGTCCACAACGACAGCGCCGACCCTCGGGTGAGCCTGGCAAATACCGGGATGTTGAAGATGCCGATGGCGACGATGGCGTTGACGGCGCCCGGCCCGGCGAGCGCGGTAATCATGACTGCAAGCAGCAGCGCGGGAAAGGCGAAGACGAGATCGTTCATGCGCATGATCGCGTCGTCGAGCCAGCCGCGGCGGGCGGCGGCAAGCAGGCCGAGTGGAACCCCGACGGCGATGCCGATGGCAACGGCGACAAGTGCGACCGCGATCGAGTTCAAGGCGCCGACCATCATCATGGAGGCGACATCGCGGCCGAAATGATCGGTGCCGAGCCAGTAGGCGGCTGACGGCGGCTGAAGGCGCTCGGCGACGACGATGACGGTCGGATCATGTGGGGTCCAGACCAGGGAGACGAGCGCGACGGCAATGACGGCGACCGTGATCACGATGCCGACGAGGAAACTCGGATGGAATCCGGCACGGCTGCTCGGGACGAATGCGGGACGGTCGGTCATCGCCCGTGCCGCCTCAGGCGGGGGTCAATCCCAGCGTAGGCGAGATCGACCGCAAAGTTAACGATGACGACGGCGGCGACGAGCATGAGGACGACACTCTTGACGACAATCAGGTCGCGCTGGGCGATGGCCTGGAAAACAAGGCGGCCGAGGCCGGGCAGGAAGAAGACGTTCTCGATTATGACGGCGCCGGCGAGCAAGAAGGAAAACTGCAGGCCGATAATGGTCATCACCGGGATGAGCGCGTTGCGCACAGCGTGGCGGCGGATGGCCTGGCCGGAGGTCAACCCTTTGGCACGGGCGGTGCGCACGAAGTCCTCGTGGAGGGTGTCGAGCAGCGAGGAGCGCATGACGCGGGCGAGGATCGAGGCTTGCGGCAAGGCGAGTGCGATCGCCGGCAAGGTCAGAGCCCTGAGGCCGGCGAAGACGCCGGCGTCCCAGCCTGGAAAGCCGCCGGCGGAGAACCACCTGAGGCTGATCGCGAAGACCAGGACGAGAAGCATGGCGAACCAGAAATTGGGCACAGCGATGCCGAGCTGGGTCGCGCCCATGATGGCAAGATCGGTGGGGCGGTTGCGCCTGGCGGCGGCGAGGATGCCGGTCGGAAAGGCGATAGCGACCGACAGGGCCAGCGCGATGGCGGCGAGCGGCAGGCTGACCCACAGGCGATCGGCGATAAGCCCGGCGACGGGAACGCGGTAGGTATAGCTGACCCCGAAGTCGCCGGTGAAGACGCCGGCAACCCACGCGACGTAACGAACCGGCAGGGGTCGATCCAGGCCGAGCTGCCGCTGAAGCGCGGCGACGGTGTCTGGCTCGGCGTTGAAGCCAAGCATGTAGGCGGCTGGATCGCCGGGCAGCACCTCCATGGCCAGGAAGATGACGACGCTGGCGGCGAACAGCGTCGCGATCAGTGAGCCGAAGCGTCGGGCTAGGAACGACCACATGGGACCAGCGTCGTCAGTCGGCCACCTCAGCCCGGTGCGGGTTCGCCGGCAGGGCTGCGGGCGGCTCGCGGCGAGCGTGCCTTACTCTTCCCAATAGACACCGGTGAGGTCGTTGGCCTGGATCGGTGCATCTTGCCACAAGCCCTTGAGCTCGGCGTTCCAGACGCCAGTTTTGGCAAGCTCGAACAGGAACACGTTGACGGCGTCGGCGGCAATCCGGCGTTGGGCCTCCTGCAAGAGCTTGGTGCGGGCAGACGGATCGGTGGTGTTGTCAAGCTCGTCCATGATCGCTTTGAAGGTGTCGGAGTGGTAGTCGAAGTAGTAGTCGTCGCGGGCGTAGATATCGATGTCCAGCGGTTCGGTGTGAGAGACGATGGTGAAATCGTAGTTCTTCTCCTTGAACACCTCCGACAGCCACTGCGCCCACTCGACGTTAACGATCTTGACGTCGATGCCAATGTCCCTGAGTTGCTGGGCGACGATCTCGCCGCCGCGGCGGGCGTAGGACGGTGGTGGCAGCTTCAGCGTTGCGGTGAAGCCGTTCGGGTAGCCGGCCTCGACGAGCATCTGTTTGGCCTTGACGGGGTCGTAGGGATAGGTGGCGGTGAGGTCGAGGTAGGCGGGGTTGTGGGGGGCGAAATGGGTGCCGATCGGGGTGCCGTAGCCGAACATAGCGCCGTCAATGATCGCCCGGCGGTCGATGGCGTGTGAGATCGCCTGACGGACCTTGAGCTGGTTCAGCGGCTCCCGGCCGTTGTTCATGGCCAGAATGGTCTCGCCTTCGGTCGATCCAACGCTGACGGTGAAACGCGGGTCCGACTTGAACTCGGCGAGGTTCTCGGGCGCCGGGAACACCGGGAAGGCGTCGATGTCGCCGGCCTTGACGGCGGCAAAGGCGGCGGTCGGATCGGCCACGAACTTGAACGTCGCCTTGTCGAGGCGGACCGGCGGACCCCAGTAGTCCGGGTACCTGACGAGCTCGACGCGGTCACCCTGGACCCAGTCGGAAAACTGGAACGGGCCGGTTCCGACCGGACGGGTGGCGTTGTCGGCGGCGGTCTCGGGCGCGACGATTGCCGCGTCACCCCAGCTCATGTCGAACAAGAAATCGCCGACCGGACGGTTGAGGGTAACCTCCACGGTGGCGGGATCGACGACTTCGACCGAGGCGATGGTGGCGAACAGTCCCTTCTGGGCGTTGGTGGAGTCGTCGGCACGGGCGCGGTCGAGCGAGAACTTGACGTCGGCGGCGTCGAACGTCGTACCGTCATGGAAGGTGACGCCGGTGCGCAAATGGAAAGTGTAAACAAGGCCGTCGTCGGAAGTTTCCCAAGACTCGGCGAGAGCAGGCAGAACGCTGCCGTCCGGTGCGACGCGAGTGAGACCCTCGAAGACGTTGGCGTAGACGACCTCGTCGATGGCCGCCGCGGCGCCGGCGGTCGGATCGAGATTGGGCGGCTCGAGCTGCATGCCGATGGTGACGTCGGTGCGTTGGGCAAGCACGCCGGTGGTCATGCCGGCGAAAAGGATCGCCGCTGTTGCCGTCCTCAAGAACACGCTCATCGTTTCCTTTTCGTGGCTGTCAGCGGGAATCTCCGCCGGGTCACTAAGGCTGGGGGGCGACCGGCGACCTGTCAATCGCTTCGCTGAGCGCCGCAACGACAGCCGTGACCACGTCGTCGAGGCCGGGCTCGACCGACACGGTGACGGCGTGTTCATCGGGCCGCGGCGGCTCGAGAGCGGCAAACTGACTGTCGAGTAGGCTCGGCGGCATGAAGTGATCCTTACGGGCGTCTATCCGCCGAGCGATCGTTTCCTGGGAGCCGCTCAGGTGAACGAAGATCAATGGCCGCTGGGCGGCGGCCCTCAGGTGGTCGCGATAGGCGCGGCGCAAAGCGGAACAGGCGACGATAATGCCATGGTCGGCGGATCGAAGTGCCTCACCGATGGCGTCCAGCCACGGCCAGCGGTCGACGTCGGTGAGGGGAATGCCGGCCGACATCTTGCCGATGTTGGCAGGCGGGTGGAACTCGTCGGCATCGTGGAACGGCAAGCCAAGCCGGGCGGACAAGCGGCTACCTACCGACGATTTGCCGGAGCCGGAGACGCCCATGAGGACGATGGCGGGCGGTCGGTCCCACGAAATCAAGCCGGTTGACATGCACGGGAGTCCCACTTGCGGTCTGTCCGATCGGATTGCTCTACACTATCTTCACGTGGGGTTGTGTCGCCACGGCCTGTCATTTGGGAAAGACCCATGGAAAAGTTGCAGACTCAGGGGGTCCACCACATCACGCTGGTCGGTGCCGACCGCCAGACCGCCATCGACTTCTGGGAAGGTGTGCTCGGGATGCCCTTCGTCTTCGAGCAGCCCAATCTTGATGTGCCGGAAGAGAGTCACCTCTACTTCGATCCTGGTGACGGTCGGCTAATCACCGTGTTCGCCAAGGAGAGCCGCAAACCTGACCCGACCCAGACGCCGACCGACATCGGCGCGGTCCACCACGTTGCCTTCTGGGTGTCGAAAGCAACGTTTTCACAGGCGGTCGAGCGGCTGGACGCGCGGGGTATCAAGAACAGCGGCGTGGTTGACCGCGGCTTCATGGACTCGATCTATTTCCGCGATCCGCTCGGCTTCCTGATTGAACTGTCGGCATATCGGTTCTTCCCACCGGCGGGGGTTTCGTATGGCGAGGTGATGCTTGAGGCACACAAACTGCGCGTGGCGCGCGGCGACCACAACATCAAAGAAGTCCACCTAGCCGACGCAATCGAGAACCTGACAAAGCGCACGCGGGGGAGCTTGTCGGATGACCGTTCGCCGAAGGACCCGTATTAGCCTAGAATAGATGCCGCGCGAGGCGTGTTTTCACAGTAGGCCAGCCGGCGAGTGGCCGCGGTCCGCGGGACGGCGGCGCGAACAGGGGAGGGAAGGAAAGATGAAGCTGTACTTACTTACCGTGTCGAACACGAGCCGCCCGGTCAGGGCGCTGATCGCCGAAAACAAGCTGCCGGTCGAGGAGGTGGAACTCGATTTCTACAAGGGTGAGCACGCAAGCGAGCCGTACACCTCGCTTAACCCAAACGCGCTGGTGCCGACCCTCGACGACGACGGATTCATCCTCACCGAGAGCTCGGCGATCATGAAGTACCTCGCCGACAAGTTCGATCTGCCGTCGTACCCAAAGGACCTGAAGACGCGAGCGCGGGTCAACGAGATGATGGACTGGTTCAACACCGGCTTCTATCGGGACTATGGCTACAACGTCGTCTATCCGCAGATCTACCCGCACCACAAACGCCCCGACGACGAGGTGCAAAGCGGCACCATTGCGTGGGGCAAGGAAAACACCAAGAAGTGGCTCAAAGTGCTCAACGACCATTGGCTCGGCAAGGGCAACAAGTACCTGGTTGGTGATCAGATGACGATCGCGGACCTGTTCGGATACGCGCTCTTGACCTGCGGCGTAGTCACCCGCGACGAGTACAAGGACTACCCGAACGTCGAACGGTGGGTGAAGGAAGTCGAGAAGCTGCCGAGCTGGGCGAAGATCAACGAAGCGCTCGCCGGGTTCCGCGACTTCGTCAAGGATCAGCAGTTCGTCAACATCTGATCGTCGTGCTTGCAGTTCATTCGTCGCTCGTCGCCGCGCCCGACCAGTCGACCAGCTTCGATTTATAGTCGGAGCGCGGCAGGCTGCCGTGGGGCACTAGGTCGATCGCGGTCGCTACCAGTAGCGCCTCGCGGACGCGGGTGCGGATGCGGTCGGCGAGGGCCTCGTCGGCGATTGCGCCCTCGGCCAGCTCGACGGCAACAGGAAGCGGCGGGTCCTGGCGGAAACCGCGCCGCGCTGGTCTGACCGAGATGACGCCGCTCACCGCCGGGGCGAACGCGTTGACCACCTCGCGTAGCGCAGAGGGGAAGACGTTGACTCCACGCACGGTGAGCATGTCGTCGGTGCGGCCTATACAGCGCACCCGTGGCGCGCTGCGACCGCAAGGGCAGGGGCCAGTCCACACGCGAACGTGATCGCGGCTGCGGAAACGCAGGAGCGGCGCCGCCCGCTGGCGGAGGTGGGTGTAGACGAGCTCGCCCTCGGCTTCGTCCTCGATGGGTACCGGCGCACCGGTCTGCGGGTCGATCAGCTCGACGTGAACGAGGCTGCGACCGCTGAAGTGCATGCCGGTCTGTTGTTCGCACTCGCCCCACAGCGTGGCGGCGATGTCGCCGATTCCCATCGCTTCGGTCACTCTGGCACCCCAGGCGGTTTCGAGGCGGGCGCGCATCGCGGGTTCACCGCCGCCGGGCTCGCCGGCCACGATCAGACGGCGCATGGCCGACCTCGACAGATCGATGTCTCGTGCAGCGGCCCATTCGGCAAGGTGCAACGCGTAGGACGGAGTGAGGGCGATGGCCTCGACCGCGAGCGCCAAGGCGGCCGCCATCAGGCGGTCGGTGTTGCCCGAACCGATTGGGATGTGACAAAGGCCAAGGACGTGGAAGGCATCGAGGCCGATGCCGCCGACGAAGGGGCCGGCGTTGTACGTCGAGATCAGCCGATCGCCGCGCCGGAGGCCGGAAGCGGCGTAGCTGCGCGCCGATATGCGCACCCAATCGGCGTGGTCATCGGCGGTAAGCGGGATGTAGCTCGGCCTGCCGGTGGTGCCGCTGGTCGAGAAGATGCGCGCGACCTCGCGCACGTCGACGGCGAGGTGCGTACCGATGGGATCGGTTGCGGTTACCGTCTCGCGTAGATCGCCCTTTTCGGTGAAGGGGAGTGCGGCGATGGAGGAAAGTCCGCCGACCTTGTCAGGGCTACCGAAGCCGGCGGCGGAGAGCTTGTTGCGATAGAAGCGCGACCTTTCGAAGAGATAGGCGATCTGGCGCCGGTACACGGCGTCGTCGGCGGACAGCCGCTCGGGCCAGGGCAGCGCCTCGACTTCCGGCTCGTACATGACCCTCAGGACTTCCCACCGTCGTAGCCGATTGCCGTCTCAGCCTCGGATGCCATCAGGAAGCCGATCGGCCGCGCCTGCTCTTCAGCGAGGTGGGCGAGAAGGCCGGCAGTGCGGGCGAGGATGGGGATAGCCTTGATCATCGTCTGCGGAAGATCGAGGTCGAGCAGGCAGGCGGCGATCGGCATCGATACGTTCATCGGCATTTCGCGCCCCCATGTCCGGGCGACGGCCGTGGCGAAACGGCGGGCAACGTCGATATGGCGGCCGGCGATCGCGCGCTCGTCGGCGAGCGCCAGGATGCGTGCGGCGCGTGGATCAACCGGCTTGTGCAGCGGGTGGCCGAACCCCGGCATCTTGTCACCGCGGGCGCGGATCTCGGCCGCGATTTCGGCGACGGCTGCGTCGGGCGTGGCGCCGGTGTCGACGCGGCCGCGGGCGTCGACAAGAACCGCGCCGCATGCTTCGGCGGTCCCCAAGACGACGGTGCCGCAGCCGAGGATGCCGGCGGCGACGGCGGCCTGGAGCGCGTCGGGCGCGGCGTCGTAGGTCATGCGGGCGGCGACGGCGGTCGGGGTCAGGCCATGCTCGGCGATGGCGACGAGCAGGAGGTCGAGGAAGAAGCGCTGGTCCTCGTTCGCTTCGCGCCCAGTCATCAGGAGATGGAAGAACTCGGTAAACGTGAGCCGGCCCATGAGGTCGCCGGCGAGATCGCGGCCGCGCACCGTGACGCTCGCCGCGTCGGCGGTGGCGATGGCCGTCTTTGCCGGTCCGGGCTTGCCGATGAGCACGTCGCGTCTCCCGTAGGTTTGTTCCCGTCCGGTCGCGAATTTAGCGGGAAAGTCAGCGCCGCGACAGACGACTCACGAACGTGGCGTACCCCACGGCCCGGGAAACGGTGGCGTGGGTGCCCGCCCGGCTGACGTTCCGGGGGGGTCAGTGCGTCGGCCGAATTGTGGCATGTCGGTGGGTCGGGGGTCGGTGGTTGCGCGCGACGGTGCGGCGATCGCTTCCCTGCCGCCAGCGTAGCGCACCAGCGCGTCGATCCGATCCTCGATCGGGGGGTGGGTGGCGAACAGGCCAGCGAAGCCCTTGCCCCGCGGGTGATCCAGGAACATCTCCTGAATCTGGGCAGGCGCCTCGATCTCCGAGTGGCCGGCGATCTTCCTGAGGGCGCCGATCATTGCATCGGGATCTTTAGTGAGCTCAACCGCGCCGGCGTCGGCCAGATACTCGCGCTTGCGAGACATGGCGAAGCGGAGTGCGAGGGCGAGGAAGCGGGCGAGAATGAAGATGACGACGGCGATGAGGATAAGGACGATGGCGCCGCCGCCCCTGCCGCCGCGACCGCCGGAGGTACGGATGCGGCTGCTGCGCGTCGACCAGTAGGCGGCGCGCGGCGCGCGCAGGAGAAGGTCGCCGACCAGCGTGATGATGCCGACGAAGACAGCCGAGACGACCAGAAGCTGAACGTCGCGGTTCTCGATGTGGGTGAGCTCGTGCCCCAGGACCGCCTCGAGTTCCCGGTCGTCGAGGGCGTCCATGAGGCCGCGCGTCACGGTGATGGTGTACTGGCCCGGGCGGATGCCGCTGGCGAAGGCGTTGCGGGCCTCTGTCTCGATGATGCGCACCTTCGGCATGGTGATGCCGCGGCTGATGCACAGGTTCTCAAGCAGGTTCCAAACACGCGGCTCCAGCATCCGGCTCACCGGCTGCGAGCGGGTGATGGCCGAGACAATGCGCTGGTTGGCAAACCAGGCGATGACGAACCAGATCACCGCGCCACCGATGGCAATCGGAATCAGCGTCGGGACGAGATTGACGGCGTCGGCGATGCCCTGGCCGATGTCCGGATCGCTGAACGAGGTGACGACCAGCGCGAAGGCGAAACAGATGAGGAGCAGAAGAAACGGAAAGCCGGCAAGAAGGACAATCGACTTCAGCCGGTTGTTCCAGATGTAGGTCTTGAGGCCGTAGCTTCCGAGCAAGCGGCGTTCACCTCCGTTGGTCGCTCCAACCTAGAACGCCAGCAGGGCTAGAACTTGACCTGTGGCGGCGTCTGCACGGCGGTGTGCTCGCCCTCTGCGAGCTCGAAGAAGGTGCGGGACGTGAAGCCGAACGGGCCGGCGACCAACACCATCGGGAACTGTTGGATGGCGGTGTTGAACTCCTGGACGGCGTTGTTGAAGAAGCGGCGGGCGGCGGCGATCTTGTTCTCGATGTCGGCGAGGTCCGACTGGAGCTGTAGGAAGTTCTGGTTGGCTTTGAGGTCCGGATAGGCTTCTGCCAGGGCGAAGAGCTGGCGGAGGGCGCCGGTGAGCATGTTCTCGGCCTTGGCCTGATCCTCGGGGCTGGCGGCGGAAACGGCGGTATTGCGCGCGTTGGTGACGGCCTCGAACGTGCCGCGCTCGTGGGCGGCGTAGCCCTTCACCGTCTCGACCAGATTGGGGACGAGATCGTGACGCTGCTTGAGCTGGACGGTGATGTCGGCCCAGGCCTGGTTCACCGTCTGGCGGAGCGCGACCATCCGGTTGTAGAGGAAGACCGCGTACAGCGCGATCACGACGATGATGGCGAGGATGATCCAGCCGGTCGTGCTCATGGGCCTCGCCTCTTGTCTCTTTCCCTGTCCGGCCTCCGGCCGTGCTCGCCTCTTGTACGCTGGCGAATCGCGCGGGCAATCTACCAGCGTGCAGGCTGAAGGGCCAACGGCAGCGAGCGATTGGCTCAGTTGAAGTTGCGCCCGTTGGGCATGACCTTCGCGGCCTCGGCGATGTGGGCCGGGTTTGCAGTGACTACAGCGCGCCCAGGCGGCGGAGCACAGCTGCCGCGCTACCCGTTGCCCTGGCTCGGGACGAGGCGATCTGAAGCGGCGTCTGGCCGTGGTCGTCACGCAGGTTCGGATCGGCGCCGTGGTGCAAAAGATACTCGATCACGCGGCCATTGCCCTTCTCCGCCGCCTTGCCAATGGGGGTCCGGCCGTCGTGGGGGCTTCTGAGGTTCACGTCGACGCCCGCACCGAGCAGTAGATCGACCATGCCGATGCTGTCGCGCGACGCCGCGTAGTGGATTGGCGTATCGCCGTAGGACGCGTCCTTGGCGGTCGGGTCCGCGCCTCGTGCCAGGAGCTCGGCGGCAACGCCCACGCTCTCGTAGTTTGCCGCAATGCCCAAGGGCGTCCGGCCAACGGAGTCACGGGAATCAACGAGTGCACCCCGATCGAGGAGCAGGCGGGCTATCGCCGACTGATGGTTGAGGGCCGCGACGTGCAGCGGACGGAAGCCTTCCGGGTCGGCTGTCGCCTCGAGGTCGGCGCCGGCATCGATCAGCATGCTGGCGATGTACACCTGACCAGTGACCGCTGCCCGGTGAAGGGGTGTGCCGAACATGTCCAGCGCGTTAACGTCGGCGCCGTGGGCAAGCAGTTCTTGCACGCGGGCGACGTCACCGGCGTTGACTGCGTCGAACAGATCGTCGGGACGGGCGCCGAGCTCGATGAGTAGATCGACGGTCAGGCCCTGGAGCCGCCTGGAGGCATATTGAAGCGGCCGGATGCCCATGTCGTCGGTGACGTCAGGGTCGACGCCGTTCGCGATCAGATGGGCGATCATCTTGCGATGACCGTAGTAGGCGGCATAGTGCAGCGGCGTCCGGCCAATGTCGGCACGCGCGTTCAGATCGGCGCCGTGTAACCGCAGCATTTCGACCATACCGACGTGGCCAGCAGCGGCGGCGAAGTGGACGGGCCGGTTGCGGGATGCCGTTTCGGCCATGTGCGGATCGGCGCCGCGAGCGATTAGCGCTTCGGCGACTTCCATGCTGTTGAACGCTGCGGCGACCATCAATGGGGTGCGACCCTTGGGGTCGCGCACGTCGACCGGCATGCCGCGATCGATGAGCTGGAGCGCCCACTCCGACATGTTGTTGAGTGCGGCGGCGTGGAGCAGGTGCCGCTGAAGTGGGCGGGCGGGAATCGTGGAGTGCTCTGACAGAAGGGCGAGCATGCCGCGCACCCGATCCGGCTGGTCTCCGGCACCGGCGGCAATGGAACCGACGGCCGCGACAGCAAGGGCGAGTGCAAGGGGTTTGCCGAATCGTTGCATTCCGATCTCCAGGCGCAGCAGGATGCAAGGGGCATGGATGTCGTGTGCGTTGTCAGTGTAAGGCGGATCGGGGCCATTGGCTACACGGGGCGAGAAGCGGCGGGCTTGGGGAAGACGTCTAATGAAAATTGCGCCCCTTGGGCATGACCTTGCTGGCGGCCTCGGCGATGCGAGCGAGATCGGCAGTGCCGTTGGGCTCGTCGCGGGCGTAGCGAGCGACGCGGGCCCTCGCGGCGGCTTTCTCGCGGTGGTCGGCGCCGGGGCGCTTGACCTCGTCGGCGCGGGCAAGGGCGGAGAGGTCGCCGGCGTCCCCCGAGAGAGTCGCCAGCAGCGGCGTCAGGTCCTCGAGCTTGTCGGCGACGACGTGGATGACGCCGCTCTCGCTCTGCACCTTGCCGGTGACGGCGATCAGACGGGCACCGAGGACGATCGGGCGGAAGCGCTCGAAAGTCTTCGGCCAGACGATGACGTTGGCGATGTCGGTCTCGTCCTCCAGGGTCATGAAGATGACGCCCTTGGCGGTGCCCGGCCGTTGGCGGATGATGACGAGGCCAGCGACGGTTACACGGTCGCCATTCTTTATTTCCCTGCCGATTTCCCTGTCGCGGCTTCGCCGCTCCTCGCCTCTTGTTGTTGCGCGGCCGTCGTTGGGCGTCTTGCGCAACGATGCATTCGCGATGACGTTGCGGGCGGCAAGGCGCGCGCGCAGGAGCGACAGCGGGTGGGCCTTCAGGGAGAGGCTGAGGTAGCGGTAGTCGTTGACGATGTGCTCGCCGAGCGGCATCGGCGGCAGGGCGAAATCGGGTTCCTTGCGAAGGTCGGCATGCGCGGCAACGTCGAACAGCGGCAACCTGTCGGCCGGCTTTGTGCCGCCGAGGCCGCGCGCGGCCCACAGGGCATCGCGGCGGTCGAGGCCGATGGAACGGAAGGCATCGGCGTCGGCGAGGCGCTCAATGGCGGCGGTGCCGAGACCTGAACGTAGCCACAGGTCGCGGACCGAATCGTAGCCATTGCCACGGGCTTCCATCAAACGGACGGCGTCGTCCTCGCGGAATCCCTTGATCTGGCGGAGGCCGAGACGGACGGCGCAAGTCGTGCGGATGTCGGCGGGGTCGCCCATCGGGAAACTTCCCTCCCCACAAGGGGGAGGGAGGGAACCGTTCAGCGGCTCGAGGGTCGAATCCCAGTCGGTGAAGTTGATGTCAGGGGCGAGCACGGTGACGCCGTGACGCTCTGCGTCGCGGACGATCTGGGCCGGGGCGTAGAAGCCCATCGGCTGGGCGTTGAGCAACGCGGCGCAAAAGACGTCCGGGTAATGGCACTTGATCCAGGCTGAAGCGTAAACGAGGAGAGCGAAGCTCGCGGCGTGGCTCTCGGGGAAGCCGTATTCGCCGAAGCCCTCGATCTGACGGAAGCAGCGCTCGGCGAACTCGCGGTCGTAGCCGCGGGCGGCCATGCCCTCGATCATCTTGTCCTGGAAGGTGCCGATGGTGCCAACCCGGCGGAAGGTCGCCATGGCACGGCGGAGCCGGTCGGCCTCGCCGGGGGTGAAGCCGGCGGCGACGATGGCGATCTTCATCGCCTGCTCCTGGAAAAGCGGTACGCCGAGGGTCATGCCGAGCACGCGCTCCAGCTCGTCCGGCGGTCCGTGCTCCGGCGCCGGCGCGGGATAGGAGACTTTCTCGGTGCCGTCGCGGCGGCGGAGGTATGGGTGGACCATGTCACCCTGGATGGGGCCGGGGCGGACGATCGCCACCTCGATGACGAGGTCGTAGAATTTCCGCGGCTTCAGCCGCGGCAGCATCGACATCTGGGCGCGGCTCTCCACCTGGAATACGCCAATCGAGTCCGCACGGCAGAGCATGTCGTAGACGTTGGGGTCCTCGGGCGGGATCGTCGCCAGAGTCGGGGCGCTGCCGCAGTGGGTGTCCATGAAATCGAATGCGCGGCGGATGCAGGAGAGCATGCCGAGCGCC
>CAYTXI010000011.1:0-33348 GCA_964441935.1 uncultured Bauldia sp.
TGTGGGCGTCCTCCGGAGCGTTGCTGACAAGGTTGATGGCGCCCTTGGGCAGGCCCGCCTCGCGGAAGGCGTCGATGATGAGCGCATGGGTGCGCGGGCACTTCTCCGACGCCTTGAAGACCACCGTGTTGCCGCAGGCGAGCGGCATCGCCACGGCCCGCACGCCGAGAATGATCGGCGCGTTCCACGGCGCGATCGACAGGACTACGCCCGCCGGCACCCGGATCGCCAGCGCCGTCGTACCCGGCCGGTTCGACGGAATGACGTCGCCGGTAATCTGGGTCGTCATCGAGGCCGCCTCGCGGATCATGTCTGCGGCGAGGCCGACGTTGAAGTGTGACCAGTGGGCGGGGCTGCCAGTCTCGGCGACTACGGCGGCGGCGAAATCATCCATCCTCGATTCGAGCGCTTCGGCGGCCTTCCACAGGATCTTGCGGCGCTCGCCTGGCGGCGTTTCGGACCAGACCGGGAAGGCGGCGGCGGCCGCGTCCACGGCCTGCTGGGCGTCAGCCACCGAGGCCGCAGCGGCGCGGGTGGCGACGTCTCCGGTCACCGGGTCGAGCCGGTCGAACGTGCGGGAATCGCCCGCGGCAACCTCGCGGTCGGCGATGATCAGCTTGGTGTGGAACATGGGGCTTCCCTCCGGGTGTGCGGGTCGGGCCGGCGGTGCGGCCGGCGCCGTGCTCGTTGTGACGGTCTTGATCGGTCTGGCCGCGGGCCGCGGCCGTGGCGGCGGTTCGTTGCCGACCAGGCGCCGGGCCTCTCCGTTGCCGGCGTCTGTCCGCGGTGATGTTTCGCCGGACCCTGCATGCGACGGCAGGAGGATATCCTCGCGGATGCCGCCGACGCCGAGGTAGGCCTCGTGGACGGCCGGGTCGGCGACCAGGTCGGCGGCCTCGCCGTGGCCGACGATGCGGCCGGTCTCGATCAGGTAGCCGCGGTCGGCGATCCTGAGGCTCTGCTTGGCGTTCTGCTCGACGAGGAGAACGCCGACGCCGGTGTCGCGGACGTGCTCGAGCGACTCGAACAGCTCGTGGGCGAGCAGCGGCGACAGGCCGAGCGAGGGCTCGTCGAGGAGCAGGATCTCCGGCGCCGACATCATGGCGCGGCCGATGGCGATCATCTGCTGCTCGCCGCCGCTCATGGTGCGGGCGACCTGGTAGAAGCGCTCCTTGAGCCGCGGAAAGAGGGTGACGACCACCTCGAGGTTGCGCTTCTCGGAGTGGCGGGCGCGGCGGGCGAAGGCGCCCAGCGTGAGATTTTCGCGAACGGTCAGATCGCCGAAGATGCCGCGGCCCTCCGGCACCAGCGCGACCCCGGCCTCGACGATCTCGTCGGGCGGCAGCACGCTGAGTTCGCGGCTGCCAAGTGAAACGGAGCCGCCCGGCAGGTGCGGGACGATGCCGGCGATGACCTTCAACAGCGTCGACTTGCCGGCGCCATTGGCGCCGAGAATCGCCACCACTTCGCCGCCGTCGACGTGCAGGTCGACATCGGCCAGCGCCAGATGCTTGCCGTAGGCGGCGGCGATATGAGAGACCCTAAGCAACGGCGTCTCCGATATAGGCGGCGATCACTTCACGCTCGGCGAGCACCGCGTCGGGCGGGCCATCGGCGATCTTCTGGCCGGCGTTCATCACCACGCATCGGTCGCACAACGAGCGGATCGCGTCCATCACGTGCTCGACCAGGATGATGGTCAGCCCCTCCGTGCGCAACGACCCGACCAGCTCGATGCCGATGCCAAGCTCGCGCGGGTTCAAGCCGGCGAGCCACTCGTCGAGCAGGAGGAGCTCTGGATCGAGAGCGAGGGCGCGGGCGAGCTCCAGCCGTTTCTGGTCGATATAGGTCAATTGGCCGGCCGGGACATCGGCACGGGTGGCGAGCCCAACGCGGTCGAGAAGCGTGGCGGCGCGCTCGCGCGCGGCTTCGCCCCACAGCGGATCCGGCCGGAAGGCGAGGCCGGCGATGACGTTGTCGCGGCAGCTCATAGACTCCAGCACCCGCACGATCTGAAACGTGCGGGCGATGCCGAGCCGGGCGATCTGATGCGACGGCAGACCGGCGATCGGGTGGCCGCGAAAGCGAATCTCGCCAACGTCGGGCTTGAGAGCGCCGGAGATGAGATTGAGAGCCGTGGTTTTGCCCGAGCCGTTGGGTCCGATCAGGCCGAGGATCTCGCCCTGCTCGACGGTGAGATCGACGCCGTCTAAGGCCCGCACGCCGCCAAACGCCTTGCGTAGCCCGTTAACCTCGAGCAGGGGGCCGCTGCCGGGGATGCGCGGTGCTCGGGCGATAGCCGGCAGACGAGTGGCGCCGGTGCGCCAGCGCTGGACCAGGCCAACGACGCCGTTCGGCAGAAGATAGACGATCACAATAAAGACGACACCGAGGACAAGCGGGAAATTGCTGGCAAACGTGGTCGAGATCACCTCGCTTATCAGGACGAGGGGAATGACGCCGAGGAGCGGTCCATAGAGCGTGCCAGCGCCGCCGAGCAACGCCATGATCACCACCTGGAAGGAAACCAGCGGATTAAACGCGAACGCCGGATCGATGTAGGTGTAGCGCGGCGCCATCACGGCGCCGGTGGCGCTCATGAAGGCGGCGCTTACGGCGAACAGTGCCAGCTTAGCGGCGGTGGTGTTGATGGCAACGTGGCGGGCGACGGTCTCGTCGTCGCCGATGACCCTCAGCGCAAGGCCGAGGCGCGAGCGCGTGATCAGCCAGCCGGCCATGAACACGAGCAGCGCCAACGCGAACAGCTCCCAGTAAATCTGCTCCTGGCTGATGTTGAAGAATATGTAGCGGCCGACGGTATGGGCCTGGTTGACTTCGTACCAGCGCACGACCTCGCGCATCAGCTCGCTGAGGCCGAAGGTGAAGATGACGAAGAAGATGCCGCGCAGCCTGAGCGTCGCCAGGCCGACCACCAGGGCGACGGCGACACCGATAACAGCCGCCAGCAGGATCAGCGCCGGCAACGGTGCCGCGTTGGCGAGTACTGCAACGGTGTAGTTGCCGACCCCGAAAAAGGCGGCCGTTGCCAACGAGATGTAGCGGGTCGGGCCGGAGAACAGCGCCCACGCCGTCGCCAGCACCACGAATTGCAGCATGTTGATGCCGAGCGTCAGGTGATAGGCGCTGCCCAGGCGGATGCCGTTTTCGGCGAGGACATTGCCGTCGACGGTGAGCGGAAAGGCGGCGACGATAACGACAGTAACGACGATCACGGGAACGATCCAGGCGCGCCCGTCGCTCACGCCGACCGCCCGAAGAGGCCCGCTGGTCGCACCATCAACACGGCCAGAATGATCAGAAAGTTTGCCGCCAGCGTGAGACCAGGATCGATGAGCCGCGCCACGGCGACTTCGACGAGGCCGAGAACGAGGCCGGCGATCAACGTGCCGGCGAGGTTGCCGGCACCGCCCATGATGACGATCACCAGCGCCTTCATGGTGAACACGATACCGGACGTGACGGTGAAGGTCTGCGACATCGAGATGAGGACGCCGGCGGCGGCGCACAGCGCGCCGCCGGCAGCGAATACCAGCGCGGAGAAGCGCGGGACGTCGATGGCGACGAGGCTGGCGGCACTGGGGTCAACGGCGATGGCGCGCACCGCGGTGCCGACACGCGTGCGCGTCATCGCCAGGTAGAAGCCGATGCCGATGGCGAGCGCCACTGCGGCGGCGACCAGTCGGTTCGCCTGGACGGCGACGCCGGCAATCTCCACCGGGATGCGGAGATACGGGTAGCCGTAGATCTGTCCGCCGAAGATCGCGAGCCCGAGTCCCTGGAGAACGAAAAGCAGCCCGAACGTGAACAGGATCGAGTCGGCTTCCAGCGCCTCGCGCGAGGGCGCGCGCCGCACCAGCGGCGTCAGCAGGTACGTGTAGATCGCCCAGTTCGCCAGGAAGGCGACGGGAACGATGACGATGAGCCCGACCAGCGGGCCTACCGCGTGCGACGAATACAGCCAGTAGGCGCCGAACGCACCGGCGATGAGCAGTTCGCCGTAGGCGAGGTTGAGGATGCGGGCGACGCCGTATTGCAGCGTCAGCCCCAACGCCACCATGGCATAGATCCCGCCGAGGATGACCCCCGACAAGATGATGTCTACGGCGACCACCGCTCCTCTCGCCGGTGCCTCAACGTGCCGCTACTCGGCCGGTTTCCACGCCGGCTTCGGCGCGTACGGCTCCGCAGCACCCGCCATGGTGGACGGGGCGAGGCCGTGGAACTCGCCGTCATGCCACTGGCCGGCCCACCAGACGTTGGTGTTCACACCTTTGTCGAGCTTGATGGTGCCGGCGACCGTGTCGAACGTGCCGTTGCGCAGTTCGTCGATGATCGCTGCCTTGTCGAGGGAGCCGACGCGCTCGATCGCCTGCTGGAGCATCTCGAGGCTGGCGTAAGTGACCGGGCTTGCCCAGCGGTCGGGTTCCTGGCCGGTCACTTCCATGTGGCGCTTGGCATAGTCCTGGTACTTCGGATCGTCCGGGTTGACGCCGCCGATGCCGAGCACGCCCTCGGTGTTGCCCTTCATGATCACGTCCCTGTAGACGGGGAAGGCCGTGCCGACGGCGGTGTAGAACGCCGGCGGGTTGTAGTTCAGCGCCACGGCCGTGCCGGAGAGGCCGAACGTGTCGGGCGGGTAGGAGAAGGCGACGAAGGTGTCGGCGCCGCTGGCGGCGGCGGCACTGATGAGCTGCGAGAAGTCCTCGGTGGTGATCGGGTAGCTCTCGTCCATGGCGAGCTCGAAGCCGGCCTGTTCAAGCGCCGGCCGTGCGGCGACCGCCAGCTCGATGCCGAAGGCGTCCTCGACGCTGACCATCGCCACCTTGTTGTTGATCGTGCCGGCGTCGTGCAGTTTGGTCAGCACTTCCGTCAGCGAATTGGCGCCCATGGTGGACGTGCCGAGCATCCACATCGAGGTCGGCCACTGCGCGGCCATCTCGTAGGCGTGATCGGTCGCGCAGGTCGCGCAAGGCTGGGGGTAGCCGTATTTGGCGAACGTCGGCCCGGCGGCGAGGTTCATGCCGGTGCCCCACGGCGGCAGGATAAGGTCGACCTTGTCCTGGTTCGCCAGACGCTCGATTGCCTTGATCAACTCCTCGTTGCTCGACTGGTCATCATACTTGACGACCTCGACAGGCAGGACCTTGTCGCCGACCTTGAGACCGCCGGCGGCCTCGATGTCATGAATCCACAAGTCATAGTTAGGCACGGTAGTGATTGCGGCGCCGGCCGCATTCGGCCCCGACAGCGAGACGGCGTAGCCAATCTTGACCTTGTCCTGGGCCTGCGCGGCGCCGACAGCGAATAGCGCCGCGACGGCACTGGCGGCAACGGTCGAAGCAATTTTCGGCATTCTCGGTTCCTCCCTTAAAGCGCGTTTCTCGCGTTGCAGCGGTCCCCATCGCCGCAGCCCGTGCGGCGACTTCGCTTGACCGACTCGGGAATCTGTTCGATTATCGAACAGTAGTTCGTTATCCGACCATCTTCCGTGAGGTCGTTTACAGTGTCAATGGTTGGCCGATCCGCACCCGACAATTCGCCCGATCCGGGCCTGGCTGACAAGTGGGATGCAGCTCGCATGGCTGCTCATGCGCCAGACAAAGAGTTCATGACGACCTTGGCGAAAGGCCTTGCTGTGCTGGGCTCGTTCGGCGAGCGCCGCGCCTCGATGACCTTGTCGGAGGCCGCGCAAGCTGCCGAGCTCTCGCGGGCGACGGCACGGCGAATCCTGTTGACGCTAGCCGATCTTGGCTACGTCTCACAAAACGGTCGCAGCTTCACCCTGACGCCGCGGATCCTTGAGCTCGGGTTTGCCTATCTGTCGACTCAGTCATGGATCGACCGGGCGGAGCCGCTGATGAAGGAGCTGAGCCACGCGCTGCGCGAGTCGTGCTCGGCGGCGATCCTGCAGGGGAGTGAGATCGTCTATGTGGCGCGCATGCCGGCGCCGCACCGGCTGATGTCGACGGCGATCGCCGTGGGGACGCGCCTGCCGGCATTCCACACCTCGCTTGGCCGCGCCCAGCTCGGCTTCCTCAACGAGGCCGAAATCAAGGCGCGCCTCGCCGCAACGCACATCGTCGCGTACACGCCACGCACAGTGACTGACCCGGAGGCGCTGCTAGCGCGAATCGCCAACGACCGCGCTCAGGGCTACTCGATCGTCGACGAGGAGCTGGAGAAGGGGTTGCGCTCGCTGGCGGTTCCGGTGGTGACCCGCGGGGGTGACAACGTTGGGGCGATCAACCTGTCGGCGCACTCGAGCCGGACGACGCGTAACGAATTGCGCGACCAGTTTCTGCCACGCCTGACGGCGGTCGCGCGGGAGATTTCGCAGTCGCTTGTGTAAAGCGGGCATTGCTCCGCCGTTCGTCTAACCCTTGCCGCCCTCCGCGTGCTAGCGTTGCCAACGCGGGATGTAGCCTGGGCATGCGGCGGGGAGACATTGTTCGGCCAGGTTTTCGACATCGCAATCATTGGCGGCGGCATTAACGGCACCGCGATCGCGCGTGACGCGGCCGGGCGTGGCCTGTCGGTGTTTCTTTGCGAGGCGGGCGACCTGGCTGGCGGTTCGTCGTCGGCGACGACCAAGGTCGCCCACGGAAGTCTGCGCTGCCTGCGGGGGTTGGAAGCCTCCGCCCTGCGCGAGGTGCTCACCGAACGTGAAATTCTCATGCGGGCGGCACCGCACCTTGTCCAGCCGTTGCGTTTCGTCGCACCTCATAACGGCCGGCAATGGCCACGTTGGGTGCTAAGCCTCGGACTGTTGGCTCGCGATCGGCTCGTGACGTCGATGCTGCCGCCCAGGCGCTGCATAGACCTTCGAATCGAGGAGGGGTACGGCGCTCTGCGACCGCACTTCGCCGTGGGCTACGCCTATTCCGACTGCGTTGCCGACGACTCGCGGTTGGTGATTGTCAACGCCATCGATGCGCGGATGCGCGGCGCGAGCATCAATCCTCAGTTGCGATGTGTCGTTGCGGAGCGCGACGGCCGGCGTTGGCGGCTGGCGCTGGAATCAACGATGACTGGCGATCGATCGACGGTGACGGCCAGGGTCCTGGTCAATGCTACGGGCTCTCAGGCGGGTGCGGTCATCGACCACGTCATCCACACCAACCGGCGCGTGCCGGTGCGGTTGACCAAGGAATGCTCCATCGTCGTCAGGCGGCGCCACGATGACGATGACGATGGCGCCTACGCCCTGCCGACGGCGGACGGACGGATTGTCTACGCGATGCCCTACGAGCGCGACCTCATGCTGATCGGGGCAAGCTCCGGCGAGCATCGTGACGACCCGTCGGCGGCCACCGTCGAGCCAGGCGATGTCGCCTACCTGCTCAACGTGGCCGGCGGATATTTCCATCCCGCGCCCCGAACCACCGATATTGCCTGGAGTTTCGCGGCCGTGCGCGCGATGCCGCAGGAGGCGGGCGCGGCGGGGCGGGAGGAGGCGATCGTGGTCGACGCGCCGCCGCACCTGGCGCCGGTCATATCGTTGTTCGGTGGGGCGCTGACGACGCACCGGCGGCTTGCCGAGCGCGTACTGGCGGCGGTCGGGCGGTTTGGCCGGATCAGGGGCCCGTGGACCGCGGGCGCGACGCTGCCCGGCGGCGGTCTCCCCCGGGGCGGCGTCGGGGCGCTCGCCGGGATGCTCCGGGGAGACCACCCATTCCTGTCCGAAAGCCACGCCATGCGCCTCGCCTGCACGTACGGGACGCGCGCGCAGGCGATCCTGTCGGGTGCGCGCACGTCCGATGATCTCGGCGCCCAGTTCGCGGCCGACCTCACCGAATCGGAAGTCAGGTACCTCAGAGACGAGGAATGGGCATTCACCGCCGACGACATCCTTTGGCGTCGCTCCAAGCTGGGGCTGGTGTTCACCGCTGGCGAGGCGCAGGCGCTGGCCGCTTGGCTCGCCGCCGTGCCGCAGCCGATGGCGGTCGCGGTTTAGCGGCTTTGGGTCACGCTAGGACCGCCTTTTCGCCGCCAGATTCGAGTGCTAGGGAGCCGCGTTTCATCGGACTTCGACGTTTCTCGCGACTCTCATGAACCGCACAGCATCACGCTTTCTGGCCGGGCTGGCGCTGATGGCGTTTGCGGTCTCGCCCGCCGCGGCCGAGAAAATCGCAAACCCGGTCGCCGTCTTCGCCGGGCTTGACAAGATCACCGGCCGCATCATCTCGTTCGACGTCTACATTGACGAGACCGTCCAATTCGGGGCGCTGCAGGTGACTCCGCGGGTGTGCTACACGCGGCCGCCGACCGAAGAGCCGCGCACCGACGCCTTCGTCGAAGTCGATGAGATCACCCTCAACCGCAACGTGCAGCGCATCTTCACCGGTTGGATGTTCGCCGCGAGCCCTGGGCTCAACGCCGTCGACCACGCCGTCTACGACGTGTGGCTGACCGACTGCAAGACGTCCTCGGACGTGCCACCTCCGTCCAGCCGGTAGAAATCGGCATCAGTCGCGATCGCCGCCTCAAGGCGTTGTTGGTAAGTGCGGCGGTCGAGGTCGACAGCGCCGAACTGCTTGAGATGACCGGTGGTGAACTGGGTGTCGAGCAGGCGGAAACCACCGGTCCTGAGGCGTCCGACCAAGTGCACTAGGGCGACCTTAGAAGCGTCGCGCTCGCGAGCGAACATGCTCTCACCGAAGAAAGCTGCACCGAGCGCAACACCGTAGAGCCCACCGACAAGCCGGCCGTCGCGCCAGGCTTCGACTGTATGGCAGTGGCCGAGGTCGAATAGCTCGCCGTAGAGCCGGCGGATGCGGGCGTTGATCCAAGTCTTGGGCCGGTTGGGCGTTGCGTCGGCGCAGCCGTCAATGACGGTGGCGAAGTCGGTGTCGACGAGGATGTCGAAGCGGCCGGAGGCCACAGTGCGGGCGAGGCGGCGCGGCACATGGAAGCGCTCGAGCGGGATGACGCCGCGCACCTCGGGCTCGATCCAGTAAAGGCTTGGATCGTCGGCCGATTCGGCCATCGGGAAGATGCCGACCGCATACGCTTTGAGCAGGACCTGCGGCGTTATCTCAACCTGGATATCGTCGCGCGCAGTCATTCGCACTCACCCGTCCGCTAGCCAGTTCTCGAGCCAGTGGATGTCGTAGTTGCCTTCGATGATATTCGGATTTTTGACCAGTTCGCGGAAAAGGGGAAGGGTCGTGCGGATGCCGTCGACGACGAACTCATCGAGCGCCCGTCTCAGCCGCATCAGGCACTCCTGTCGCGTGCGCGCGTGGACGATCAGCTTGCCGATTAAGCTGTCATAGTAAGGCGGTATCGCGTAACCCTGATAGACGCTGGAATCGACGCGCACGCCCAGCCCGCCGGGCGGGTGAAAGTTGGCGATGGTGCCGGGCGAGGCGGCGAAGGTCTTCGGATCTTCCGCGTTGATGCGGCATTCGATCGCGTGGCCGTCGAGATGGACGTCGTCCTGTGTGAACGACAGATCGAGACCGGAAGTGACGCGAATCTGCTCGTTGACGAGGTCGATGTCGGTGACCGCCTCGGTCACCGGGTGCTCCACCTGGAGACGGGTGTTCATCTCGATGAAGTAGAACTCTCCGTTCTCATACAGGAACTCGATTGTGCCGGCGCCGGCATATTTGATCTTAGCCATCGCGGCGGCGACCATGTCGCCGACACGGTCGCGCGTTTCCGGGGTGATTGCGGGCGAGGGGCTCTCCTCGACGAGCTTCTGGTGACGGCGTTGCAGGGAGCAGTCGCGCTCGCCGAGATGGAGAGCACCGCCCTTGCCGTCGCCGATCACTTGGATCTCGATGTGGCGCGGCGCGTCGAGGTATTTCTCGATGTAGAGGGTATCGTCGCCGAACGCGGCGGTAGCCTCAGCCCGGGCGGTCATCAGTGCCTTGGTGAGTTCGTCGGCGGAACGCGCCACCTTCATACCCCGCCCGCCGCCGCCGGCCGCGGCCTTGATGATCACCGGGAAACCGATCTCAGCAGCGCTGGCACGGGCGGCCTCGTCGTCCGTGACGGGCCCCTCGGAGCCCGGAACCACGGGAATGCCAAGGCGCTTGATCGTGCGCTTGGCTTCGATCTTGTCGCCCATCATACGGATGTGCTCGGCGCTTGGGCCGATGAAGGCGATGCCGTGGGCGGCGAGGATCTCGGCGAAGCGGGCATTCTCGGCAAGGAAGCCGTACCCGGGATGAACCGCGTCGGCACCGGTGATCTCGCAGGCGGCGAGGAGCTGTGGGATGTTGAGATAGGACTGGCGTGCTGGCGGCGGGCCGATGCACACGCTCTCGTCGGCTAGGCGCACGTGCATGGCGTGGGCGTCGGCGGTGGAATGGACCGCGACGGTGGCGATATCGAGCTCTTTGCAAGCACGCAGGACCCGGAGCGCGATCTCGCCGCGATTGGCGATGAGGATCTTGTTGAACAGATGCGGCGGCGTGGTCATTCGATGATCATAAGCGGCTCGTCGTATTCGACGGGCTGACCATCCTCGACCAGAATCTCGACAATCCTGCCGGCGTGCGGTGCTGGTATCTGGTTCATCGTCTTCATGGCCTCGACGATGAGCAGGGTCTCGCCTTCGGCGATGGTATCGCCGACGTTGACGAAGGGAGCGGCGCCGGGCTCCGGCGCGCGATAGGCGGTGCCGACCATCGGCGAGTGAACGGTGCCCGGGTGTACCCCAGTCTCGGACGGCTTCTCCTCGTGCCTGTCGACCGGCGGCGTCGGCGACGCGGCTGTCGCCGGCGTTTGCGGCGGCGCCATACCCGTGCTGCGGACGACGCGGACTCGGGTGTCGTCACGCTCGATCTCGATCTCGGTGAGTCCGGTCTCGGTCAGGAGGTCGGCGAGTTGGCGGATCAGGTCGTGGTCGGCGATCGCCTTCTTGTCCGTCATGGGCGCTTCCTAGGGGGATGGGCCGGCCTTGGCCGTGACCAGCGACTGCAACGCTTCCAGGGCGAGCACGTAACCCTGCAATCCGAGGCCACATATAACGCCTGCAGCGACCGGCGAGACGAATGAGTGATGCCGGAAGCGTTCGCGCGCGAAGATGTTAGAGAGATGCACCTCGATCGTCGGTATGTCGATTGCGCGAATGGCGTCCTGCAGCGCAAGAGAGGTGTGGGTGTAGGCACCGGGATTGATGACGATGCCTTTCGCGGTGTCCGCCGCCTCCTGGATCCAGTCGACGAGATCGCCTTCCTGATTGGTCTGACGGAAGTCGGTCGCCAATCCGAGCCGCTCGCCAGCGGCGCGACAGGCGGCCTCGATGTCAGCGAGGCTTTCCTTCCCGTACACGCCAGGCTCGCGCTTGCCGAGCAGGTTGAGGTTTGGACCGTTGAGGACGAAGACCAGGACCGCCATCCGCTTGATGATTCCGCCGAATCGGCGGCCGCGACATGGGCCGCGCCTGAAGTGGCGGTGGTTATAAAAGGTCGGCGGGCGAAGGAAAAGGGGCGGCGACCGCGGCCGAAGCGGCCGAACTGGCCAACCGGAACTAGCAGGCGGCAGTGGCGCAGGCGCGCACGTCGTCGATCTTCGCCTTGAGGGCAGCGTAGCCGACGGCGCCGACCACGACCTCACGTTGCGTCACGTAGGAAGGAGTTCCTGTGAGGCTTAGCTTGCCTGCCAAGTCGTACGATTCGGAGATGATCGACTTCACTTCATCGCTGTCGAGCTTGGCCCGCAGCGCCTCGGTGTCGAGCCCGAGATCCTCGGCGACCGCCAGCGCCCGCTCGCCATCGACCTGGCCCGGCGTCGCCAGCAACTCGCTGTGAAACTCGCCAGCGCTCTCGGGTGCGGTCAGGAATACTGCGGCGCTGACCTGGGCGGCCTGGACCGAGCCGTCTCCGAGCACGGGGAATTCCTTGAGTACGACTCGCAGCTGGGGATCGTTGTCAATTAACTCGGCCATGTCTGCTTGGGCGCGCCGACAGTACGCGCAGTTGTAGTCGAAAAACTCAACGAGAGTGACGTCGCCATTCGGATTGCCGAGCACGATCTGCTTGTCGGAGTTGAAAATCAGGTCAGTGTTTTCGCTGATCGCTTTCGTCTGTGCTACCTGCTCGGCCTCGTCCTGCTTTCGCTGCAGCTCGTTTATGGCGTCGCGAATGATTTCGGGGTTGGTCATCAGATAGTCCCTGATGATCGCCTCAATTCCGGTGCGCTCATCGTCGCTGAACTGCGCGAGGGCCATAGCGCCATCGCTGGTCATGGGCGTCAGCAGAGCCGGGGTGGACTGATCGGTCTCGATCGCGGCGGTCTTGTCCGCTCCGCCGTAACGCACGCCGACGGTGTAGGCGAGCGCAGCGATCGCGACGGCCCCGGCAGTGGCGACGGCGACGATGCGTCCGTTCATCACGGGTCTCCAGCGAATGGGGCCACGACCATAGCCCCGGAAAAGTAAACTATTTGGGTGGGTTATAGGACACGATGTCGTCGGCGCGAAGCCATGCCGGCGATCCGGTCTTCAATCCTGCTTGAGCGCGCTCGGCCTGAGCCTTGGCTTCCTTAATGTTTCCTTCGGCGAAAAGCCCTTGGGCCGCGGCCAGTTGTGCCATGGCGATCTGGTCGTGCATGGCATAGGCGCGGGCGAGCGCGCGGAATCCGTGCGAGGCATCGGGGTCAGACTGCAGGCCGACCGACAGAACCTCGATTGCCTCGGCGGCGAGCGCCTTGTTGTCCGTGGCCACCAGCGCCTGGCCGAGCAGGATCTTGAGGAGCGCGGACCTCGGTGCCAGCGAAACGGCCTTGCGCAGTGGTGCGACCGCCGCCTCCGGGTTCCCGGTCTCAAGCAGAACCTGGCCCTTCAATTCCCAGAAGTACGGGAAGTCCGGGCGGGCGGCAATGAGATCGTCGATCTGCTTGATGGCGGGGCTGGGCTTGCCGAAGCGGTAGGCGGAGACCGCCCGGGCGTAGCGGGCCGGCAGGCTCGAGTCGGCTGCGGGGTAGCTGGTGAGGACGCGCCCAGGCGGTCGCGTGAAGCCGACCAGCTTGGCGCGGACCAGATCATGCCGCGCTTGCAGGGCAGGCGGGTCGATCTTACCGAAGTACCTGCCCTGATGCACGAGGGCGTCGAGGGTGACGATCCGATCTCGGGGGAGGGGGTGTGACTGCAGGTAGGGATCTGCCTGCCGCGAGACGAACAGATTCCGGTCGGCGAGGCGCTCCAGAGTCGCCAAGAGCCCCCCGCCGGACTGGCCGGTGGCGTTGAGGAAGTCAACGGCCGACCGGTCAGCTGCCGCTTCCTGCCCGCGCTGGTAGGCGAGCAGGCTGCGCTGGCCAACGGACACGGCGCCGGACATGATACCCGATCCGGCCGTGGCTAAACCTTGTGACCCGCCGAAGGCACCAGCGGCGGCGGCGCCCATGCCGAGCAGAGACGCGATAAGAACCGCGGTCTTCGTGTCGGCGAGGGCTTGGCGTAGCGCGGCCAGGTCCTGATGGGCCAAGTGTGCGGTCTCGTGGGCAAGCACGCCGATTATCTCGTTCGGCGTCTCGGCGTCGATGATCGCGCCGGTGTTGACGAAGATCTGGTGGCGGTTGGCGACAAAGGCGTTGAAATCATCGTCGGGGATTAGGAATACCTGAATGTTCGCGGACCGAACGCCGGCCGCCTTGAAGATGGGGCGAAGGTAGTCCCCGAGGAGCGCCTCGGTCTCGGCATCGCGGACAATGCTGACGGGCCCCTGGGCCACGGCGAGCGTCGGCGCCAGGCTGAGGCTCACGGCAAGCAGGCCGGCGAGGGCCCGGGCCGGGGCTTTGCAAGCTGTCCGCGGCCTGCTAGGGAGCGCCTTCTGTTGCATCGGTGGCTTCAACTCCATGACCTGGGCGCGGTTCCCGGCCGGTTCTGCCGGTTTGCAGGCCGGCGCCAGGTCAGCCGACACGGGCCCGCGTGCCGCCCGAATGGCCGGCGATTTGGGCAAGAGCAAGACTTCGTTTCGAATGGAGGCCGACGATGACGCCGAAACCGCCGAGGCCCTCACGGCGCAGTGCGGTTGAGCCGTTCATTGTCATGGACGTCATGCGTGCCGCGATCGATCGCGAGCACGCCGGCGAACGGGTCATCCACATGGAGGTCGGCCAGCCCGGGGCGCCGGCGCCGCAGGCGGTCGTCGCCGCCGCGCACGCCGCCCTCGCCGATGGGCGGATTGGTTATACCGAGGCGCTCGGATTGCGTCGGTTGCGGTCGCGGATCGTCCTCTACTACGCCGACGAGCATGACCTGGAGATCCCGATTGAGCGCATTGCGGTCACGACCGGCTCCTCGGCCGGTTTCAATCTCGTGTTCCTGGCCGCGTTCGACGCCGGCGACCGCATCGCGGTGACGACGCCCGGATACCCGGCGTACCGCAACCTGATGAGCGCGCTCGGCCTTGAGGTTGTCGAGATCGAGGTCAACGCCGAGACCCGGTACGCGCTGACGCCGGCGATGCTGCAACAGGCCCACGGCGAGAAGCCGCTGAAAGGGGTCCTGATCGCGAGCCCCGCCAACCCCAGCGGTACGGTTATGGCACCGGAGGCGCTGGCCGCACTCATGGAGGCGGCCGAAGCACTCGGCATCCTGTTTATCTCCGATGAAATCTACCACCGACTGGTCTATGGCGGGACCGCGGCGACGGCGCTCCAGTTCAGCGACAACGCGATCGTGGTCAACTCCTTCTCCAAGTACTACTGCATGACCGGGTGGCGGGTCGGCTGGGCCGTACTGCCGGAGACGCTTGTCAGACCGGTCGAGCGGATCGCCCAGAACCTCTACATCTCGGCGCCCGATATTTCGCAGAAAGCGGCGATGGCGGCGTTCGATGCCACCGACGAACTGGAGTCGGTCAAGGCCGGCTATGCTGCCAACCGCCGGCTGCTACTCGACCGCCTGCCGGCGATCGGGTTCGAGGAGTTCCTGCCGGTGGACGGCGCCTTCTACGTCTACGCCGCAGTCAACCGATTCTCGAACGATTCGGTCGATTTCTGTCGGCAGATGCTGGCGGAGGCGGGAGTGGCGACGACGCCTGGGCCCGATTTCGACCGGGCGCGCGGGCACGGCTTCGTGCGCTTCTCGTTCGCCGGCACAGAGCCCGATATGGCGGAGGGGATGGAAAGGCTCACGGCTTGGCTGAGGTAGCCGCGAGCCGCTATATCAGCGTGGCTTCTGGGCACCGAGATAGCGCACGTTTGGCGAGGGGAATATGAGCCTGTGACACCGGCGATGGTCAAAGCGTTCGCCGAACTGGAGAACCGCCGATCAGCATTGTCGGCGGTTCCTGTGCGCAAGCTCTTCGAGGATGATCCCAAGCGGTTCGACAAGTTCTCACTCACCCTCGGCCATCTCATTCTCGACTACTCGAAAAATAAGATCGACGCGGAAACCATGCGTATCCTGTTCGAGATCGCCGAAGGGGCAGAGGTCGAGAAGCACCGCGCCGCCATGTTTGCCGGCGAGGCGATCAACGTGACCGAGAAGCGGCCGGCGCTGCACGTCGCGCTGCGCGCTTCGCCCGCGGAAGTCTACCGGGTTGACGGCAAGAACGTCGTTCCGCGGGTCCAAGAGACGCTTTGGAGGATGGCCGACTTCGCGGACGGTGTGCGCATCGGACTGATCCGGGGTACCGGTGGTCAGTTCACTGACGTGATCAACATTGGCATCGGCGGTTCAGACCTCGGCCCGGCGATGGCGACAAGGGCGCTCGCACCCTTTCACGATGGGCCGCGCATCCATTTTGTATCGAACGTCGACGGCTCGCACATCCGCGAAACGCTGGCCGGGCTCGATCCAGCCCGCACCCTCGTCCTGGTCGCGTCGAAGACTTTCACTACGATCGAGACGATGACCAACGCAGCCACGGCGCGTCGGTGGATCGCACGTGCGGTCGGCGAGGACAAGGTTGGCGCCCACTTCGCGGCGATCTCGACGGCGTCCGAGAGGGTCGCCGAGTTCGGCATCAGCGAGGAACGCACCTTTGGCTTCTGGAATTGGGTCGGTGGCCGTTATTCGGTCTGGTCCGCGATCGGTTTGTCGCTGATGATCGCTATCGGACCATACGAGTTCCGCCAGTTTCTGGATGGTGGGCGCACCATGGACGATCATTTCCGCACCGCGCCGCTCGCCGCCAACATGCCAGCGATCCTGGCGCTGATCGGCGTATGGCACCGCAACGTCATGGGCTATCCGGTCCAGGCCATCTTGCCTTACGACCAGCGGCTCGAACGGTTGCCGGCCTACCTGCAGCAGCTCGATATGGAATCCAACGGCAAGCGGGTGCGCACGATCGGCGCAGCAGTGATGGGAGCGACCGGCCCGATCGTGTTCGGCGAACCGGGCACCAACGGCCAGCATGCTTTCTACCAGTTCCTTCACCAAGGCACCGACGTGGTGCCCTGCGACTTCCTGGTCGGCGCGCGCACCGACGTCGACAATCCCGATGCCCAACGCCATCAGACGTTGCTTCTCGCCAACTGTTTGGCGCAGAGCGAGGCATTGATGCGTGGCAAGACGCTGGCCGAGGTGCGCGAGGAACTTGCCGCTAACGGCATGAGCATGCCCGACGTCAACCGACTTGCCCCGCACAAGGTGTTTCCCGGCAGCCGCCCGTCGAACACGATCCTTTACCGCCGGCTCGACCCGCACACGCTCGGCATGATTATCGCGCTTTACGAGCACAAGGTGTTTGTTCAGGGTGCGATTTGGGGGATCAATTCGTTTGATCAATGGGGTGTGGAGCTCGGCAAGACGCTGGCCAAGGAACTGCTGCCGATGATCGAAGGGACCGAGTCAACCAAGGACCGAGACGCTTCGACCGCTGGCCTGATCGCGGCAATCAAGATGTTCCGGGGGCCATGAGGCGTCACATCGAACATCGTGCGTGCTATTGCGCGTCAAGGGGGTTTCTGCTCCGTTTGACTTTCGCACGTCGAGGTCGATCCAGCGACTGCATCGGGGCAACCTCAAATTGATCATGAAGGGGCGGCCACTTGAGGGCCAAAGTTGAATGAACAACGTCGCTCCGCCCAAGTTCGGCATGGGCGCACGCGTCCGGCGCACCGAGGACAAGGCGCTGGTCACTGGTACCGGACGGTTCACCGCGGACTATGCCCCCGAAGGGACGCTCAGAGCCGTAGTCGTTCGCTCGGCTATGGCGCACGCCCGCATCACGCTCGGTGACCTGACGGACGTCCGCGCCATGCCCGGCGTTCGCCTCATCATGACCGGCGATGATCTCGTCGGCGTCGGCGGACTGCCATGCAAGGGCAAGATCCGCCAAATCGACGGTACCCGCCCGAAGGTCCCGCCGCGTCCGCTCCTCAACAGCGAAGTGGTGCGTCATGTCGGTGACCCGATTGCCTTCATCGTCGCCGACGACGTGGAATCGGCACGCGCTGCCGCCGATTCGGTTGAAGTCAATTACGAGCCCCTCGCCGTGGTGGTCGACTTGAAGGCGGCGCTCGCCGACAAAGCGCCGCTGATCTGGCCACAGTTCGGCACCAACGTTGCCTTCGAAACCTCGCGTGGCTCCAGCAGCGCGAGCAATGATGCTTTTCAGCGGGCGGCTCGCATCTCCCGCATCGAAGTCGTCAACAATCGCGTGGTCGCCAACTACATGGAAACGCGCGGCGTCGTGGCTGAATACGAGGCGGTCGGTGACCGCTACACGCTAACGCTCGGCACGCAGGGCGGTCACGGTATGCGCGACATCATCGCCAAGGACATCCTGAAGATCGCAAAGGACAAGGTCAGGGTCATCACGCCCGACGTCGGCGGTGGCTTCGGCACCAAGTTGTTCTGCTACCACGAGTACCCGTTGGCGGCGATTGCGGCCAAGCGTCTTGGCCGTCCGGTCAAGTGGGTAGCCGATCGCGCCGAGCATTTCCTGGGCGACAGCCACGGCCGCGACAATCTCTCCGTCGCCGAGATGGCGATGGACGAGAACGGCAAATTCCTGGCCATGCGCATCGACATCATCGCCAATATGGGCGGCTACCTGTCGCAATTCGCGCCCATAGTTCCCGAAGGCGGGGTGACGATGGCGACCGGACTCTACGACGTGCCGTTGCTGTATGCGCGGCTGCGCGGGGTCTACACCAACACCGCGCCGCTCGACGCCTATCGCGGCGCCGGTCGGCCGGAGGCGGCCTATCTGATCGAGCGGCTCGTCGACGAGTGTGGCCGCGACACCGGCCTCGGCCCTATCGAAATCCGCAAACGGAATTTCATCCCGCCGTCGGCGCTACCGTACGAGACTCGCGGCGGGCGTATCTACGATTCAGGTGAGTTTGCCGCACACCTCGACCGCGCCCTCGAGGTTGCCGACCACCGGGGCTTTGCCGCCCGCGTCGAGGCGGCGAGGACGGCCGGCAAGGTGCGGGGCTTTGGGATCGCGACGTACGTCGAAGCGTGCGCTTTCCCCGGCACGGAGGGCGCGACGGTCACGCTCGACGAGGACGGCTCGGCGACGCTTCTCATCGGTACCCAGTCCAATGGACAAGGCCACGCCACCGCCTACGCCCAATTCATCGCCGGTCATCTCGGGCTCGACTACGACAAGATCACCGTCATTCAGGGTGATACCGACAAGGTGCCGGACGGTGAGGGCACGGGCGGATCGCGGTCGATTCCGCTGGGCGTAGTCTCGGTCGACCGGGCGGCGACCAGCCTCGCCGATCAGCTCAAGCAGGCCGCCGCGGCCAAGCTTGAGGCGACCGTTGATCAGCTTGAGCTGGCCGACGGTGTCGTCCGCGTCGTCGGCACCAACCGTGGCATGACGTTGAGCGAACTCGCTCGCTCGGTCGACGACAAGGCGATACTCACGGCCTATGACGAGTCCTTCGAGCAGCCGGAGCCGACCTATCCTAACGGCACCCACGCAGTCGAGGTCGAGATCGACCCGGAAACCGGCATCACCTCCATCGTTGGGTATTGGATCGTCGACGATTTCGGCGCGACCGTGAACCCGATGCTCCTGGAAGGCCAGGTCCACGGCGGCACCGTTCAGGGGATCGGCCAGGCGCTCTACGAGCGCACCGTCTACGACGCGGACGGCCAGCTCCTTTCGGCATCGTTCTTGGACTACGCGATGCCGCGGGCGGACGGGGTTCCGTCGTTCACCTTCGAGACTCGCAACGTTCCCTCGATGACTAACGCCTTCGGCATAAAGGGGGCAGGCGAGGCAGGTGCCATCGGCTCATGCCCGGCCGTCATGAATGCGATCGCTGACGCGCTTCACCGCGCCTACGGCATTCCCGGCATTGACATGCCGGCGACGCCCGAGCGGGTCTGGTCGGCCATCCAGGCGGTGCGCGGGTAGGCGGCAGAAAGCGCGTCGGCGGCGCGTCCGGCTGCATATCAGTCCCGCGATCTTGGTCTTGCTCCGCCAGCCCGCCTGTGGTCGGGTGGTCTTCCTCATGGACTCACGCCAGCAGGCGCGGCCGATCGTCGGCATCGCGCTCAAGGTCGCTTCGACGTTCGTCTTCACCGGCATGGCGACGCTGATCAAGTTGCTCAGCGACCGCTATCCGATCGGCGAGCTGACATTCTTTCGCAGCGCGTTCGCACTGATCCCGGTGCTCATATGGGCCGGCTGGCGCGGGCGGTTGCCGGCAGCCTTTTACACAGCGCACATCGGTGGCCACGCGCTGCGATCGATAGCGGGCACTACGGCCATGTACTGCGGTTTCACGGCGCTGTCGCTGCTACCGTTTGCTGACGCCACGGCCATCGGCTACGCAGCGCCCCTGGTGACTGTCGTTTTCGCCGTGTTCCTGCTTGGCGAGAACGTGAGGATGTACCGCTGGTCGGCGGTGATCGTCGGTCTGTTTGGCGTCCTCATCATCCTCAGCGACTATGCCGATGGTGGCGCTGGCGGCCCGGAGCGTAGTCTCGTCGGCGCCGCGTTCGCGGTGGCTGGGGCGGTCGCTGGTGCGTTCGCCCGGGTCCAGGTGCGCGTGCTCACCCGTTACGAAGGGGCGGCGACGATCGTCATCTATTTCTCGGTATTTGCGGCGCTCATCTCGCTGGTCACGGCGCCGTTCGGATGGGCCATGCCTGACCTTGGGGACGCGCTGCTCCTAGTGCTTGCCGGGGTCTTCGGCGGTGTCGGCCAAGTTCTGCTCACGCAGTGTTACCGTTTCGGCGAAGCTTCGACCATCGCGCCGTTCGACTACACATCGATGATCTGGGCGCTCATGGTCAGCCTTATCGTCTTTGACACTTGGCCGAGCCACATCGTTCTGGCGGGGACGGCGGTAGTCGTCGGGGCCGGCCTATTCGTCATCTACCGTGAACACCTGCTCGGCATCGAACGCACCCGCTCGAAACGCGCGCAGACACCGACCACGCCGCTCAGCTAGGGAACGTCTCAAGGCCGTCCAAATTGGCGGCCGGGGATCTCGCCAAGGCTTTCCGCGGCCCGAGGAGCTGAGGGGGGTATTCCAAAGGTTGAATCTCTCGCGGTGAAGGGCCTGTGGGTTGTTTGATTTGTGTCAACCGCGAGCGTTGTTGCGGTGCAATGAATGCTTTGTTGAACGAACCGTTGCCGCGCCCGAGTTCCGCCTGAGCGGCACGGTGGCAGCGAAAGGGTCGAAAAATGAAACCTCTTCCAATTCTGCTTTCGATGTCGGGGCTGGCATTCGCCTCAACGGTCTTGGCGGCGGGCGATCTCAGCCGTGCCGACCCAACTGAGATCGTCATCGAAATGGGCTCGTCGGACGATGGCACGATGTACTTCAAGCCTGACCATCTCGATCTGGAGACCGGCAAGGCCTACAATCTCGTTCTCAGGAATGTCGATGAGATCGTTCACGAATTTTCGGCGTCGGAGTTGGCGCTGCACAGTTTCACGCGCAAGGTGGAGGTGACCACCGAGACAGATGAAATGATCGCAGAGATCAAAGGCGGGAACATCACCGAGATCGAGATCGGCGCGGGTCATGCGGTCGAATGGTTCATTGTGCCCGTGCAGACCGGCGAGGACCTCCCGATGGAGTGCTTGATCGAGGGGCATAAGGAAGCCGGCATGGTCGGGACGGTCACCATCCGCTGAATGCCATCAATCCGCTGCTGTGGGGCGCGCCGTGGGAGCCCGCGCCGCGGCAGCGCGAGTGGCTGACGACGTCACGATTCATCATTGCCAATGAGTTGGCGGGCGAGTACGGGCTACCCCTTGTACTTAAGCACCTTCTGTTGCTGCTCGCCCAAGCCGGAAACGCCAAGGCGAACCGTCTCGCCGCCCTTGAGGAACCTCGGCGGCTTCATGCCCATGCCGACGCCGGGCGGCGTGCCGGTGGTGATGACGTCGCCGGGCTCCAGTGCCATGAACCGACTGAGGTAGCTGACGAGGTGCGCCACGCCGAAGATCATCGTGCGGGTATTGCCGGTTTGCACGCGCTTGCCGTTGACGTCCAGGAACAGATCGAGGTTCTGGACGTCCTTGAGCTCGTCGCGGGTGACTAGCCAGGGCCCGAGCGGGCCGAAGGTCGGGGCGCTCTTGCCCTTAACCCACTGGCCGCCGCGCTCGAGCTGGAACTCGCGCTCCGAAACGTCGTGGCAGACGGCGTAGCCCGCCACGTGGCCAAGCGCCTTGGCCTCGTCGATGTAGCTGCCGCCGCGCCCGATGACGACGGCAAGCTCGACCTCCCAGTCGGTCTTCTTCGATCCCTTGGGGATGATCAGATCGTCGTTGGGTCCGACGATCGAGCTTGGCGCCTTGGTGAAGACGATCGGCTCCTTGGGGATCGCTGCGCCGGTCTCCTTGGCGTGGTCGATGTAGTTGAGGCCGATGGCGATGAAATGGCGCACGTCGCCGACGCACGGGCCGATCCGCACGCCCGCGCGCACCCTCGGCAGAGTCTCGGGCTTGGCCTTTCTGATCTTGGCCAGCGCGCCGGCGGCCAGCGTCTTCGGCGTGATATCGGGCACGACGGCACTCAGGTCGCGGATCGCGCCGGTATTGTCGAGGATGCCGGGTTTCTCGCGGCCCTTCGGGCCGAAGCGTGCGAGTTTCATTAGGTCGGTTCTCCTGAGCGACGAAGTGGTCGGATCGAGTCGGGCATGTACCGCCGCCGGCGGGGGTGGTCCGGGCCGGAAACCGACTATCCCGATCGGGCTCATGCCTCAAGTTGGAACGCGGCAACAGGCCGGATGGGCGCTCGGCAGTTTAGGTCTGTCGTGTCGAAGGCCAAGGGCAGACGGGCACACCCGCAGCGCGCCCGTGAACGACAGCGCTCTTCGTGGCTCTAGTCGAAGCGGCCGCTGGCGTGCGCCAGCATCGTGTAAACCTTCCCCGTGTCCGAGGTGAGGTAGGCGCTGCCGGGGGTCTTGTCCTTGCCGTTTTTGGTTGCCTCGGCGAGCAACTTCTCGAAATCGTTGATGTAGCGGTCGACTGCGGCACGGAACGACTGGTCCTTCTGGTACTTGCGGCGGATCTCGTCGAATGTTTGCTGGCCCTGCAGCGTGTAGAGTCGCCGGTTGAACAGGTTCTTTTCGCCGCGGCTGTGGCGCGCCCACAATTCCACTGCTGCGGCGTGGTCGATTGCCTGGGCGATATCGCCCGACAGCGCGTTGAGCGGCGCTGCAGTCGACGGTTCCTCGGCCGGCTGTGCTTCGGCCGCCGCCGGTGGTTCGACGGAGGCCGCTGGCTTCTTGGTAGGCCGCTCGGACTCCCCGCGTCTCTCGCTATGCGAGGCGCGTCGGAGCAGGTGCGATACCCAGCTGTCGCTCGGTTGCTCTTCATCCTCAGCGTTTGAGGGCTCAGCGCCCGCTGCCGGGGCCGCCCGCGACGGCTGCGCACGTGGCGCGGCGCTCCTCGGGCCGGCGCCTTGCGCCGCACCTCCGTTGCCACCTCCGCGGCGGACCGCCTCCGCGGTCAGCCGGCGCACCGGGGCCGGGCTGGAAGCGACCTTGGCTTCGCCGCGTCCCGCCCCGGCGGTAGATTCGCCGCTGCCTGCCACTGCTGTGATCGCCGGCGGTTCGGAAGCGCTGGCCCGGGGTTCGCCCAGTGACGGGCTAGAAAGATCGAGCGACTTGCCGTGTCGGGTGATGATCTCGGAGAGCTCCGACAGCGCCTTGATCTGGTCGCCGACTACACGGCGCATGGCCTCGGCGCTTTCGCGCGCCTCCTCTGGCAACTCAAGCACGCCGCGCTTCAGCTCGTCGCGGGTTGCGGTGAGGTCGCGCTGCAGTTCTTGGGTGGCGTGACGCATCTCTCTGGTGGCATCGGCGAATCGCCGGGTTGAATCGCCGATGGCCTGCCCCATTTCGCTGATCAGCGCCTTGTTGGCCTCGCGTACAGCCTCCGCCAGCTTGCGGCTTTCGCTGGTGGCGGCGCGGTTCATCGATTCGAAGTTGTCGAGGACGCCCTTGGTGGCGGTGGCGGTGTTCTCGGTCAGCATGCGGCTGACAGCGGTTGCGCGCTCTTCGGCGGTCTTCAGCGTTTCGGCGATGATACGGGTGAATGACTTCATCAGGCTGTCGAGTTCCTCGCTGCGTGACTTCAGCGACTCGGTGAGACCCTCCAGCTCCGGGCGGCGCTCCTCGACGGTGGCTTCTATCTTGCTGTTGACATCGGAGAGGTTGCCCGAGGCCGTGGTCAGCGACTTCGTTTGCTCCTCGAAGCGCTTAACGACGTTGCCGACGCCATCGAGGATCTCGCCTGCCACGTCGCGCAAGCGTGTGACGTGATCGGTGAGAGCGCTCGCCGATTTTCCGGTCGCTTTGACGGCGGTGTCGATCGCCTTGGTGAACTCAGCCGAGCGGACCATAAGCTGGTTCTCGATCTTGCCGATGTTGTCGGAGGTCGACGTGAGCAGCGCGTTGAGCATCTCGTTGGATTGCTCCAGTCGTGCGGCGATTTCGCCCACTTCCTTGCGTAGTCGCTCGTTGGTCTCGACGAAGGTCGTCGCCACTTGCTCGCCGCTGGCCATCAGCGTGCGCGAGGCCTCCTCGCTGCGGCTGACGACCATCTCGACGATGTCGGTACCGCGTTGGTCGAGTGTCTTGAGCAGTGCGTTGGAGCGCCCATCGAGGAGCGTCGCGAGTTCGCCCGAGCGCGCGCCGAGCACATCGTTGAACTCGCGGGTGCGCTGTTCTAGCGCTTCGGTGACGGCGTTGGCGCGGGCGCCAAACATACTCTCGATCTCGCTTATGGCGCGGCCAAGCACGGTGGAGGCTTCCGAGGCGGAAGCCCTGAGTGCTCGCGTCGCGTCGCCCGACTCGTTGACCAGGCGCTGGGTCACCTCGTTGACGGCGTCGCGTACGCTGTCGGCAACGTCGACACTCTTGTCGGTCAGAGAATCGGTAATCGCGCTGGCGCGTTCGGTGAGCGTCTCGGCCAGCGACTCAATGCGCGAGTTGAGCTGGCCACCGACCTCGATCAACCGGTCGTCGATGAGCGCGGTAAACTCGTTCTGACCGCTGGTGAAGGTCTCGGCGATCTCGCGGGTGCGTTCGATCAGGGTCTGGTTGATCTGGCGCGAGCGGTGATCGAGAGCCTCGGCGATACGGTGGGCATTGCTCTCCAGCGCTTCGGAGACGGTCTCGATCTTGCCGCGAATGCCGTCGCCGAACTCCGCGAGTTTGCCAGCCAGCGCGTTTTCCATGTTGGTGGTCTGCTCGGTCAGCGTAGTGACTAGGATTGGGCCGCGCTCGTTGATCAGCTCGGCGATCTTGGAAAAGCGGCTGTCAAGAGCCTCGCTCAGTTCGCTGGCGCGGGCGTCGATCGTCTCGCCGTAACGAGTGCCGGATTCGACGATGCGATCGTGGATGGCGGTACCGCGTTGCTCGATGGCCTCGGCGGCCTCCGTGCCGGAGGCTATGATCTTTTCGTGGATGGTAACCCCGCGGCTCTCGATCGCGTTGGCGACGTCGCGCCCGGAGGCGAGAATCTTCTGATGGATGGACGTGCCGCGCGATTCGATGGCATCGCCGACGTGCTGGCTAGCCTCGACGATCGAATCATAGACGGCGGTACCGCGACTCTCGATCGTGTCGGCGATCTCGCGGCCCGACGACAAGATACGCTCGTGGATCTCGGTGCCGCGGCTCTCGATCTCGTTGGCGATCTGGCTGCCGGATTCGACGATGCGCTCGTGGATCGCGTTGCCCTGGTCGACGATGCGGTCGGCGATGCGCGTGCCGGAATCGACGATGCGCTCGTGAATAGCGCCGGCGCGAGTGGACACGGTCTCGGCGATCTCGTTGCCCGAGGCGATTATGGTCTCGTTGATCTTCATGCCGCGCACGGCGATCGCCTTGGCCACCTCGCCGCCGATCGAGGCGAGGCGTTGGGTCAGCTCGGCCGAGCGCTCGTCGAAGGTCTCGTAGACGGCCGTTGAGGCGTTGTCGATCGCCTCGCGGAGGCCGGTGGTGCGGTTCTCGATCAAGTTGGCCATGGCCTCGCCGGTCGAGGCCAGGCGTTCGTTGAGTTCAGTGCCGTTGACCGAGATCGACTCAAAAATGCGGTCGCCGGTGCGCGACAACCTGTCGGCGAGCTCACCGCCGCGCGTGGTGATGGTCTCGGCGATGCGACCGCCGGTCTCGTCGAGCTTGTCAGAGATCTCCTGGCCGCGGAGCGCAAGGTCAACCAGAAGCGAATCGGCGTTCGACTTCAGCGCCTCGTTGACCTCCTTGACGTGGGTCGAGATCGTCTCGGCGGCGAGGTTGCCCGACTCCGAGATCGACCGCGTGATTTCCTCGGTGCGGCCTTCGAACCCCGCGATCAAGTCGCGGCCGACCCTCGCCAGCGTGTCGTTGACCTCCTGACCGCGCAGCGAGATCGTCTCGGCCATGGTGCTGCCGGTGGACGAAAGCGTGTCGTTGATATCGGCCGAGCGGGTGAGCAGGGCTTCAGTGACCTCGTTGCCGGTATGGGCGAGCGACACGGCGACGTCGCTGACGGTCTCGCCGAGGCGGGAGACAAGGTCGTCGCCGCGGGCCGCCAGCTGCTCGACCATGGCCTCGCCTGCGCTGCCCAACGCGATAGTGATCTGCTCACCGCGGTCGGTAAGGGCAGCGGTGATACGGTTGCCCGACTCGGTAACGTTCTCGGCGATCGACTCAGAGGCGATCCGGAGGTCCTTGGACAAGGCCTCCTGTGCGCTGACGATGGAAGTGCGCACTCGCTCGGAGTTGATGACAATGGCCTCGCGCTGGCCGGCGAGGTCGTCGATCAACGCGCGCATGCGCGTCTCGTTGTCGGAATAGGAACGTTCGAGCGCGGCAACCTCGTTGTGGACAAGGAGCTCTAGCTCGCTGGCGCGGGCGAGCGCCCGCTCGATGCCGTCACCGACGGCGGCGACCTCCCGGCGCACCGCCTGGCTGACGTTAGCGACGGTGTCGGTGGCAAGGTTCTCGGGCTCGGACAGGCGCGCGGCGACCTCGGTAATGGAGCGGGCGACCAACCTCATCTCCTGGGTGCGCCACAACATCGATGCGATGGCCCAGACGAAGGCGATCGGCACCAACAGGTAGATGCCCAGGTTGAGGATATCGGTCGTGGTGAGGGTCTCGGTATCAGCGAACGACCCGGACGAGACGGCGTAGGCGACGACGATGATCGCCCAGACCACGGAGAAGGCAGCCGCCGTCGGGTAAATGATTCGCGAGGGTCGGCGCCGGAAGCTGAGCGGCCCCACTGTGCGGCGATCGTCGTTGGCGGCGAAGCGGCTGCGGCCGCGGTCGGCGGCGCGCGGGCGCGGCGGGGGAGTGGGTGGGCCGAGGTCTTCGTCATAGTCGGAGGGCGGCGGGCGGCGCAGCTCGTCGGACAGGCGTCCGTCGTCATGGCGGCGCGTCTCCGGAGAGCGGCGTGATCCCTGGTCGCCGCGCCGGGGCGGGGCGGGCGTGCGCGGCGCTTCGGGGCGGCGCTGCATTTCGCGATGCGATTCGGCGCGCGCGCGGCTACGTGCGCCGGAGCCACGGTCGAGCTCGATTTCGTCCTCGTCCGGCTCGAAGTCGTGCATCAAGGCGTCTTCGACGGGGGGCATTGCCGCCTCGCTGGGATTCTTTCTGGGATTCGTCGCCATGCTTCCGCCTCGCGTCCGTACTCACTACCCGTGTCGGCCGCACCGTCGGGCGAACGGGCCCGACAGGCATACACGAAAACGTCCGCGGAAAAGGGAATTGCGCGACCACACACGCCGCACAACAACTACCGTCCCCCACCCGCGGCTCGTTGCCGCGCAACTGACCGGCAACTCGCCGGCCTGTTGGCCTCCACGCCCCTGCTGGTAGGTCATCCTAATGGCACATTGACGGCGGAGGAACAAGAAAACGCAAGGCGGCCCCCGGAAGCTTGTTTGCTCGTCGGCGCCGCTCCCAGGGGGCGATCGGTAGCGTCGGTGTCGCTTCTCCTCGCCAGACTGTTGCGGTCCCGAGAGCTGGCGACACCGGCTCGCTTTGGGTGGTGCTGCAATTCCGGCGGCGGTGCGTCAAACAGGGTGTTAACGATATCTTAAGAATCCGAGCGCTTTCGCAGCCTCTCCGGGTTGTAACAGCTGCCCGGCCGGTCGTCTGGCACTTGGAGAGCGGCGGTGACATCACGAGCTGACAGACCCGACTCCGATCGCGTGGTGGATGCAAGGCGATCGGCTCCACCGGTCGACCTCTCCTGCCTCGCGCGTCAGACCGGCGGAGACCAGGTGCTGGAGCGCGAAGTTGTGGCCTTGTTCCTATTGAAATCGCTGGCCGACCTTGAGCGCCTCAAGTCTGCCGCAATCGACACGGCGCGACGGGAGGCTGCGCACGCGATCGGCGGCTCGGCGCGCGCGGTCGGTGCGGGTAAGCTTGCAAGGCTGGCGGCTGAGGTGGAGGGCGGTGCCGGTGGGCGTGCTCTCGACGATCTCGAGGAAGCCGTGGTTGAGGCGCGAGCGTTCTTGTCGGAACACTTGCACGGTCGGGAAACCGTTCGTGTTTGAGTCTTCACAGCGTGGTCGCTGTGCTGGCGGCTCCGACCGGAATGCCCTATAGAAGCGCCCGGATTGCCCCACCAGGTTCCAAACGCCCGCCGCGCCTTGCTGCCTCCGAGGCACACCAGGTTGAATGCCCAAGATCACGTATATCGGTGCCGACGGCGCGCGCTATGAGGTGGAGGCCGAGAACGGCTCGACGGTGATGGAGAACGCCATCCGCAACGGCGTCCCGGGTATCGAGGCGGAGTGCGGCGGGGCCTGCGCCTGTGCCACCTGCCACGTCTACGTCGACGAAGCGTTCAAGCCGATCGTCGGCGAGCCCGAGCCGATGGAGGAGGACATGCTCGACTTCGCCTACGAGGTCAGGCCGACCTCGCGGCTGTCCTGTCAGATTCGGGTTAGCGACGCGCTGGACGGGCTGACGGTGACTGTACCCGAACGCCAGGGCTGAAGTGGCGGGATGCCATTGCGCGGTCCGGCGCTATCTCGCAAACTCCTTTCTTTGCTTTGATATTAGCGGCGGATTATGTGTGCGCTGCGACCTCTGTCGGTCGGGGGTTCGAAAAGAGCGATGAACGACACGACCTTCAACGCCCGAGGCGGCGACGTGATCGAGACCGACGCCATCATCGTCGGTGCCGGACCCGTCGGTCTGTTCGCGGTGTTCGAGCTCGGGTTGCTCGACATTCGTGCGGCGCTCATCGACATCCTCGACAAGCCGGGTGGCCAATGCGCTGAGCTCTATCCGGACAAGCCGATCTACGACATCCCGGGATACCAGGTGATCTCTGGCGGAGGGCTGGTCGAGAAGCTGATGGAGCAGATCAAACCGTTCCATCCGACATTTCACCTCGGCCAGATGATTGAGTCGTTGAGGCGCGAGGAGGATGGCTTGTTCACCCTCACGACCGACGGCGGGACCAAGTTCCGCGGCAAGGTTGTGGTGATCGCGGCGGGCGGAGGCTCGTTCCAGCCGAAGCGGCCCCCAATCCCGGGCATCGAGGCCTACGAAGGCACCTCGGTGTTCTACGCGGTGCGTAGGATGGAGGACTTCCGCGGCCACGATCTCCTTATTGTCGGCGGCGGCGATTCGGCGCTCGACTGGACGCTGAACCTGGAGCCGTTGGCCAAGAGTCTAACACTTGTCCATCGGCGCGCGGAATTCAGGGCCGCGCCGGACAGCGTCAACAAGATGAAGGCGCTCGTCGATGCCGGCAAGGTCAGCTTCCGCATGGGACAGGTGAGCGGACTGAAGGGCGCGGACGGTCAGCTCAGCGCCGCCACCGTCAAGGACAAGGCCGGCACCGAAGCAGACGTCGCCTGCACCCGCATGCTGCCGTTCTTCGGCCTGACGATGAAGCTCGGACCGATCGCAAACTGGGGCATCAATCTCAACGAGAATCTGATCCAGGTGGACACAGAGACGTTTGAGACCTCGGAGCCCGGCGTCTTCGCCATCGGCGACATCGCGAGCTACCCGGGCAAGCTCAAGCTGATCCTGTGCGGGTTCCACGAAGCGGCGCTGATGGCGCAGGCCGCGGTGCACATCGTCTTTCCCGACAAGAAGGTCGTGTTCCAATACACGACCTCGTCGTCGAGCCTGCAGAAGAAGCTCGGCGTGATATGACGGCAGCAGTCACTTCGCTGCAAAGACAATCTCGCTCACGGTGAAGGGCGTGCCAGTCTCCTTGTCGGTCATCCGCGCCTGCACCCCGTACCTGCCGTTCGCCGCCACCGCTATGACAGCAGTCGCGTGCGCGGTCTCGTGGGTCTGGGTGTTGATCAGGTCCGCATCGATCTCGAGACGGTCCTGCGTGCCGGTTGCGGTAAACTTCGTCTGACCGCGCGAGGCGACGCCGAGTCCGCCGCCGGAGCCGGTGTAGTGGCCGGGCCCGTCGGCGGTGAGCGTGATGGCGATTCGGGCCGTTTGGTCGGCCACGGCGCAACGCCCCTCCATGCGCAGAGCCGCGCCGCCGGCCCTCAGCTCGTTCTCGATCTTGCAATAGATCCGCTCCGGCTCGGCGTCGGGCTTCTGGCGGACGATGCCGCGGCCGATCCATTCCCCCGCAAGACGCGTCAGCAGTAAATCGTCGGCAGCCGCAGGCGGCGATGCCACCACGACTATCAAACCAGCTACCAGCGCCACTCGTTTCATGCCGGCACCTCCCTGCGTTCCGGTTTGACAGCGGGGCGCCGGTCGAACCAGCGCCTGGCGAACCCGGCCATCGTTGCTGGAAGTACCAACATATCGCCGACTACTGCAACCGCCAGGGTGAGGGCGGCGATCCGCCCGAACAGCGTGATCGTCGGCAGGCCGCTGGTCAGGGTTGTCGACAGGCCGGCGATGATGATGATCGTGGTGCCGATGATCACCGGGCCGATGCGGCGCGAGGTCTCCACCAGCCGCTCGCGCAAGGCGGCGCCACCGTTGCCGGTGAGCAGGAAGCGGTTGAGGAAATGAACCGTGTCGTCGACGGCGATGCCGAACGCCACGGTGAGGGCGATGACGCTGGTGAACTGCATGCCGGCGCCGGTGACGAAGAGCAGCGTGCCGGTTGCAAGGATTGGCAGGAAGTTCGGTAGGAACGAGATAATCCCCATCGGGATGCTGCGAAAGGCAAGCGCGATGACCGCTAGGTTCGCGAGGATCGACAAGGTGAGGCTGAGGTTCAAGGTCGAAATGGTGCGCGCGCCCTCGCGCGAGTTGAGGACGGTGAAGCCGGTCGTCTCGACGTCGCTGCCATCGGCGCCTTTGGCGGCGCGATCGATCGCGGCGATGAGGGAGCGAGTCGGTTCTGTACGTGACTCGCGGATGCTCACGGTAACCAGGGCCGCGCCGGATGCGCCGACGAAGCGGGTGCGCGTCGTCGGCGTCAACTCGCCAAGGAGGTCGTCGATCCTATCCGCGCCGGCGTTGGCGTCGCCTCCGCCGAGCCACGCCGCCAAGCTCCACAGGGACACTGGCGTCGAAGCGCCGTCGACGGCGCCAACGGCGCGGTGGAGCGCACCGATCCTGGCGAGCGCCTCCGGCGAGGTCGGCGACAGGCCATGGAGGGGAACGAGTACCTGCACTGGAAAGATGCCGCCGAAGGTGCGGTCGATCCGACCAAGCGCGGCGTTGGCGGGGTCGTCGCGCGGAAGGTGCTCGCGGACCGAATGCTGCGGCGGAACCGAGTAGTGCATGACGCCGAGGACAACGAACAGGCCGATGGCGATGAACCCGAGCGGCCGGGCGCGGCGGGCGGCGAAGGCGGCAATCGAGCCACACGGGGCCGTCAGCCTGGCAAGGAAATTCGGCGTGGGGCCCAGCTGCTGCTTCCAGAAGCGGCCGAGCGCGAGCGTCATGAGCCCATGGGCGACCAACACGACCACGGTGCCGCCGATAATGCCGACGGCGCCGGCGACCGCGAAGCTCCTCACCATCGTTACCTCGGATATCGTCAGCGACATGAATGCCACCGCGGTGGTGATCGCGGCCAACGCGCAGGCGCCGCCGACGTCGCGCTGGGCGAGCCGTTCGGACGCTGCGACATCCTCGCCGGCATCGCGGTGCCGGCGCCAAGCGAAGGAAAGGTGCATGCCGTCTGCAAAACCGAGGATCATGACCAGTGCCGGGACGACCGTCGACATCACCGTCACCTGGACGCCCAGGAGCCCCATGAAGCCGAACACCATGAGGCCGGCTATGATCGCAGGTATGGCCGAGAGGACGGCTGCGGTCAGTGAGCGGAAGACGACCAGCGCCATGATGATGCCGACGATCGAGCCGGCGCCGTTCAACCGGATCTGGTCGCGCTTGAGGAGCTCGGTGATGCCGGCGCGGATGGTGGGGAACCCGGAGACCGTGACGTTCACGTCGGTGCCGGTGAAAAGGTTGGCGGCAATCGCATCGATGTCGGCCTTCAATGCGCGGGCGACCGACACAGGGGCCCTCGGCTCCGAGGGGGTGACTATGTACATCATCGCCTTGCCGTCGGCCGACAGGAGCTTGGCGCCGAGAATGGGATGGGAGCGGATGCGCTCGGCCAACCCCGGCGTCAGTCCGACGCCCGCGTCGTTGACCAGAAGCGACGCCTCACCGCTCTCGGCCGGTGGGTCGCGGAGCGAGAACAGCGAGTAGACGCTCTCCACGCCGTCGACGAACTGCAGCTCGAATTGGAAATCCTGGAGGCGCTGGAAGGTCTCCGGATTGCCGAGGTCACCGCCTTCGACCAGCACAAGTGTCTCGTTTTCGGGGTCGACGAACTCACTAGTCACGGCCTCGTAAGCGCGGTAGGTGTCGCCGCCGCTGGCAAAGACGCTGCGCAGATCCTCATCGAACGACAAGCGCGACATGCCAATGCCGGCGACGGCGAGGACGACGACGAAGATCGCGGTCGCTACGCGGGGCCACGCAAGGGCGAGCCAGGCGATACGCTCCAGACCGAAACCTATTGATTTCATTCGGCTTACCGAGGCGGCGTAGGCGTGTTGGCGTCAGCCACGACATTCCCTCAGCCGGTGAACGGCGGGCGCATGGTTTTGACGAGTTGCCGGCGGGCTGTCAAACTCCGGCGCCGACGCAAAAAAAGGCAGCCCATGCAAACCAGTGCGCATCATTTCGCCGACGGCGGCGACGTGCCCAACAACGCCCGGTTCCCGCTGATCGTCTATGCAGGGGCGATCGACCCGCGGGTGAACGACGCAGCTGCCGCGTTCGAGGCGCTATTCGCGGCGAGCGGCTGGGGTGGCGGCTGGCGCAACGGTATCTTTCCTTTCCACCACTACCATTCGACGGCTCACGAGGTGTTGGGCATCGCCCGCGGAACGGCCGAGGTGCGCTTTGGCGGCGAAGGCGGCGAGACGCTGTCCGTCAAGGCCGGCGATGCGATCCTGATCCCTGCCGGGGTTGGGCACAAACGTTTGTCGTCCGACCCGGACCTCCTCGTGATCGGTGCCTACCCACCCGGTCAGCACGCTGACTTGATGCGTGAAGGGGCCGAGGACCCAGCCGGCATTCGCCGCCGGGTCGCCGCGGTGGCAATGCCGGCGCGCGATCCCGTCGGCGGCGATGCCGGGCCAATGAAGCGGCTGTGGACATAGGCGGCAACCGACCCTAGGTCGGCGGCGCCATCACCGCGGTTCTGCGCGACGCAGACCGTTGCCCTTGAGGACGCCCGCTGATGTTCCCGCTCTCCGACGACAATCCGCGCGTGCGGACCCCGGTTGTGACGTGGGCCGTGATCGCCATATGCGTCGTCGTCTTCCTGTGGCAGGCGTCGCTGGGTCCCGGCGGCGAGGCCGCCGTCTACGGCTTCGGTATGGTTCCGGCGCGGCTGTTCGGCCAGGTGGAGCTGTCGGCGCGGATACCGACGGTGGCGCCGTGGCTGACAATCTTAACGTCGATGTTCATGCATGGCGGCTGGCTGCATCTCGGCGGCAACATGCTCTACCTGTGGATCTTCGGCGACA
>CAYTXI010000012.1:0-29479 GCA_964441935.1 uncultured Bauldia sp.
GACGAACATGACCACGTCGGCGTCCTGCTCGATGGAGCCGGATTCACGCAGGTCGGAAAGCTGGGGCCGCTTGTCGTCGCGATTCTCCACCTGCCGCGACAGCTGCGACAGCGCCAGAATCGGCACGTGCAGCTCTTTCGCTAGCGCCTTCAGATGGTTGGTGATCTCGGTCACCTCCTGGACACGGTTGTCGGAACGGCGGTTGGAAGCCTGCAAGAGTTGGATGTAGTCGACCACCAGCAGGTCAAGGCCCTTCTGGCGCTTGAGCCGCCGGGCGCGGGCGGCGAGCTGGGCGATGGTCAGGCCGCCGGTCTGGTCGACGTAGAGTGGGATCTTCTGCATCTCCCGCGCCGCCTCGACGATGTTGGCGAAGTCGCGCTCGTCGATGCGGCCACGGCGGATGTGGGCCGACGATACGCCCGACCGCTCGGCGATGATGCGGGTGGCGAGCTGCTCCGACGACATCTCGAGGCTGAAGAAGCCGACGATGCCGCCGTCGACCGTCTTCATGATGCCATCCGGTTGGACCTCGCCGCGCCACGCTTTTGCGATGTTGTAGGAGACGTTGGTGGCAAGCGCCGTCTTGCCCATACCCGGCCGCCCGGCGAGGATCACGAGATCGGAGGCTTGCAGGCCGCCCATCAGCCGATCGAGGTCTTCCAGGCCCGTGGCGAGCCCGGACAAGTGGCCGTCGCGCTTGTAGGCAGCGCTCGCCATATCGATGGCGTTGACGAGGGCGGTCTCGAAAGCGTGGAAGCCGGTATCGTAGTGGCCGCGCTCAGCGAGTTCGAACAGGCGCTTCTCGGCGTCCTCGATCTGGGCGACCGGCGTCTGCTCGACCTCGGCGTCGAACGCGACGTTGACCATATCCTCGCCGATGCCGATCAGTGCCCGGCGGATGGCGAGATCGTAGATGGCGCGGCCGTAGTCCTCGGCGTTGATGACCGTGGTGGCGTCGGCCGCTAGGCGGGCGAGGTACTGGGCGAGGTTGATGTCGCCGATCGACAGGTCGGCCGGCAGGAAGGTCTTGATGGTGACCGGCGTCGCGACTTTGTTGACGCGGATGAGCTGGCCCGCGACCTCGTAAATCGTCCGGTGCACCGGTTCGAAGAAATGGCCGGGCTCGAGGAAATCCGACACCCGGTAGAACGCCTCGTTGTTGACGAGGATCGCGCCGAGGAGCGCCTGCTCCGCCTCGACGTTTTGCGGCAGGGTGCGGAAGGTCTCGCTGGTCTCGGCTAGCGCGCGCGCCGCAAAGGCCATGTCTGGGACGCCTCCTTCTCACGTTCGAACGCAGCCCACCTGCCGTCACCCCCGCGGATGCCGGCGAACATGCTCGCGCTTACAGCTAGGACACCGAACCCGGCCTTCGACCGGAACGTCGCGGGAAAACGGGGACCGCGCCCCATCCCGATGACCAAGCCCTCTTTACCACGAGCAGCGGATACGCAAAGCGCGCTCCCTCAAGTCTCCCGCGATTCACAACGGCCGCACCGGCCCACTTGCCATGCGCGGAGCATCGCCGCAGGGAGACTCCATTCCAGGCGATTCGGGCAAGAAAAACGCGCCGCGGTCCGCCGGTTTCCGACCAACACACTCGCTCGCCGCAATCGTGGTCCCGGATGCCGATTGACCGCCCGCTATTCGCCCGCGAGTTTCAGGGGACGACGGTCGCTGGCCCGGCGCTCCGCCTCGCGCAGCGCCTCTTCGGCGTCGTTCATGTAGTTGCGGGTGAGGGGCAGCGCGTCCTGGGTCCTGGCGATCTGCATCTGGAAGTTCATCAGCATTCCGGCCCGAAAGGCGGCCTCCGACGAGGCCAGGTAGAATTCCCACACCCGGCAGAAGCGCTCGTCGTAGAGGACGGCGACCTGTTCGCGGTGGGCCAGGAAGCGCTCGCGCCATGCCCTCAGCGTCTCGGCGTAATGGAGTCGCAGGATTTCAACGTCGGAGATCTTCAGCCCGCTCCGCTCGACGTGCGGCACGACCTCCGACAGTGCCGGAATATAACCGCCGGGGAAGATGTAGCGCTGGATCCAAGCGCTGGTGTCGCCGGGGCCGCCGAAGCGGCCGATCGAATGCAGCACCATGACACCGTCGTCGGCCAGAAGGTCGCGGCAGGCCTTAAAGAAGGCGCGGTAGTGGCCGACGCCGACATGCTCGAACATGCCAACGGAGACGATGCGGTCGAACGTGCCTTGGACCGCGCGGTAGTCCTGGAGCAGGAAGCGGACCCGGTCGGCGAGGCCCCATTCCTCCGCCCGCCGGTTTGACACCGCGAGCTGCTCGTCTGAGAGCGTGACCCCGGTGACGTCAACCCCGCAGTGCCGGGCGAGGTAGAGGCCGAGCCCGCCCCAACCGGAGCCGATGTCGAGCACCTTGTGCCCCGGCTCGAGTGCCAGCTTGCTCGCCAGGTGGCGCTTCTTAGCGCGCTGGGCGTCGTCGAGCTTGGCTGCGCCGTCCTCGAAGTAGGCGCAGGAATACTGGAGGTCGTTGTCGAGGAACAGCGAGTAGAGGCGCCCGTCGAGGTCGTAGTGCGCATGAACGTTGCGCCGTGCCCGACCGCGTGTGTTGAATTGCCGGATGCGCCGGGTCAGCCGCCTGAGCGCCAGTGTAACGATCGCCGGCCACGGCGGCGGCCTGCCCTCGATGTTGGCCGTCAGCAGCTGCAGGAGGTCGTAGACCGAACCAGCTTCGATGACGTAACCGCCGTCAACGAACTCCTCGCCGAGCTTCAGGTCCGGGTGGCGAAGCACGTTGGTGACCGCGCGTTCGGAGGTGAAGCGGATGCGCACCACGTCGCCCGAACCGTCGCCGAAGGAGGCGCGGGCGCCGTCGGGAGCGACGACCTCTAGCGATCCGGTTCTGATCGCGCGATGCAGGAACCTGTAAAGCAAACCATTCATGGAACGCGCATGCCGACCCCCAGCCGGCTTCCGGTCAGGTGCCTTCCTGCGAAGGCAGTCGAGCCACCGGTCAATCTAGTGCCGAGTACGGCGACGGCTCAACCACCGTCTGGCTTCTGTGGAGGGGCGCCGCCTTCCTCCGGCTTTTCGCCGCCTTCCGTCGCCTCCCCGGTCGTTTCCCCGGCTGATTCGCCGGCTTCGCCGCCATCAGCCACCGCGCCCTCGATCGCCTCGCCAACGCCGGCGGTCACATCCTCCCCACGCGCCTGGCGCGCGGCCTCGTCGTCGCTGCGTGCGACGTTGATCGTGATCGCCGTGTCGACCTCAGGGTGGAGCAAGATGCGCACGTCGTGCAAGCCTATTCGCTTGATCGGATGGTTGAGGTCGATCTGGTTACGAGCAACCGAGAAGCCGCCCGCCTCCATGACCTCGACGAGATCGCGCGCGGTCACCGAGCCGTAGAGCTGTCCGGTTTCGCCGGCCTGGCGGATGACGGTGAACGACTGGCCGGCGACTTTGGCGACGACCGCCTCGGCCTCCGTACGGCGCTCCAGGTTGCGCGCCTCAAGGTGGGTGCGTTCCGCTTCGAAACGCTTGCGGTTGGTTTCGTTGGCCCTCAGCGCCTTGCCTTGCGGCAACAGGAAATTGCGCGCGTAGCCGTCGCGGACACGGACCACGTCGCCCATTTGTCCAAGCCGCGCAATCCGTTCAAGAAGAATGACGTCCATGGCATGCACTCCGTTTCGTGCGACTGGTCTCAGCTCGACGGCGCGCCGCCGAAGCGGCGTTCACGCAAGCGCCAAAAAGTCTCGCCGATCCCCACGATAGCGAACACGATCAGCGGGAAACCCAACAAGAACAGAAGAACGTATACGATGCTCAGCAGCGCCGCGCGCCGCGCCATGCCGATCGTCAACGCATGCATCACCGCCAGCCCGACCAGCGCCACCGCGCCGCCGAGCGCGCCGGCGAACGCCGCCCCGACCTGGCCGAGCGCGCCCGGTATCAACGATACGATCAGCGCGGCCGCAAGGCCGAAAAGTGCGCTGTTTGGCAGACTCGCCATCCACAGCCGCTCCTGCGGTCTATGCAGGCGGCCCGACATTCGCGCGACCAGCGCCGCCAGCCACAGGTCGAAGATCACCATCGCCAGAGCGAGGATCGCGAGCGTCGAGGGTAGCAGCGCTACATTCAGCCGAACGAACGGCTCGATGTCGGCCGCCGTCGGCGGCGGGTTTGCCGAATTCCCCTGAGCCAGCCAGTCGACGAACATGGCCGTAATCTCTTCCACCGTCTGCGCCGGGTCGTAGCCGACCAGCACGCCAACGACGACGATGCCGATGGCGACGGCGATGGCGGCGTGAAGCAGCAGACGGCCGAGCGGGTACCACTCGCGCCCGCCATCCGGCTCGGACGGGTCGATCGGGCGCGATAGGCCGGCAAGCCGCGTCAGCCACACCATCGGTGCGGCGAACAGAAACACGAAGACGACCCCGCCGATCCAGTCGGTGAGCGCCACGATCGTCGCCGTGCCGACAGCAGCCGCCGCAATCGCCGCGATCACAGTCCATCCCAACCCGGCAATCGCGATCGGCAGGCCGGTCAGCGCAAACAGCGGAAACGCCAGCACGGTTCCGCCGGCCGGCGCCAGGAACAGAAGCGCCGCCGCCGCACCCGCGGCAATTCCGATGAGGAGAATCTGGGTCATCGCTGTCCCGCCTTCGAGCGGTTAGAGGTCGGTCGCCGTCGACGCCGCGCCCCAACTGGATCGACTATGCCTGATCGCCACCCGTCATTTGATCACGTAGGGCAGAAGCCCCAGGAAACGCGCCCGCTTGATCGCTCTGGCCAGCTCGCGCTGCTTGGGTGCCGAAACCGCGGTAATGCGCGAGGGAACGATCTTACCGCGCTCGGACACGTAGCGCTGCAAGAGCCGCACGTCTTTGTAGTCTATCTTCGGTGCGTTGGCGCCTGAGAATGGGCAGGTCTTGCGGCGACGGAAGAACGGCCGGCGCGTCGGCAGTTGGTTGATGTCGACCATCAGGCGTCTCCCTCGCTCGGGCTGGCCGTGGTCGTCTCACGCGCCTCCTCGGCGTCTTCGCGCTTCGGCCGGTCGCGATCGCTGCGGAAACCGCGGTCGCCGAAGCGGCCGCGCCGATCGTCGCGTCGATCGTCACGATCACGCTTCTGCATCATCACCGAAGGCCCTTCCTCGTGTTCGTCGACCTTCAGCGTCAGCGCCCGCAAGACGTCCTCGTTGAGCCGCTCCTGGCGCTCCATCTCGGCGACCGCCGCCGGCGGCGCGTCGATGTTCATCAAGGTGAAATACGCCTTACGGTTCTTGCGCACCCGGTAGGCGAGAGACTTCAGGCCCCAGTTCTCGACCTTAGCGACGGTGCCGCCGTTCTGCTCGATGACGGATTTGAACTGCTCGGTGAGGGCGTCGACCTGCTGGCCCGACACGTCCTGCCGCGTCATGAAGATGTGCTCGTAGAGGGGCATCTGGCCTTTCCTTCTCAATTCGCCGGCGCTGAGCCTCGCCGAAGCCTCCATGGAAAGGCCGTCGGTGACACTTCGAGAGCGGGAACACGGGAAGACGGATCGCTGGTGATCCTGCGGCTTCAAGCCGCCTTCCGTTCAGCCCCCGGCCGGGGTCCGCCTGGACGGGAGGGGTCTATAGCGGCTACCCAGCGAAAGCAAGCACGCTGCCCGCGAGAGGGCCTGCTTCATCCTGGGGCGGCATTCGGGCAGACGGCGACAAAACGCGCGACCATCTGAGCACCGCGCGATGTCCAGAACGTCGCCTCCGAGGAGACGCACTCGTTTGAGATTACTCGCACATACAGGCTGTTCGAATGTGCTGCCTCGGCAAGTAAGCGACGGATGTCGCCGCGATCGAGGTCAATCTGTGCGCTGCGGTTGACGTACTGTGCCTTCAGCCGGTGTCAGTCGCGTCAAGGCCCGCATCCACCTATCCTCCACAACTGCATCAGCGTATCAGCGCCCCGCCGGCTTGACAGCCCGGTCGGGGGCAGGCTCAAAGGCCCCGCTCGGGGAGAGGGCTACGCCCATGACGGTCGCATTCACGTTTCCGGGGCAGGGCAGTCAGTCGGTTGGCATGGGCAAGGCGTTAGCCGACTCTTTCTTCGAAGCGCGCGCGGTCTTTGAAGCGGTCGACGAGGCGCTCGGCGAGAAACTCTCCGAGGTGATCTGGGAGGGACCATCGGACAAGCTGACGCTGACCGAGAACACGCAGCCGGCGCTGATGGCGGTGAGCCTGGCGGCGGTGCGGGTGCTCGAGGCGCGCGGGGTCTCCGTCAAGGAGCGGGTCGCCTACGTCGCCGGACACTCGCTTGGTGAGTATTCCGCCCTTGCCGCCGCCGGCGGCCTCACCGTCGACGATGCCGCCAGGCTCCTGCGCATCCGCGGTCGCGCCATGCAAGAGGCGGTTCCAGTTGGCAGCGGCGCCATGGCCGCTCTCATTGGCTTGGACCTCACCGCGGCAGCCGACATCGCTACCGCCTCGGCCGGCGGCGAAGTCTGTCAGGTCGCCAACGACAACGGCGCCGGTCAGGTGGTGATCTCCGGCCGCAAGGCGGCGGTCGAGCGCGCTGTCGAGATGGCCAAGACGCGCGGAGCCAAGCGCGCGATCCTCCTTCCCGTGAGTGCCCCGTTCCATTGTTCACTGATGGCGCCGGCGGCGCGGGCAATGGAGGAAGCGCTCGCCGGGGTCGCCCTCAGGGCGCCCGTCGTCCCGCTGATCGCCAATGTCGTCGCCGGACCCATCAGCGATCCGGAGGAGATCCGCCGCCGGCTGGTCGAGCAGGTGACCGGCATGGTGCGCTGGCGCGAGACCAACGAGTGGCTGTCCGCCGCCGGCGTCGACCTGTTCGTTGAGATCGGTGCCGGCAAGGTGCTATCGGGTCTGGCGCGGCGAATCGCGGAGGGCGCCGAAACGCTCGCGGTCGGTGCGCCGGATGACCTCGATCCGCTGCTCGCCAGACTCGCCTGACGGATACGCACGGGAGATCAAGTGTTCAACCTGACCGATAAACGCGCCCTGGTAACCGGAGCAAGCGGTGCGATCGGCGGTGCCATCGCACGCGCCCTCCACGCGCAGGGCGCCGCAGTCGCGCTCTCGGGTACCCGGCGGGAAGCGCTCGATGCGCTCGCCGGCGAGCTCGGCGACCGGTGTCACGCTGTGCCGTGCGACCTCGCCGACGCCGACGCAGTCGAGGCGCTCGTGCCAGATGCGGAACAGGCGCTCGGCGGCGAGATCGACATTCTGGTCAACAACGCCGGCGTCAACCGTGACGCGCTGTTCGCGCGAATGTCGGACGACGATTGGCAAACGGTGATCGACGTCAACCTGACCGCGGCCTTTCGCCTCTCGCGGGCGGTCCTGCGCGGCATGATTCGCCGCCGACAAGGCCGCATCATCTCGATCGCCTCGGTCGTCGGCGTCACCGGAAACCCCGGCCAGGCCAACTACGCCACCTCTAAGGCGGGCCTCATTGGCATGACCAAATCCCTTGCCGCCGAGATCGCCAGCCGCAATATCACCGTGAACTGTATCGCCCCGGGGTTCGTCACATCGGCCATGACCGACGCGCTCAACGAAAAACAGCGCGCGACGATTCTGGCACGCGTGCCCTGTGGGCGTCTCGGTGCGCCGTCCGAGGTCGCCGCCGCGGCGGTCTTCCTTGCCTCCGAGGAGGCCGCCTACGTGACCGGTCAGACGATCCACGTCAACGGCGGCATGGCCATGATATGACAAGCGAATCTCCCACGGGCCGACGTCAAGCGCCGCCGCGTTACGGGCACCGCGCTCTTGTTGGCAAAGGCCAGAAAAGTGTGTTACGAGGCGCCGTTACGCCGATGCCGGCGGCTTTCCCGGCGCCGATTGTTATTGGCCGTGGGCGGTCACGATGCTGGACCGATTTTGTTGAACGCACCCACCCGTTCCGTGCACAGGCAGACGATCCGTTGCTCGCGGGGCGCGGCTCTTCGGGGTAGATCAAGCTGAGGCAACTGGGGTTCTGCAAATGAGCGATATCGCTGAGCGCGTTAAGAAGATTGTGGTCGAGCATCTGGGCGTTGAGACAGAGAAGGTCACCGAGAGCGCGAGCTTCATCGATGACCTTGGTGCCGACAGTCTCGATACCGTTGAACTTGTCATGGCTTTCGAGGAAGAGTTCGGCGTCGAGATTCCAGACGATGCCGCCGAGACGATCCTGACCGTCGGCGACGCAATCGGATTCCTGCAAAAGAACACGGCTTGACCGGCCCTCTTATGGAGCGGGCGTCCCTGGTCCAGCCAGGTAGGCGCGCACAGTGCGATGAGACGGGTCGTAGTCACCGGACTGGGTATGGTGTCGCCCCTTGGCTGCGGCGTGGCGGTGTCGTGGTCGAGGATCACTGGCGGTGAGAGCGGCGTCGAACGTGTGGTCGATTTTCCCGTCGATGATCTCGCCTGCCAGGTCGCCGCCCAAGTCCCCAAAGGCCCCGCGTCCGAGGGCAAGTTCCACCCCGACGACTGGATGGAGCCCAAAGAAAGCCGCAAGGTCGATCCATTCATCGTCTACGCGGTCGCCGCCGCCGACCAGGCGTTGGACGACGCCGGCTGGCATCCCGACGCCTACGATGACCAGATCGCCACCGGCGTTCTCATCGGCTCCGGCATCGGCGGCCTCTCCGGCATCGAGGATGCCGCCCACACGTTGCGCGACCGCGGTCCACGCCGCATTAGCCCATTCTTCATTCCCGGTCGCCTCATCAACCTCGCCGCCGGCCAGGTATCGATCCGCCACCAGCTCAAGGGTCCCAACCACGCGGTGGTGACGGCCTGCTCGACGGGCGCCCACGCCATTGGCGATGCCGCCCGCCTGATCGCCCTCGGCGATGCTGACGTGATGGTCGCCGGTGGCACCGAGTCGCCGGTTGGTCGCCTGGCGATTGCCGGCTTCGCCGCCTGCAAGGCCTTGACCACGCATTTCAACGACCGACCGCATCAGGCGTCGCGGCCCTACGACCGGGACCGCGACGGTTTCGTCATCGGCGAGGGCGCTGGCATCGTCGTCCTTGAGGAGCGTGAACATGCGCGCGCTCGCGGCGCCAATATCTACGGTGAGATCGTCGGCTACGGCCTTTCCGGGGATGCCTACCACATCACCGCCCCGGCAGAGGACGGCGACGGCGCCGAACGTTGCATGCGGGCGGCCCTTCGCCGGGCCGGTATCTCCCCACACGAGATCGACTACATCAACGCCCATGGCACCTCGACCCAACTCGGCGACGAGATCGAGGTGAAGGCGGTCGAACGGCTTGTCGGCAACGCCGCCGGCGGCATCAGTATGTCGTCGACCAAGTCTGCGATCGGTCATTTGCTCGGCGCGGCCGGTGCGGTCGAGGCCATCTTTTCGCTGTTGGCCATTCGCGACAACGTCGCACCGCCGACCCTGAATTTGGATAACCCTTCGGTGACGACCGCGATCGATCTGGTATCGCACCGCGCCAAGGGCCGGCGGATCGACGTCGTCCTCTCCAACTCCTTCGGCTTCGGTGGAACCAATGCCTCCCTGGTGTTCAGACGCCATGCGTGAGGCGGATCCAGATCGCGCTTTGGCCACATTCGATGTTACAGTCGCCGATCCACGGGCCGCATCCGTGCGGAACCGCCAACACGAGCCGGCCAAATGATGGACGCCAGGAGGGAGCCCTACAGCGACGACGCAGAGAGCCTGTCGGCTCGGCTTCACTCTCCATTGGGGCGCACCTCGCCCAAAAGCCCCACCGAGGCCCTCCAACCCGAAACCATTCCCCCGCCACCGGCCCGCTCACGGGCGGTTCGCCATCCGGCGATCATCTTTCTGAATTTCGTCCTCACCGTGCTGATCGTGGGCGCCGCCGTGGCCGGTGGCTCCGTGTTCGTCGCCAAGCTGCAGTTTGAGCGCCCGAGCGACGTCGACCAGGCCCTGGTGGTCAACGTGGCTCGCGGCTCCAGTGTCACCACGATCGCCGAGGACCTTCAGCAGGAAGGCGTCATCGCCAGCAAGTGGCTGTTCGTTGCCGGCATCTGGCTCACCAACCAGGAGGGCAATCTCAAGGCCGGCGAATACCTCATCCCCGCCCGCGCCAGCATGCGCGACATCATGGACACGATGGTGTCGGGTCGGGGCATCCTCCATGCGGTCGCGATCCCGGAGGGCCTGACGAGCCAACGGATCGTCGATCGTCTTCGGGCCCATGACGTCCTCGTCGGCGAGATCGACGAGACTCCTCCCGAGGGTTCGTTGCTGCCAGAGACCTACAAGTTCACCCGCGGCGACACACGCGAGAGCGTGATCGACCGTATGCGCAGCGAGCGCAACGCCGTCGTCAGGGAGGTGTGGCAACGTCGCGCCGCCGACCTGCCATTGACGACACCTGAGGAGCTGGTGATCCTCGCTTCGATCGTTGAGAAGGAGACCGCGCTCGCCGACGAGCGAAGTCGCGTGGCGGCCGTGTTCATCAACCGCCTGCGCCTGAACATGCGCCTGCAATCGGATCCGACGGTGCGCTACGCCCTGTTCAAGGGTGCCGCCCCGCCGCCCGACTTTCGGCTGAGCCGCGCCGACCTCGACACCGTCTCCCCCTACAACACCTACACGGTCAACGGATTGCCACCGGGACCGATCGCCAATCCCGGTCGCGCTTCCCTTGAGGCGGTTGCCAATCCGTCGCGCACGCGTGATCTCTTCTTCGTCGCCGACGGTACCGGCGGTCATGCCTTCGCCGAGACGTATGAAGAACACTTGCGTAATGTCGCGCGCTGGCGCGCGATCAAGCCGACCGAGCCGCCCGCGGACGGCGGCGGTTTGGCTGTAAGCGACATCACTGCGGCAGAGGCGGCCTCAGCCGCCGTCGGCGATGCACCCGCCGACGGCGCGGATGCTGGCAACGCGCCGATGGCGCTGTCGCCGACCGGTAGCGACGATAATCCGATCGAGCTCCAGCCGCGGGTCCGCCCGGCACAATAGCACTGCGCTTCGCTTGAACGTCGAGCCGTGGGCGGGTCATATGCCCTCGGCGCCGCACCGCGCCGACCAATTCTGATGGACATTGGATCGCAATGCCCATTTGCAGCATGACCGGCTTTGCCCGCCGCGATGGCGGCGACGACGCCCACCGCTGGACGTGGGAGCTGCGGAGCGTCAACGGCAAGGGCCTTGACCTGCGTCTGCGGCTGCCGCCGGGCCTGGAGTACCTGGAGCCCGCCGTTCGCGAGCGCCTTGGCGGGCGTCTGGCGCGCGGCAGTATCCAGGCCGGCCTGACGATCCGCCGCCAGGCGGGCTCCGCGGGCATCAGGGTCAACGAGGCTCTTCTCGAGGACATCGTCGCGACTTTGCGCGGTCTCGCGGATCGTCTCGAGGTCGAGCCGCCGACCCTCGACGGCATGCTGGCGGTGCGTGGCGTGATCGAAGCCGCCGACACCGAGTGGGACGAGGAAACGCGGGGGCGCCTGGCAGTGGCGATCCTCGCCGATCTCGACGCTGCGTTGGACGAGCTTGTCGCCGCCCGCACGCGGGAGGGCAGGGCGATCGCGACGGTGCTCGGGGCCCGCCTGAACGAAATCGAGCGGCTGGTGCGCTCCGCCGAGGCGTCACCGGCACGCGCGCCCGAGGCGATCCGCAGGCGCCTCGCCGAGCAGATCGCCGCGCTGCTCGACGCAGCGCCGACTCTCGAACCTGATCGACTGCATCAGGAAGCCGTGTTGCTGGCCACCAAGGCCGACATTCGCGAGGAAATCGATCGCCTCGATGCGCACGTCGCGGCTGCTCGCGACCTGCTCGCCCAAGACGGCGCCGTCGGTCGCCGCCTCGATTTTCTCGCCCAGGAGTTCAGCCGTGAGGTCAACACGCTGTGCGCCAAATCGAACGACCGGTCGCTGACCGCGTTCGGCCTTGAGCTGAAGGCGGTCGTCGACCAGGTCCGCGAGCAGGTCCAGAATCTCGAATGACGGCAGCCTGCCTCACGCCGTCGCCGCTTCGAGGGCGTTCGCCAGGGCGACAAAACCGCCGATATCAACCTCCTCCGCCCGCCACGTCTCCTTGATTCCCGCCTCCGCGAGCAGCCCGCCGGCATCGACGCCGAGCGTCCGCAGGCTTTGTCGGAGCATCTTGCGACGCTGTCCGAACGCGGCCGCGGTCACCCGCTCCAACGCAGTCGTGCCGCAGGCAAGTGGGGCGGGCCGCGGGAGCAGCCGGACGAGTGACGACGAGACCTTCGGCGGCGGCGTAAAGGCGCGTGGCGACACATCAAACAGAATCGAAGCCTCGCTTCGCCACCCAGCCAACACACTGAGCCGTCCGTACGCCTTGGCGCCCGGCTGCGCCACGATCCGTTCTGCGACCTCGCGCTGAAACATCAGCGTCATCGATTCGAACCACGGCGGCCACGGCTCCACCTTGAGCCAGTTGGTGAGCAGCGGCGTCGCGATGTTGTAGGGCAGGTTGGCGACGATCCGGGTCGTTGGCGGAACCGACGCGGCCATATCGACGGTGAGGGCGTCGGCGGCGACGATCGTCAGTCGACCGGGGTAGCGTTGCGCGATCTCCTCCAGCGCCGCGATGCACCGCTCGTCCCGCTCGATTGCCACGACCCGTGCCGCGCCCGCCGCCAGCAGAGCACGCGTCAAACCGCCTGGGCCGGGACCCACCTCGATCACGGTCATGCCGGCCACGTCGCCCGCGGCCCGCGCGATCCGCGCCGTAAGGTTGAGATCGAGCAGGAAGTTCTGGCCGAGCGACTTGCGAGCGCTGAGACCGTGCCGTCGGATGACCTCCCTCAGCGGGGGCAGGTCGTCGATCGGGCTCATTGTTCCAGTTCGTTGCGCCTGAGTTCTGCGGCCATGCGCAACGCCGCCGCCAGGCTCGCCGGGTCGGCACGCCCCGAACCGGCGATGTCAAGGGCCGTTCCGTGGTCCGGCGACGTGCGGATGAAGGCGAGACCGAGGGTCACGTTGACAGTCTCGCCGAACGACAGCGTTTTCACCGGGATCAGCGCCTGGTCGTGGTACATGCAGAGCGCCGCGTCGTAGTTCGCCCGGGCGGCGGCGTGGAACATGGTGTCCGCCGCCAGCGGTCCGCGCGTTGCGATGCCTTCGGCGTTGAGGACAGCAACCGCCGGCCGCACGATGCGATTGTCCTCATCGCCGAGGGCGCCGCCCTCGCCGGCGTGGGGGTTGAGGCCCGCAACTGCCAGCCGCGGCCTCGGTGTCGCGAAGCGCCGCTCGAGCTCGCGGCCAACGATTCGGCCGGTCTCGACGATCAGCTCCTCCGTCAGGGCCGCAGCCACGTCCCGCAGCGGGATGTGGATGGTGACCGGCACAGTTCTCAATAACGGTCCGGCCAGCATCATGACCGGCCGCGCCGCCGAACCCGTCCACGCCGCTGACAGGGTGCCCAGGAACTCGGTGTGACCCGGATGGCGAAATCCAGCGTCGTAGAGCGTCTTCTTATTGATCGGATTGGTCACCACCGCGGCCGCCGCGTCGCCACGCACGTCGCCCACTGCGCGAGCGATCGCTTCGATTACGGCCGCGGCGTTGTCTGGATTGGGCACGCCGGCGATGGCCCTGACCCGCGCATCCAGCGGAACCACCGGCAGGGCGCGATCAAAACGCGCTTCGGCGTCGGCCGGTTGGACCGTCTCGATCGGGCAATCGAGGCCGATGGCGCTCGCCCTTTCGCTCAGGAAAGCCGGATCGCCCAGGCAATAGAACGACGGAAGATGCAGCTTCCGTCGATTCACCCACGCGGCCAGCGTGATGTCCGGACCGACACCTGCGGGTTCGCCCATAGTCAGGGCGAGAGGCAGGTTTCTCGGCGCTTCGCCCTGCGCCATGCCGCTTCAGCGGTATTCGATGATGGCGCGCTCCCGCAACTCTTGCAGGTACTCCTTGCCGAGCTCCTCGCTTTGCTGCACGTACAGCTCGTTCTGGATCTCGGCGCGCGCGAGTGCCGTGCTTTTGATCTCGCGCGTCGAACAGACCGCTATCAGCTCGATCCCGAGCTCGGTCTGGATCGGCGGGGCGGTCTTGCCCGGCGATGTCCGCTGGATGGCTTCGCCATCTGGCCCCGCCAGCTGCGTCGTGTCGCGGCGACCGATCTGCTTGACCACCACGCCGTTCAACTGCTTCGCCTGTTCGAGGCTGTTGTCGCAACCTTTGAAGCGCTGGCGAAACGCCTCCGCCTCGCGCCGCCGCTGCGCGTAGAGCCCGCGCGGCGAACCCGATGGAACGACGAACACGATCTGCTGGAGCATGTACTCGGTCGCCGTCATGGATTGGGGCTCACCCTTTGCCAGCAGTGCCTCCGTCACGTCCGACGACTTGATCTGGGCGGTGAGTTGTGTCCGGCGCTGGACAAGCTGCTCCCACGTCATCTGCGCCCGGATCCGCTGTTTCAGCGACGCTGCGTCGATTCCTTCTCCGGCAAGCGCCTTCGTCAGCTGGTCTGGCGTCATCTTGAGGTTCTGAGCGATCGAAGCGTAGGCGGCATTGACACGCGGATCGGGCACTCCAACACCGCGCTTGGCGGCCTCGTACATCTTCAGGGTCTCGTTTATCAACTCCTCGGTTGCCGCCTTCTCGCCACCTGATACTCCGCCAAGCCGCATCAGGCGCGCGCGCTGGCTGATATCGTAGCGCGTGATCGGCTGGTCGTTGACCAAGACCGGGATCGAACTCCGCCCCGACAGATGCGCGACCGGCACCCTGCGTTCGGAGTCGTCTTCCGGAAAGACGACCGGAGTCGAATCCGACCGATGGAACAGGTCCGAGACCGCGCTGCAGGCGGTCAGCCCGCCGACCGCCAACACGATTCCGAGGCTCGTCGCGGCGCGCGCCAGTCGTGAATTGCTGAATATTGCCAAGAGACTTCCGTCACTTGCTGCGATGCGGCGTCGCATCATTGCGTCGATTGGGGCGAAATAATGAGGTTCATGCAGCCGGGCCCGGCCGTCAGTGCGTGTTTCTGCTCAGATTGGTACTGAGGGTGCCTTCGCCAAACGTACGCAGTTGCAGCCGGAAATTGAGCCACCGACTCGGGGCGAGGTCGGTGTAGCTCTCGCGGGTCGCGCTGTACGCGACCGAAAACGTCAGACACTCGTTGTCGAAGGCGATCCCGAAACTGTCGCCGGCGACGGCAGATTCGGTGATGTCGTAAGTAAACGATCCGAAGGCACGCCAGTTCGGGGCGAGATTGACGGACGCTGCGTTGCGAACGACCGAGGCCGGTCCGTCGACGTTGCTATTCGGGTTGATCCGCAGGTAAAGGTAGGCCGTGGACGCCGTGACCGCTCCAAGTGCCGCTGTCGCCTCCACCTCCGCCCGGTTGATATCGAAAGTCGAGTTGTCGAAGCGGCCGCGTGCGGCGATGCGTGGTCCGCGTGCGCTTTCGACCGAAACGCCGGCGACGTAGTCCGAGAACTTGGTCTCGAGCCCCGAGAACGCTCCGACATCGGCAATGTCGCCGGTGGCATAAGAGTTGGTGCCGGCTAGCTGGATCGACCGCCCGAACGTCCCCTCGACCCTTCCGCCGCTCGCGAACGAGCCGTTGTATTCGACGCCAAGATTGAGCCGAGTGCCGCCCTCGACGCGGTCGAAGCCGGAGAACTTGTCGTGGTCGAACAGGTTGGTGACGTCGAAGACGAGGCTCTGCGCGTCGTTGTTGGGAAGCGTCCCGGCCGCCATTTCGTCAGGCCGTGCAATCAGTTGCGCTCTTGGCGTGATGATGTGCGTCGACTCGCCGGCGGCCACCAGCACCGGCAGGCTCCAGTCGACGCCAACCGCCGGCATGGCCCGGAACGCGGTCGCGTCGGTCGTGAGAGTGGCGGCCGCCGTGGCGCTGGTCGAGCCGAGATCGAGGAAGAATGCATCCCCCCGCACCGACGCGAACGGTGCGATGACCTGTCCCATCGGACCGACGACTTGCCGCTGCCACGCGATCTCCTTGGTCAAACGCATCGCGGTTCCCGGAACGCCGTGCGTATACGTCGTCGCGCCGACCATGAACGGGTCGTCTTCGTTCCGTGTCAGTGTTGTCAAGTTCGACGTGAGCGATAGCTCACCGCCGAGCGGCGAGACGTCGGCGATGCGCTCGTAGTCGACGACCGGCACGACAATCGCCTGGCGGCCCTGGTCATATTGCGGCGGATCGTCCAGACCGGGCGCGGTCTGATCGGTCAGAATCTGGAAATAGGAGGCGCGTGCCTCAAAGAAGTTGCGGCCGTTTAGACCGGTCAGGTGGACAGTGGAGATGGTCTCCGACGTGTCGTTGTTGAGCGTCCGATAGTCTCGCGTGAAATTACGGTCCGACGACAACGTCCCGTCCCAGCCGAGCGTCCAGTCCCGGTTGATGTAGAACTCGCCGGCGGTGTGGATACCACCGCGCAGGTCTCGATATGAGGGCGAACCCGGTCTGAATGCGTCCTTGTCGCGCTGCCGGATGCCGGCGATCTGGATCGTGTATTGGCCGTTCCGCAGTCGATGGCGCCACTCGACCTCGCCCAACAAGCCTTGTCGGCCGAACACCGTAGGCGTCAAGGTCAGGTCGCGGTTGGGCGCGATCGCCCAGTAGTAGGGCAGCGACCCGTACGCCCCCAGCTTGTCTGTGTAACCGCCGGTCGGAGCCAGCACCCCGCTCTTGCGCTTCACCGCGGGATCGGCCGTCGCAAAGTACGGCAGCCAAGCCACCGGCATGCCGAAGAACTCGATCCGGGCGTTGGTGAAATAGACCATTTGTGCCTTGTGATCGACGATGATCTTGGCGGCTTTGACGTTCCACAGCGGGGGCTTCTCGGGTCGGTCCCGGCAGGGCTCGCAGGCGGTATATTCGCCATTGATGAACGTGGTGGTCTCGCCGGCACGGCGGTCGGCACGCTCGGCGACAAAGTGGGTACGCTGCGGCGTGTCGACCTGCAACGACCGGACGAATCCGTCGCGGAAGTCGTCGGTGATGTCGATGTACTCGGAGCGGGCGGTCACGCCGCTCGGATCGGTAAGCTTCGCCCGGCCGGAGGCAATGAGGCGGCCACTGCGCTCGTCGTAGGTGACGTTCTCTGCCTCCAGCGTGTAGCCGCCGTAATAGATCCTCACGTTGCCAACCGCCGAGACGCGCTCATTATCGTAGTCGTAGACAAGCTGGTCCGACTCAACCAGCATGCGCTCGTTCTGCCCGTCGGGGACGGTGGCAAGCGGGATGCCATAGTCGGCGACTTGGGCGACGGCTGCACCCGGATCTGCTGCCCACGCGACCGACGCCGTCGCGCAGTGCAGCGCGAGGACGGCGAAGCCGGCCAGCCACACCGCCCGTCGCCTCGGCCGTGCGCCCCGCCCGAGGCTGGCTCGGAGCAATGCCGCCCCGTTCATCCGTCCTCCAGGTGCAACAACACAGTCGCCCCGACCAATACCGCCACGATGGCAGGCAGCCACGCAGCAACGGGCGGCGGCACGATGCCACCGCTCCCCAAATCCCTAGCAATCTTCATAACAACATAAAGCATGAAGCCCACACCCACGCCAGCTATTATCATCCGCACTAAGTTGTTGGCGCGCGAGAACCGAAAGGACACACTGGCGGCGACCAGGACCATCGCCAGTAGCAGAACTGGCCGAGACAACAAGGCGTTGAACTGCAGTACGTAACGGTCCGCAGGGATACCCGCCCGGCTGGCCGAAGCAGCCAGGTCGCGGAGCGCCCAAAACGATACCGAATCAACCTGTAAGAATGTTCTCTTCACCTCATTTGGTGTCAAATCCGTGGGCAGCCCGTAATCGGCGATCCGGCGGGGCGTGGCGCCGGGTGCCGTTATGGTTGCATCGCGGAAGCGCCACTCGCCGGGGAAGAACTCGGCTCTCGGCGAGTCAATTCGTTCGCGAAATCGGCCGTCCCGGTCGAACACGTACGCCGTCACGCCAACCAGCCCCAATCCCTCGTTGAAGGACTGGGCGGCGCCGATGATGGAATCGGCGCCACTAGCCGCCTGCCGGATCCAGATCGGTCCGCCACCGTCGGCTTCCGCTGGTTTGCCTCCCCTGGCGAAGACCTCCGCGAGCATCAGGTTGGAGCGGGCGCGCATCGACGCTGCCAGTGGGTTGTAAAGGGTGGTTGCCACGACGCCGAACGCCAGCCCGACGACGCATGCCGGCAAAAGGAATTGCCACGCCGACACGCCTGCGGCGCGGGCCACGACGACCTCAAGCCGGCGGTTCGCGACGACGAACGCCGCGATGGACCCGTAGAGGACAACGAAGGGCAGCGCATCCTCCGCAACGCTTGGTGCCCGCAACAACGCCAACAGCGCCACGTCGAGTCCGATGCCGGCGTCAGTCCCAAGCGCCCGATTGAAAAACTCGATAAAGGTCACAAACGTGATGAGAGCCACGGAAACGACAAAGATCGCACCGACCATTTTTGCGAAATGGCGTCCGAAATAGAGCGAAAGCGTCCGGCTCATCGCTACCCCGATCGTTAGCCCGGCCTTTGCACTATTGCATCCGGTCGTGGACGCAACAATCCACTGACCCGACCGAACAACGCCTCGAAGAGGGCGACGATTGTCTCCGGCGGGCGCAATTGGATGCCCATCAACACCAGCGCCGCCGCGACGACGGACACGCCGAGCGGCACCGCATACATCAAGACGACGGCGACCGTGCTGGCCTCGGCGAAATTGGGCATGATGACACCCGCGACGCTCACGACGACGACGCTCGCGACGATCATGACAATGCTGGCAGTTCGGCTTTCGCGCGGCGAACCCGCCTGGCCGAGAAACAGCAACGGTAGGAGAGCGAACGCCACAGCGTATAGCGGCGTAGCCGCGCGGCCATGCAGTTCCCTTCGGAACGCGCCGGGCGATTGCCGGAAATAGGGATCATCAGGATCGGGATTGAGCAGGTAGGAAGTCGAGCGTTCGCGCGGGCGGAGCGTCACCGAGGCTCCCCGACTGGAGAAACTCGAAAGGTCGAAGGCGTAAGAGCTGAACTCGATCATCGATATGGAGTCGTTGAGCTTGTTGCGCTGTTGGATGACACCGTCGGTCATCACCAGAAACACGCCGAGCGGGTTGTCGAGGATGGCGCCCCTGTCGGCGAGGTAGGTAATGCTCTTGTCGGGCTCTCGGTCGTCCGCAATGAAAACGCCGCGAAGGGATCCGTCGGCACCGCGGCCGCGCATGTGGAATGTCAGTCCCTCGGCAAGGGGCATGAACTGGCCTTCTTGGACGATCGACGTCAGGATGTTGCCGCGCACGGCAGTGATGAACAACTGGCCAAGCCGAACCGACAGCGGCGCGAAGTAGAGGGTCATCGACCCGACCACGAGGGAGGTGATGATTCCGATGGCCAACACCGGCTTGACGATGGCGAACTGCGAGGCGCCGCTGGCATTGATTACGACGAGTTCCGAATCGCCGTTGAGCGTGGTCAACGTGTAGATCACCGCGATCAATGCTGAGAACGGCAGGACAATGGTCGTCAGCGCCGGCACCAGAAAGACCGACGCGTTCAGGAACGTGCCGATCGTCTGCCCGTTGTTGGTGACCAGGGAAAACTGGCCCAGCGCTTGGGAAAGCCAGACCATGGTCCCGAGCGCCACGAACGTGATGACCAGGGCGCCCACCATCCGGCGAAATACGTAACGTTCGACCAGCTTCATGTCCGCCCCTTGTAGCCGACGCAACCGCGACCGTGAATTATGGGGTGTGCGGGCCGACGCGCAACACCGGGCCGATTGCCGCGCCGGGGGACTGGTTGCCGGCCCCTGGTCTGCTATCCTGCGCCTCGCCGTCTCCAATCCGGACAATCGACGCTAATCTTCATGACCGACTTCGCCAACATCGCTTTCGCCAAGGCCGGCGGAAAGCTCGCCGGCACGCTGGTGGTCCTCGTCGGCGAGGATCTGACCCTCGGACCCCAGGCGCGCGGCCTTGACGTCGGCAGCCTCATCGGGCGCGCCGCGGGGGTGGCGGATTTCAACGGCAAAGCGCGGAGCACGTTGGAACTGCTGGCGCCTGCGGGGACCGATTTCGACAGGCTGATTCTGATCGGCACGGGCAATCCCGCCGAGGTCGGTGAGAACGACTGGGTCAATTTCGGGGGCGCCGCCATGGGCGCACTCGCTAAAGCCAAAGGCGCTACGGTGCTGTTCGAGCGCCCCGACGGACGACGTGTGCCGGCGGCCGCCGCCGCCGATTTCGCGCTCGGCATGAAGCTGCGGGCCTATGCCTTCGACAAGTACCGACCGCAGGACGACGACCAATCGCGCCGCAAGGAGTCGGCCAAAATCACCATCGTCGTCTCCGACGTCGCCGGTGCGCGCAAGGCCTGGAAGGCACGCGCCGCCGTTGCCGACGGCGTGCTGTTGGCCCGCGATCTGGTCAACGAGCCGGCGAATGTTCTTGGCCCGGCGGAGTTCGCGGATCGCGCTAAGGTGCTGTCAAAGCTTGGTGTCAAGGTCGACATCCTGTCCGAGAGCGACATGAAGAAGCTCGGCATGCATGCGCTCCTGGCGGTCGCCCAAGGTTCGGCCCGGCCGCCGCGTCTGGTGGTTATGCGCTGGAACGGCGGTCACGCCAAGGACAACCCGATCGCCTTCGTCGGCAAAGGTGTGGTCTTCGACACCGGCGGCATTTCGATCAAGCCCGCTGCCGGCATGGAGGACATGAAAGGCGACATGGCGGGTGCGGCGACCGTCACTGGCCTGATGCACACCCTCGCCGCGCGCAAAGCCAAGGTCAACGCAGTCGGCGTCATCGGCATCGTCGAGAACATGCCGGCCGGCAACGCCCAGCGCCCGGGTGACATCGTCACCGCGATGACCGGGCGTACCATTGAAGTGGTCAACACCGACGCGGAGGGTCGCCTGGTGCTGGCCGACGCGCTCGCCTACACCGAGGATCGTTTCAAACCGAAGGTCATGATCGACCTGGCGACGCTGACGGGGGCCATCATCGTCTCCCTCGGTCATATCCACGCCGGCATGTTCGCGACCGACGACGCGCTCGCCGCCGCGCTGAGCGCGGCTGGCGACGCGACCGGCGATCGCGTTTGGCGCATGCCGCTTGCCAAGGAATACGACAAACTGATCGATTCCAAGTTCGCCAATGTGAAGAACGTCGGCGGCCGCGACGCCGGTTCGATCACCGCCGCCCAATTCCTCAAACGCTTCGTCAAGGACACGCCTTGGGCTCATCTCGACGTCGCCGGAACCGCCATGGGGTCGCCGCAGACGGACGTCAACAAATCGTGGGCGTCCGGCTGGGGCGTACGCCTGCTCGATCGTCTGGTGGCCGACCAGTACGAGGAATGAGCGAAGTGTTCTTCTACCACCTGCAGCGCCAGCCGCTGCAGCGGGTACTTCCTGAGCTGCTCGAGAAATGCCTGCAGCGGCGCTGGCGTGTCGTCGTCGAAGTCGGATCCGAGGAACGCTGCGACGCGTTGGACGCGCATCTGTGGACGTATCGCCAGGAGGGGTTCCTGCCCCACGGGACGGCGAAGGACGGCCATGCCGCCGCGCAGCCGATCTTCCTCACCACGGGCCCAGACAATCCCAACCGCGCGACCGTCCGCTTCCTCGCCGACGGCGCGGTGTCGACGGATTTCGGCGGATACGAGCGGGTAATCGTCTTGTTCGACGGCAACGACGCCGAGGCCGTTGATCGCGCACGGGAATCCTGGACGTCGGCGAAGGCAGCCGGCCACCAAACGACCTACTGGCAGCAGGACGAGCGTGGCCGCTGGGAGAAGAAAGAGGAGGCTGCAACGCCTCGTTCTGCGGGCTCGGCTGCTTGACAGCGGCCCGCTAATGTTCTCTCTATGTTCTCAAGTCGCGAGAGACCGCCTCCTCGCGTCACCTGCCGCCAGGACCATTCGGCATGGCAGCGCTGGCCACCGTTCTCCACGCCGACCTCGACGCCTTCTACGCCTCGGTCGAACAGCTGCTCGACCCGTCGATTCGCGGCAAACCCGTCGCCGTCGGAGGTGGGGTGGTCCTCGCCGCCTCCTACGAAGCCAAGGCCTTCGGGGTACGCGGCGGAATGCCGGGTCGGCGGGCCCGCGAACTCTGCCCCCAACTGATCTTTGTCGCCGGCCATTTCAGCGAGTACCAACGGCTGGGCGACGCCGCCATCGGCGTGGTCGGCGATTTCACGCCGCTGGTCGAACGCATCTCGGTCGATGAAGCCTTCGCCGACGTCGCCGGCACCGAACATCTGTTTGGCCCGCCCGAGAACATCGCGAAGGAAATCAGGCGCCGCGTGCGGGCCGAGCTTGGGCTGCCGATCTCCGTCGGTGTGGCGCGCACCAAGCATCTGGCGAAGATCGCCTCCCAGGTTGCCAAGCCCGACGGGCTGGTCGTCGTCGATCCCGCCACCGAACTGGAATTCCTGCACGGCCTGCCGGTTGATCTGATGTGGGGCGTCGGCCCGGTCACAAAAGCGCAGCTGGCCGAAAACGGTATCACCACAATTGGTCAACTGGCCGCGACTCAAGGTCGATGGCTGGAGCAGATCCTAGGCCACGCGGCAGGCGAGAAGCTCGCGGCCCTGGCATGGAACCGCGATCCGCGTGAAATCCGAACGCGGCGTCGCGCGCACTCGGCCGGAGCGCAGTCGGCGCTCGGTCGGAAGCCGGCTACGGAATCGGTCTGCCGGCCAACGTTGCGCCATCTTGCCGACCGCGTCGCCAGCCGGCTCAGGGCCAAGTCCCGCTGTGGCCGGACCGTGACCGTGCGCGTTCGCTTCGCCGACCTCCGCGCGGTCACCCGCGCTGTGACGTTACCGGCACCGATTGCTGCGACCGCGATCCTCGCCGAGGTTGCCGAAGACCTGGTGCGCACGGTCCTGGCCAATCACCCCCACGAAACGACGATCTCGCTTCTGGCGATTTCCGTGTCGCATCTGGAAACGGACCCGGCCATGCAGCTGGAGTTGCCGCTCGGCCTCGCCGGTGACGAACGCCGCCCCGGCGCCCGGAAAGGCATGGCACGGTGGCTGGCCGACCGCGCAGTCGATGCGGTCCGTGATCGCTTCGGTCGCGAGGCGGTGGGATACGGGCCCGTGGCGTTGGGCGCCGCCCGCTCGGTTCCCGACGGCTTCCGCGAACTCGCCGAGAAGGACCTCTAGATCGTTCAGATCCCGCGCTGTCCGAGCGCCCGGCGGATCGCCTCGGCGTTCACGCGCGGACCGATCATCTGCGGGCTGATCTCGAGCGCGTCTTCGAACGCCGTCAGCGCCTGTTCGAGCTCGCGCTGCCTGACGTAGATCATGCCGCGACCGGACAGAGCGCCGAAGTGGCGCGGCTCCAGTTTCAGCGTCGTCACAATGTCCGCCAGCGATTCCTGAAGATCGCCCAACAGGTAGCGCACCGTCGCGCGTTTGTTCCAGCCTTCCGCGAATTCGGGCGCCACTGTCACGACTTGATTGAAAGCCTCGAGCGCCGCGGGATACTCGCCCCCGTCCATCGCGTCCACGCCTTCGTCCAAGAGCGCCTGCACAGCGGGATCGCGCGCCTCCAACCAGATCGTCCAAATCTGCTGCTCGATCGATTGCTCCTCGACCGGACCCGCGGCTGTCTTGAGCTCGTCGAACAACGGCCCCAGGCGCGGATCGGTTTGATCTGCGAGCGCCGGACCACCAAAACCGGCCGCCAGAACCAGAATTGAGAGAGTTCTGGAAATCCCCATAGCCACAAATATGGCAGCCTCAGGCGACCTGCCAAGGGTTCATTCGCCTCGTCGCCGTTCAGCAGGTCGAATGAAAAAGGCCGCCGACCGGCGTGGTCTCGCGAAGCGCGTTGTAGCGCGCAACCGCCGCCTCAGTCTGCAGGACCTCCACGGAGATGTTGCTTTCGGCGAGCAGCCTCAGCGTCTCGGGGGCGACCTTGAGGCGCTCCCAGATGCCCTTCGACAGCACCACGGCCTTGGCGCCGTGGTCGATCAGGTCGCGGACGTCGGCCGGCTGAATGCCGGGGCTGTGACGGGTACCGGTCTCGTTCCAGTCCCAGGCGCACGCACCGCCGGGATAGACTTTCACGTCCTTGAAAGGCGGATAGCCTTCGACCACCAGCCGGCCCCACGACAGGTGGGCGATACGCGGGCTCACGGTTTGGGCTGCCGTCATATCTGGCTCCGGGCGCGAGGGTAACGCCCGGCGTGGCGGATGGACAAGCCACGGCAGATCGCTGCCGCTCGATGGCGCCTCGGGGACGATGCTAAGCTTGCCCGCACGAGTAGACGGCGATCGGGAGGAGACGCTTTGACGAGAGACGCGAGAATAGCCTTGGTGCACTGGCGCATTGAGCGGCCGGCCGCATCTGCGCTCGTCGGAGCGGGTCAGACGTGAGCGTGGCCACTGCCGCCGGCTGGCCGCGGATCGTCATCGTCGGCGCGGGGATCTCGGGCATTTGCGCCGGCATTCGCCTGCGTCGGGCGGGCTTCGACGATATCCTCATCCTGGAGAAGGCGGAGCGGATCGGCGGCACCTGGCGCGACAACGCTTATCCCGGGGCAGCGTGCGACGTGCCCTCGCACCTCTACAGCTTTTCGTTCGCACCGAAGGCGGATTGGTCGCACTTCTATGCCGGCCAGGCGGAGATCCTTGCGTATCTCGAGGATTGCGTCGCCCGCTTCGCACTCGCTGCTGTCATCCGCACCGGCGTCGAGGTCACCGCCGCGCGCTACAGTGAAACCGAGCGTCGCTGGCGAGTTGAACTAGCCGGCGGCGAGCACCTCAACGCCGACATCGTCATCATGGCGACCGGGCAACTCCACCGGCCGTGTGTTCCCGAGATTGCGGGGCAGGGCGACTTTGCCGGGGCGGCCTTCCACTCGGCGCGTTGGCCGAAGGGGTGCGATCCGGAGGACCGCAACGTCGCCATCGTCGGCAGCGCCGCCAGTGCCGTGCAGATCGCCACTGCACTCGCTCGCCGTGACAACCGCATCACGGTTTTTCAGCGCACACCCAACTGGGTGCTTCCGCGGTTCAATCCCGCCTATTCCGACCTTGCGAAGCGGTTGTCGCGCGTGCCTGTCTTGCGAAGGCTCCGGCGCGACGCGCTCTATGGGTTGCGCGAAGCCACATTGCTGGCGTTCCGGTCGGGCTCGGCGATCAACCGTCTGGCCGCCGCCGCGACCCGCGCGTTCATGCGCCATATGCTGCGCCGCACGCGCCTCGCCGACACGCTCACCCCGGACTACCCGCTCGGCTGTAAGCGCATCCTGCTCGCCGGCGACTACCTCTCCTTGATCGGCCGTGGTCGCGTATCGCTGGCGACCGCGGGCATATCGCACATCGTCCCTGAGGGGATCGTCACCGCCGACGGCATGGTCCACCCAGCCGACATCATTGTCTACGCCACCGGCTTCAGGGCGACCGAATTCCTGGCGCCGATTGACGTCCGCGGGCGCGGTGAGGCGCGGCTTGCCGACGACTGGGCGGAAGGCGCAGAAGCGTATCTCGGCATGACAGTTCCCCGCTTCCCCAACCTGTTCATGCTTTACGGGCCGAACACGGGCGTCGGCCACACCTCGGTCATCTTCATGGTCGAATGCCAGGTCCAGCACATCGTCCGGCTGCTGACGCACATGCGACATGTGGCCGTCGCTGAAGCTGACGTGCGCGGTGACGTCTTCCGCCGGTTCAACCGGCGTATGCAGCTGGCGATGGCCCGGCGTACTTGGTCCGGCAACTGCACGAGCTGGTACAAGGACAAGAACGGCAAAGTGATCCTGATCTGGCCCTATTCGACCGCCCGCTACTGGTGGATGACGCACCGGCCGCGCATCGCCGACTACCAGCTCCGCTAGACCGGTTTGGGGGACGGACGCAGTGTCCGAGGTTACGCGCGGCCGCCAGGAAACCAGCTTGAACGCAGCGCTCGCCATGGCCGCGCTGCGCCTGTTCATGGTGAAATCCGCGCTGGCCCGTCTGGCGCGAAAGGCGCCGACGGAGCGCATGATTCGGAGGCTGCGTTGGTTCGACGCGCGGCAGCCGCGTCAGGGCACGCGTCGGCGTTGGCGGATCGACGGCGAGGAGATCGGCGGACTTGCGTGTTGGACCTTCCGGCCCCTGACACGAGGCCGGCGGCCGCCCGTGGTGCTTCTCCACAGCGGCGGCTACGTGATCGGGCCGATCAAAGGGGAGCCGGGGTTTGCTGGGGCGCTCTCGCATCTGACCGGCCGCACCATCCTAATGCCGCTGTATCCGTTGTCGCCCGAGACGCCGTGGCGGGCAAGCCAGGAGGCCGTGACGGCGTTCTACCGCGCGGTCGTGGCCGTGACTCACGGCCGGCCACCCGACATCGTCGGCGTGTCCGCCGGCGGCGGGCTGGCTGTGGTGCTGGCGCTCCGCATCGCCGAAGCGGGCATGGTGCCCCCACGGCGGCTCGTTCTCGCTTCGCCGTGGCTCGACCTCGCCATGACCGGGTCCAACCTCGACGACGCTGACGCCCGCGATCCGATGCTGTCGACCGAACTGATGCGCCGGGTCGCGTTGATCCATGCCGGCGGCGACGATCCGCACCACCCGCGCCTTTCGCCGGTCAACGCGTCGCTCAAGCGCCTGCCGCCGATCACCGTCCTACACACGACCGAGGATGTGCTGTTCGCGGGCAGCGCGGAATTCGTGCGCCGGGCCGCCGCGGCTGGGGTCGTGATCAGCGAGCATGTGCGCCATGGGCTGCCGCACGGCCACGTGATCGGGGGCTTCTTGCCGGAAGCGCGGCGGGATCGCAGGTTGATTGCGGCGGTCCTGACCGGTGAAGACGGCACCGGAGAGTACGAGCGCCAAGAGCGGAGGGCGGTTGTGGAACCGGCTAGTCCGCGGGTCCGGGATCCTTGAGCCGCGGTTCGGCGGCAGACTTGCCGAGGCGCTCGAGCTCCAGCGCCAGACGCCGGCCGAGGCGCCGGGCCAGCAGTCGCGCCAGTGGCGGCGCGACCCGCGCCGTGAATGCATACGCCTTCGCCGACTTGCCGACGACGTGGTGCACCTTGCGCTGTCCATCCGTGGCGAGAATGGCACGCGCCACCCCGTCCGGATCGGCAAACGACTGCAGGACTCTGCGAAGCGTGCGTCGCACCGCCTCCGCGACCATCTCGTCGCCGAACAGCGCCGTATCGACGAAACTCGGCACGACGTCGCACACGGTGATGTCGCGGTCGCCAAGCTCTGCGGCGAGCGCCTCCGTCAGATTGTGGACCGCGCCCTTGGTTGCCGTGTAGAGGGCGGCGTGCGGCCAGCCGACAAGCGCGGCGATGGATGCGACGTTGACGACGCGCGCCGCCGGCGTGGCTTCCAAGAGTGGCAGGCAGGCGTGGATACCATTGACCACGCCGAGGAAATTGACGTCAACGATCTGACGCGCGCGTTCGATCGAAAGGTCGCGGAGGAGGGCGATGTTGGCGACGCCGGCGTTGTTGACGAGGAGGTGGAGTTGCCCGCCCGACCTCTCCGCGAACGCTGCCATTGCCGACTGCCAGCCGGGATAGTCCCGCACGTCGAATGTACGCGGGAACAGCCGCCCGGAGCCAACCTCCGCCGACAGCGTTTTGAGGCCGGCGTCGTCAATGTCGAAGGCGCCGACCGCCCACCCCTCGGCGGCCAACAACTTCGTCGTCGCCCGGCCGATACCCGCCGCTGCGCCCGTGACGATTGCGTACCGGATTGCCCGTCCCCTGGCCTGTCAAGCAAGACGCCGAGCATACATGGGAGTGCGGCCAAAAGCACAAGCCCGCATCACCAGCGGCACGCAGGTCGCTGTGGACGGCTCGACGATCGTCGATACGGCAGCACTTGCCGTTCGCCGGAGCATCCGCCCATGGTATTTTTGTGTAGGGCGGCTGGAATCATCAGGAGGTCTCGATGAAGAGAATCACGGCTCTGACTTTGGCGCTTGCGGCGGGCACGTTGATCGCGGCGTCACCGGCTTCGGCGTGGGTCTGCAAGGCAAAGAACGCCGGTGGCGCGACCTTTACCGCGATCGGCCCGATCAAGCCGAACGTCTCGGCCCGTGCAGTGCTGAAGTGCAAGATCGGCAGCACAGCGCCAGCCACCTGCGTTATCACCAACTGCACGCAGTAGGCGCGCGACCGGGGCACGCCATCACCCCAGCCCGATGCCGGTGGCTCGCTGGAACATGATCAGGTCCAACGAGGGCGCGGCGTCGTTGCCGGCGATCTGGGTAACGAGGCAGTGCGCCTGGCCGCGGTGATGGGTCTGGTGGTTGAAGAAGTGGGCGAGCGCCGGCGCCAGCGGCTGTGTGATCTCGCGCGGGCTGGTGATTGTTCGGTAGGTGATGATGTCGGCGAGGTCGGCCTCGGTGAGCGACTCGACGAAGGCGATGATGCGCTCGTCCTCGTCGACACGCGTCGCAGTGAGCCCGGCGAGGTCGTCGTGCAGGATGGCGTCGAGCCGGGACTCCACCGGACCCCCGCCGGTGAAGCGGTGCATCCAGATGCGGTCGGCGACCAGGATGTGATTGAGGGTCCCGTGGAGCGAGCCGAAGAAGGCGCCGCGGTCAGCCCGGTAGTCGATCTCGTCAAGCTTAGCCGTCGCTTCGTAGAGGCGCTCGTTGGCCCAGCGATTGTAAGCGGCGAACATCGAGAAATGGGCCTTCATCATTCGCCTCCAGGTGTTATCGTTGGCTCACGATGACGATCATTCTTTACGACCTTTGCGCCAGAGACCAGAGCCGCCGCTTCAGCCCCCACTGCTGGAAGGCGCGGATGGCGCTCGCGCACAAGGGGCTCGACTTCGAGGCCCGGCCGACGCCGTTTACCAGGATCAGGGAGATCGGCGACGGCTTCTCGCCGACAGTGCCGGTCATCGATGATGGCGGCAAACTGGTGCGCGACTCCTTCGACATCGCGCTTTACCTCGAGGACGCCTATCCCGACCGGCCGTCGCTGTTCAGGGGCGACGGTGGCAAGGCTTCGGCGCGGTTCGTGGAGAGCTGGGCACTCTCCGCGGTCCACCCGCCGCTACTCGGGCTGATCATCAAGGATATCCACGACGAGCTCGACACGCCCGACCAGGCCTATTTTCGCGACAGCCGCGAGAAGCGCTTCGGCCGGCCCCTGGAGGATCTCCAGGCGGGACGGGAAGGGCGGCTCGATGCCTTCCGCCTCGCGCTGCAGCCTCTCCGCGTGATGCTCGGCAAGCAGCCGTTCCTGGGTGGCACCCAGCCGCTCTTCGCCGACTACGTGGTGTTCGGCCCGCTGCAATGGGCCCGGGTGATCAGCCCGTTTCAGCTGCTCGGGACGGACGACCCGGTGGCCGCGTGGTTCGAACGCTGCCTCGACCTCCACGACGGGCTCGGCCGCACCATGCCCGCCGCGGCGTGAGCCAGGCCCGCGATCGGCCTGCTTGCGGATATAGCGGGCCGGCGCCATATTTCGCTCGTCTCGGACCAGATAGAAGAGGGTTTCATGACGGCCATTGTCGGTAAGCGGGCTGGAGAGGGGATCGCCGCCTAGGCGCCGCACGTCTCGACCAGCTCAGCCTTCCTGCCGCCGCCGGCCGATCGCCGGCGCGTTGTC
>CAYTXI010000012.1:29579-32964 GCA_964441935.1 uncultured Bauldia sp.
CGTCTCGACCAGCTCAGCCTTCCTGCCGCCGCCGGCCGATCGCCGGCGCGTTGTCGTTCGCCCCATGTCCATGGGCCCGCAATGGTCGAGACCGATGACAGACAATCACAACGACCTGGCCGCATTCGGCTGGTCCCAGCATTTCCAGTCCCAGCTCTCTGCAGAGGAATGTGCGAGTGCGACGCCAGTGCGCGTCGTTGCCGTTCACCGCGATGCCCTGGAGGTTGTCGCCCCGGGTGTCGAGAGGCGCCTGGCGCCTCCCCTGCCAAGCGACGATGAGACCGCTCAGGCGACCGTCGGCGACTGGCTGCTCATCGACGGCAAGGATGCGCCACGCCACTCGCGCTTGCTTGCGCGCAAGAGCCTGTTCAAACGCAGGGCGGCCGGCACAGGTCGCCGCATTCAGTTGATCGCCGCCAACGTCGACACTCTGCTGATTGTCACCTCCTGCAATCAGGACTTCAACGTCGCGCGCCTCGAGCGGTTTCTGGCGCTCGCCCGCGAGGCACAAGTGACGCCGGTCATCGTCCTGACCAAGGCCGACCTGGTCGACGATACGAGCGCCTATGTCTCCGCCGCGGGTAGGCTGCTGCCGGGGCTGCTGGTCGAGCCCCTCGATGCGCGCGAGCCGGGCGAGGTGGCGCGGCTCGCCGGCTGGTGCGGCCCTGGCCAGACGGTGGCGCTGGTCGGCTCATCCGGCGTCGGCAAGTCGACCATCGTCAACACGCTCGTCGGTCACACGGTTCAGGCGACCCGCGGGATTAGGGCAGACGACGACAAAGGTCGGCACACGACGAGCGGCCGCTCGCTGTACCGCCTGACGACCGGCGGTTGGCTGCTCGACACGCCGGGCATGCGCGAGTTGCAGCTCGCCGACGCCGAAGCCGGCATCGACGACGTCTTCGCGGAAATCGTCGGCATTGCCCACGGATGCCGTTTCGCCGATTGCCGCCACGAGGATGAGCCGGGGTGTGCGGTGCTGGCAGCGATCGACGCCGGGCGTCTCGATCCCGAACGTCTGCGCCGTTACCGCAAGCTCGTCGCCGAGGAGGCACGCAACTCCGAGGCCCTGCACGAACGCCGCGCCCGCGAGCGCGGCTTCGGCCGGATGGTCAAGGAGGTGGCAAGGGCCAGACGCACCCGACACGACGAATAAGAAGCGTGTCGTGGCTCACCCCCGGCGCGCGGCGCTCCGCCACCACGCGACCGTCGCCGGGATGGACCTCTCGAACGGGGTCGGCGAGACGCCGAACGTCGTTTCGAACCTAGAGCTGTCGACAACGAACGGTTGCTCGAACTCGTAGAGCATCTCGATGAGCTCGTTGAGGTCCGGGTTAAATAGGCCGAGCGCCCGCATCAGAAGCTTCGGCGCCGCCGAGACCTTGATGTCGTGCCCGATCTCCTTTGCGATCATGTCGATCAGCTGGCGGGTGGTGCGCGCCCCGGCAGTAGGCACGTGCCACACCTGACCGAGCGCGCGCTCGTCGGAGCCGAGCGTGGCGAGCGCGGCACCGATGTCGGGGAGATAGGTGTAACTGTGTGGCTGGTCCGGGTCGCCGACCACCTGCGCCGACTTGCCGTCGAGGGCGCGGCCGATGACTCGGGTGCCCAGAGGCGACTGCTCACGGGCGCACGCGCCAAAGTAGTCCGACGCCCGCGCGGCGACGAGGCGGAGGTCACCGGCATCCGACAGGCGCTTCAGTTGCTCGGCCATGGCGGCGCGCAGCGTTCCCTTGCGGGTGCGCGGCGCGTGCGGCGTGTCCTCGGTCATCGGCACGCCATGGGTGTCGCCATACATGTAGACGTTCTCGAAGGAGACATAGCGCGCGCCAGCCGCCTGCGCCGCGGCCACGGCGGCGCTCTGGAGCGGCGGGAAGAGCTCCGCCCAGCGCGCGTAGGGTGGGTTGAGGCACTGGTAGACCGTGACGGCATCCCTGGCCGCATCGGCGGCAAACGCCGCGTCGGAGGCATCGCCAGCGGCATGGTCAACGCCGTCGGGGAGGCCGGTGGCCTGCGAGCGTGAGACGGCACGGACCGGCAATCCGCGCCCGGCCAAGGCATCGATCACGGCGCGGCCGACGGCCCCCGTCCCGAACACGACGTGGATGTCGCCCATGATCGCCTCCTCTTGCCGAGGAGGACTCAGCACAGGCGGAGGGGACGATCAACGGGCTCGGACGGCAAAGCCACAGGCCCCCGCTTCCCCGGGAACGGAGACTCCCGGGCGATGCCGGCGACGGCCGAGGCCGCCACCGACACCCCCCGGGAGGAACCGCCAATCCGCCGCGATCGCTGTTCGGCCTTGATCAGGCGAGGTCGAAGCGATCGGCGTTCATCACCTTGGTCCAGGCCGCCACGAAGTCGGCCACGAACTTCTCGTGCGCGTCGTCCTGGGCATAGACCTCGGCGAGTGCGCGAAGGTGGGAGTTCGAACCGAAAATCAAATCGACGCGGGTGCCGGTAAACTTTACATCGCCGGTCACCCGGTCGCGGCCCTCGAACACGTCCTCGGCGTCCGAGATCGCCTTCCACGCCGTGTCCATGTCGAGCAGGTTGACAAAGAAGTCGTTGGTAAGGGTCTCCGGCCGGTTCGTGAACACGCCGTGCTGGGACCCGCCGTGGTTTGCGCCCAGGACGCGCATGCCACCCACAAGGACCGTCGTCTCAGGCGCGGTCAGGGTGAGAAGTTGTGCCTTGTCGACCAACAGCTCCTCCGCTGAAACCGTGAATTTGGTCTTGAGATAGTTGCGGAACCCGTCCGCGACCGGCTCAAGCACGGCGAAGGAGTCGACGTCGGTCTGTTCCTCACTCGCGTCGGTGCGCCCGGGCGCGAAGGGAACCTCGACGTCTTGCCCGGCATTCTTCGCGGCCCGCTCGATGGCGGCAGAGCCACCAAGCACGATCAGGTCGGCGAGCGACACTTTCTTGCCGCCGGACTGCACGCCATTGAAATCCCTCTGGATCCCCTCAAGGGTCCGGAGCACTTTCGCCAGTTGGGCGGGCTGGTTGACCTCCCAATCCTTCTGGGGGCTGAGGCGGATGCGCGCGCCGTTTGCTCCGCCGCGCTTGTCGGAGCCTCTGAAGGTCGCCGCCGACGCCCACGCGGTCGAGACGAGCTCCGAAATCGACAGGCCCGACGCGAGGATCCCGTCCTTGAGGTCAGCGATATCCTTCGCGTCGATCAGTTCGTGATCGACTTCGGGGACGGGGTCCTGCCAGATGAGGTCCTCCGCCGGGACTTCCGGACCGAGATAGCGGGACTTGGGGCCCATGTCGCGGTGGGTCAGCTTGAACCAAGCGCGGGCGAACGCATCCGCGAACTCGTCCGGATTCTCGTAGAAGCGCCGCGAGATCGGTCCGTAGATCGGATCGAACCGCAGGGAGA
>CAYTXI010000013.1:0-32946 GCA_964441935.1 uncultured Bauldia sp.
GGACCCAAAGTTCTCCTCGCAGACCAAGGACAAGCTGGTCTCATCCGAGGTGCGGCCGGTGGTCGAGGGCGTCGTCAACGAGGGACTGTCGACCTGGTTCGAGGAGCACCCGGCGGAGGCGAAAGCCATCGTCGGCAAGGTGGTGGAAGCGGCGGCCGCCCGCGAGGCGGCGCGCAAGGCGCGCGAACTCACCCGCCGCAAGGGCGCGCTCGACATCGCCTCGCTCCCCGGCAAGCTCGCCGACTGCCAAGAGCGCGACCCGGCGAAATCGGAGCTGTTCATCGTCGAGGGCGACTCGGCCGGCGGCTCCGCCAAGCAGGGCCGCAACCGCGAGAACCAGGCGGTGCTGCCGCTCCGCGGCAAGATCCTCAACATCGAACGCGCCCGCTTCGACAAGATGATCTCGTCGGAGCAAATCGGCATGCTGATCACGGCGCTCGGCACCTCGATCGGCGCCGACGAATTCGATCCGAACAAGCTGCGCTACCACAAGATCATCATCATGACCGACGCCGACGTCGACGGCGCCCACATTCGCACGCTGCTCTTGACGTTCTTCTTCCGGCAGATGCCGGAGCTGATCGAACGCGGCCACCTGTTCATCGCCCAGCCGCCGCTCTACAAAGTCAAACGCGGATCGTCGGAGATCTACCTCAAGGACGAGCGGGCGCTCGACGACTACCTGATCCTCACGGGGCTCGAAGGGGCGGTGCTGAAGCTCGCCCGCGGCGACGACCGCGGCGGCGCCGACCTCGCCCAAATCGTCAACGAGGCGCGGTCGATCGTCCACGTCCTCGACGGCATCCACTCGCGCTACAACCGCGCGGTCGTCGAGCAGGTGATGATCGCTGGGGCGCTCAATCCGGCAATCCTGGCGGAGACCGACAAGGCGACCGCGGCGGCTGAGTACGTCGCCAAGCGCCTCGACGCGCTCGCCGAGGAGACCGAGCGCGGCTGGTCCGGCACGTTCTCGGCGGAGACCGGCTTCCACTTCGAGCGCGAAGTGCGTGGGGTCAAAGAAGTCGCCGCAATCGACCCGGCGCTGCTGGATTCGGCCGACGCACGCAAGCTCGACTCGTACGCGCCGAAACTGCAGCCGATCTACGCCCACCCGCCGAGCTTCGTGCGCAAGGACGAGACCACGGTCATCCAGGGGCCGCGCGACCTCTTCCGGGCGGTGACGGCGGCCGGACGCAAGGGGCTGACGCTCCAGCGCTACAAGGGCCTCGGCGAGATGAACGCCGAGCAGCTGTGGGAGACGACGCTCGACCCGGAGGCGCGCACGCTCTTGCAGGTGGCGGTGCGCGAGGTCGGCGAGGCGCGCGACCTCTTCAGCCGCCTGATGGGCGACGAGGTCGAGCCGCGCAAGGACTTCATCCAGACCAACGCGCTGTCGGTGGCGAACCTCGACGTGTGAGGGTCGGCCGCCGCGGTTGCCGCCAGCGGGGCAGCGTGGTCTTGTCGCGGCGATCGGCGGGACATCGATATCCGCGCACGGAGGCCCGAGATGGACGACAGGTGGTTCATCATCCTGTTCTTTCCGAGCTTCTTCATCAGCCTCGGAGTCTTTTTCGCGGGCGTCGGCGTGCTGTGGTGGATCTCGATCAAGAACCGCGAACTGAAGCGCAAGGTTGGCGAGTCCCAGCGGGACTGACGCGGCAACACCGGGCTGATCGCCTCACCGCGAGCGAATGTCGGTCGAGGTCGTGGTCCAGGGGCGGCCGGACAGCGTGACCCAGAAGAAATTGAGCGTGTAGCGCAGGCCGGTCCTAAAGACGCCCTCCTCCAGAAGCCGCCGGCCGGAGGACTTGATCGGCAGGCGGAACGTCCACTTGACCCGGCCGACCTTGCTCAACCGGCGGGCGATGTCGGTGTCCTCGCCGTAGAACGCGATCGAGGTGTCGTAACCACCGATCGCCTCAAGGGCCGATCGGCGGGCGACGAAGTTGCCGCCCTGGATCATGGCGCCGACGTGCAGCACGTGCTGGCTGAGTAGATGGATCAGCAAGCCGGCCAGGTAGAAGACGCGGACCAGGGCACGCGCCACGGCCGGCATATCGAAATAAACGAACGGGCCGCTTAGGGCGACCAGCTTGGAGTCGCGGGCAAACTCGCGGTCGACGGTATCGAGCCAGCCCTCGGTGAGGATGGTGTCGGCGTCGATGTTGGCGATGAGGTCGCCGGTGGAGGCGAGGAAGCCGGCGCTGCGCGCCCGGACCAGCCCTTTCATCGGTTCGTGGATCACGCGGACGCCGGGGAAGGCGGCGGCGCGCATCGCGGTGGAGTCGGTCGAGGCGTTGTTGACGACGATCACCTCGGCATCGTAGCCGCCGGTGGCGAGCGCCTTAACCACGGACTCGAGGCAGGCACCGATGCGCGCTTCCTCGTTGTAGGCGGGGATGACGAACGAGATTTTCATGCCGACGACCTCGCTTCCACTTCCCGCCGGCGGGCGAGGGCGTCAGCGTAGACCGCCAGGTGGCGCGAGGCGATCGCTTGCGGGGCGAACTGCATCGCAAACTCCCGGCCTTTCAGCCCCAACTGCCGGGCGAAGCCCCGATCGTCGAGCAGGCTAACGATACGCTCAACGAAGCGCTCGCGGTCATTTTCGTCAATGACAAACCCGGTCTTGCGGTCGATCACATACTCGGGCAGGCCCCCCGCGCGTATGGCCACCACCGGAAGGCCGCTGGCGGAGGCCTGCAGCAGGGTCATCGACTGAGTCTCGGACTTGCTGGTGATCAGGTAGACCTCGCAGGCGTTGATCGCCTCGACCAGCGCCTCGCCGTGCAACTCGCCCATGATGTGGCTGCGGGCGGAAAGGTTGCGTTTGCGAAGCTCGGCATCGAGCGCGGAGCGGTCGGGTCCGTCGCCGACGACAACCAGCTCAGCGTGGCGGCGCTCGGCGACGGCGGCGAAGACATCGATCGCCAGATCCCAGTTCTTCTCGGCCGCGATGCGGCCGAACAGCAGCACCGCATCGGGACCAATATCGAGTTTGCGTTTGACGGCTTCACGACGGTCGAGCGGGCGAAACAGACCAGTGCGGATCGGGTTGGAAATTGCACCGGCGGGTGCATTCATGCCGTACTGCCTGAGCTCGTCGATCAACGCATCGCTCGGCGCGGTCACGAACGCGCAGTGGTCGTAGTACCAAGCGGCGAAGCGCTTGATGCGCGTCTCCAACGGCGCGAAGTCGAGCTTCAGATAGTGGAGGTAGGCCGCGGGGTAGGTGTGATCGGTGCCGACGAGGGGAACGCCGAGGCGCCTTGCCGCGTACACTCCGAGAAGCCCTACCGCCGAGAAGGTGTGGGCGTGGATGACGTCGGGCTTGAACCGCCGCATGTCGCGCAATCCGCCGAAGGGAAGCACGACGACGAGGCCGCCGGCCGAGCCGGGGACCGCCAGCGACGGCAGGCGGCGGACCTTGTCATCGTCCTCTGCGCCGGCGAGCCGCGGCGCGTAGATGCGAACGTCGTGCCCGCCGCCGGCGAGTTCGCCGGCCAGGATGTCGATCGAATCGGCGACGCCGGAAAGCTGCGGCAAATAGATGTCGGTGCAGATGGCGATGCGCATCTCAGTCCGCGGTCTCATCCGGCGGTTTCGTCACCGCCATCAGCCGAGCCCGCGCGTAGCGCCCGACGAAATACGAGACCACGGCGACGACCACCACGGCGGCGACTGCGATCTGGACGAACTGCAGGATGTCGGCGATGACGCCGACGGCGGTGCCAAACTGGTAACCGAGCGCCATGAGCACACTGTACTGCGCCACGGTGACCAGCATGGCGAGGGCGACGAACCGCCGGATCGGCGTGCCGACGAGGCCGGCTGTCACCAGCAGCGGCGGCGTCAAGGCGTAGGCGAGCTTGCTGAGCGCCATGGTCTTGAAGCTGTGCTCGAGCCACAAACGGCGCATCACGTCGAACTGCTCCTGCCCGACCCCGATCTTGTCCGCGTAGCGCCTGATCCGCGGGCTGTTCCGGCTGAAGCGTCCGAGCCCGTAGTACAACACGTCGCGGACGAGGTCGGCCAACAGAAGAATGCCTAGCGTCACCGCCAGATCGAGATAGCCGGCGGCGACGAGGATGCCGCAGGTGAAGGAAAGCACCGGACCTTCGATGAGGGCGAGCGGCACCAGGACAACGTAGCGATACGTGAGAATCAGTTGGGCGAGGGGGTCCACGGGAGGGCCTTCTCGTCGGGGGCTCAGGCGTCCGGGCGCCGCGAATCCTAGGCGGGCCCTGTTTATCCGATCGCGGCCGGTCGCGCGAACCTCAGCCGTCCGGGTTGCAGTCCGCAGGCCCCCGCCCCACATTCCGCCGGACGAGGGAGCGATGGCCTTTCAATACCGTCAGGTGCAATTCCGCAACATGAGCTGGCGCACGCGGATCGGCGCAGTGGTGGGCATCGCGCTCGCCTTGGCGCTGGCGATCGCCCTGATTGTGCTGTCGCTTGGGCTCGCGCTCATCCTGCTGCCGATCGTCGCGATCGGCCTCCTCGTCGCCCGCTGGCGGCTCAACAAGCTGATGGCGGAGGCGCAGGCCGAGGCCGCGCGCGAGGGCGCCGAGCGACCGGGACGCATCATCGAAATCGACTACGCGGTGATCGACAAGGACGACCGGCGCTGACGGCGGCGCGGGCGCCTTCTCCTTCTCACACCACGGCCGTCCGCGTAGCCAGCGCCTTGCGTGGGCTGACGGCGCGCGCGCCGAACAGGATGACGAACGCGATCGCGACGCTGAGCGCGGCGATCCAACTCCCCGCGGCGGCGAGACCGGCGGCGGCGGCCCACGAAAACGACGCCATCGCCTCCGCAAGCGTCGCGATCCGCGAGGAGGTGTGGCGCCGGCGGAAGTGGCTGCGCCGCGCCTGCGCCCGAAACCAGAGCTGGATCTGGGTCGTCGAGATCGCGGCCAGGACCATGCCGACGGCGGCGGCGGCGGCATGGAACGGAGAGAAGAACGCGAAGATGATCAACAGGGGCCCGAGCGTCAGGGCCAGAGCGCCCATGACCGCCTCGACCTTGGCGCGGACGACCGCGCCGGCCGGCAGCGGGCCGGTCGACACCAGGTCCGGCGCGTCCTCGCCGGAGATGGCGAGCCAAGCAAGCGCGCCGGCGAGCTGACCGCCGACGGTGACCAGCACCATGACGACTACGACCAACGAGCCGCTGGTGTTGCCGAAGTTGTGAGAGAGAAGCAACGCCGGCGGCACCAGATACAGAAGCTGGGTCAGGGTCTGCGATACCAGCCAGGGATCGCGGCGGAGCAGCTTCCACTCTTTGCTGCGCAACGCCCAACGGGGCGACCGGGCGGTGAATTCATGCCGTCGCTTGCGGCGCCCGGCGGCCGGGACGGCAAGGTCGGTGGCGGCCATCGAGTACTCGCCGAGGCGCGGCGCAATCGCGGCCACGACCACGCCGAGGATGGCGAGCGCCGCTGCCATGACCACCGCCAGGGCGCCCCAGTCGCCAAGGATGGCGCGCGCCGGCAGCCACAGGCCGCTGTCGGCGCCGGGGAAGTGGGCGATGACGCCCGGCGACACCATGAAGCCCTCCCGCATGAACTCGCCGTAGTTGACGATGGCGATGATCTGGATGCCGATGGCAAAGGCGGCGCCGATGATGGCGGCGGCCACTTGGGCGACGAGCCGCGTCCTGCGCGGCCCCAGCAGCTTGAACAGGCCGATGGTAATGGCGACGGCAAGGGTCGCGGCAATGACGCCAAAGGCGATTGCGGCGCCAAAACCGGCAAACCAGCGTGGGCCGCCGGTAAACACCAGAACGTCGATGAACGGCGCCGACAGAACCAGCGCCACGATGGAGATCAGAACTGCGTTGGCCGAGATCCTGACCGAAAACAGCACGCGCTGTCTCACCGGCGACGACAGCACCAGGTCGAGGTCGCCGCGCGTGTAGAGCGTGCGCGTCACCAATTCCAGCGCCTGGGACAGAAGCAGCGAAAGATAGAGAACGACGATGATCGACACCGAGATCAGTTCGCCGATGTCAGGATCGATGGCGTCGTCGCCGAAACGGGCGACGACGGCGTAGGCGGGCAGATGCAGCCCGGCGGCGACCAGGGCAAGAACCACAAGCGCCCGGGAAAGCCGCCGGCGGTTGCCGGCCGTGATCATCGCCCGCCAGTCGCGCCAGGCGAGGCGAAATTCGTGCGCGGCGAGCCAGGGTACGGAACCGGGTGCGCTCACGCGGCGGCACCCTCGGCGACCAGTGTCAGGAACACGTCCTCAAGGCTGCCGCCGCGGCCGGCCCTGAGGCTCAGCTCGGCGAGCGTGCCTTCGGCGATCAGGCGGCCGCTCGACAAGACGCCGATGCGCTCGGCCATGCGCTCGGCCACCTCCAGGATGTGGGTGGTCATGATGACGGTGTCGCCGGCGCGAACCCGCGCTTGGAGAACGTCCTTGACCTGACGGGCGGTGCCAGCGTCGAGGCCGGTCAGTGGCTCGTCGAGGATTATGAGCCGCGGGTCGTGAACCAGGGCGCCGGCGAGCGCCACCTTCTGGCGCATGCCGCGCGAGAAGCCCTCGCAGCGTTCATGGGCGTGGGGGGCGAGGCCCAGCCAGTCGATCAATTCTTGGGCGGCGGCTTCCGCCCTTGCGGAATCGATCCCCCACAGGCCGGCGACGAACTCCAGATACTCGAGTGGCGTCAACTTGTCATAGATCATCGGCTCGTCGGAGACCCAGGCCATGAGGCGCTTGGCGGCCACGGGATCGGTGAGCGCGTCGATGCCGAACACCTCGATGCCGCCGGCGTCGGGCAGAAGCAGTCCGACCACCATGCGCAGCGTCGTCGTCTTGCCGGCGCCGTTCGGTCCGAGGAGGGCGTAGAATTCGCCGGCGTGGACGGTGAGGTCGAGGTCGTCGACCGCCGGTCGTTCGAAGGTTTTGGTCAGTCCGCGGAGGTCTAGTGCCGAGGGGCGGTTCACCTGATCCATGAACAAGCTCGGTTCCGGCGGGGAAAATGCCACGCCCCGACTATACGAGCCGAGTTGCCGGCCGGTAAATTCGGGGCGAGACGCGGGACCGGCGGTCCGCGGGCCGTGCAGCACCGGTACGGGGTTGGTTCGGCCGCGGGGCAGGATCGGGGATGGTAGGGCCGGCGATCCGGCCCGCCACCCGCCTATCCTATTGCTGCCGTTGCCCTTTCAGCTCGACGCGAACCGCGAGCGGGTCGGCGTTCAGCGTCCGCCAGCCATCCATGCCGGCATTGCCGAAACGAACCGAAGCGATCAGGCCAAGGGTCACGATCAATACGGCGAGCGCCGTGGTCTTCATGGGCGACATCCGTTTGTCTCCCGGCTTGGCGCGGTCATGCGTCGAAAATGCCGAGTTATGGTTAACCCAATCTTAATCGCCCGCCTCGATGCGCGACGGGACCGGCGTCAAGGCGCGAGGATGTCTGTTGCAGGCGTCGCTCTTTGACGTGATGCAACGCTCAGTCCGCACGCGACGTCGAACAGCGCAAGCGCCGCCAAGGTGCGACCGCTACCTACGCCAAGCTAGCCATCGAACCATTGCTTGCTTGATTGTCAGCGAGTCGCTCCGGGCGCGTCAGTACTCGGCTAGGACGAGGACTGTGCGCCGAGCGGGAAGCGTCGATCGCGATAGCCGTATCGTCGGCGCGTCGCTCCAGACAACGGCGAAGTGCTCCTTGAGCCGGCCGAGAAAGCGGTTGAGCGAGAACGCCCCGAAGTAGTGCATCGGAATGACAAGCGGCGACTGGAGTTGATCGAGAACCTCGATCATGTCGTCAGCGCTGATGGTGTAGGTGCCATCCACGGGCGCAAGCACCACGTCGATGCGGCCGAGCGCCTTGAGATGGTTCTCAGTCAGCTTGTGATGGAGGTGACCCAAGTGGGCGATGCACAAGCCCGCTACCTCGAAGACGAATATGGAGTTCTGATCCATGGTCTCGGCGAAAAAACCGCCGCGGATGTTGGTCGTCACGTTCCTGAGCCAGACGTCGCCGATAGCGAGTTCATGGCGCGCGGGCTTGCCGTCCTCACCCCAGCCGTGAAGCACGTATTCGATGCGCGGCTCGGGGCTCAGGGTGTAGTGCGTGGAGTGCGCCCGGTTCATGGTGACGATGCGGGGGACGACGGGCGGCACTTCGACACCGTTGTAGTCGGTGGCGATGGTGACGCCGGCCGGGCTCTCGATCAGGAACGTTGAATGGCCAATGTAGGAGAGGTTGACGAGGTCGGTCTCAACATCGACCTCGGCCTGCGCGAGCCGCAAACCGACAGGGACGAGCGGCGCGAAATCGCCGGCAACCAGTCTTGGACAGCGTTCGGGCTCGGCTTCCTGGGCGAGGCTCGCGGCGGCAAGAGGCGCCAATGCCAGGATCGCCAAAACGACGCGGATCATGATGTGCCCTCCGTCACTCCTTTTCTAGAGCGGTTGACGCCCACGGCCAGCGTTCAGGCGCGACGGTCGAGGCGGCGGACGCGACGCAAGCCGGGAAACCATCGCATCCACAGGCCGGCGACCAGCATCGTCCCGACGCCGCCGACGACGACGGCCGGCACCACGCCGATCAGTGCCGCCATGGTGCCGGCGCGGAACTCACCGAGTTCGTTAGATGCGCCAACGAACACCATGTTGACGGCGTTGACGCGGCCGCGCACGGCGTCCGGCGTCCACAACTGGATCAGGGTCTCGCGAACGTAGACGCTCACCATGTCGGCGGCGCCGGCGATCATCAACGCGGCGACCGACAACCAAAGCGTCGTAGATAATCCGAAGACGATAATGGCGGCGCCGAAGAGGCCGACGCAAGCGAACATGATCAGCCCGGCACGGTCGCGGATCGGCCGCGCCGCCAGGTACGCGGCCATGGCAATGGCACCGAAGCCGGTAGCGGAACGTAGCAATCCGAGCCCGAACGGACCGACGTGGAGGATGTCGCGGGCGTAGGCCGGCAGGAGCGCGACGGCGCCGCCCAGCAGAACCGCGAAGAGATCGAGGGAGATCGCGCCGAGCACGATCTTCTCGTGCCAGACGTATCGGAAGCCGGCGATGACCGTCGACCAGGTTGCCGGCTCGGGCACCGTCTTTTGCGGCGGCCTCGGGACGAAGCTCACGATCGTCGCGGCGATGGCAAACAGGGCGAAGGCCGCACCGTAGGCGACGTTTGCGGAAACACCGTAGAGCAGGCCGCCGGCGACGGGGCCGACGATGGTGGCAACCTGCCAGGACGAGGAAGACAACGCGATGGCGCTGGCGAGATCGTCGACGGGGACGAGATTGGGCAACAACGACGACCCCGCCGGATTCATGAAGGCGCGGGCGGTGCCGAACACGACGAGGACCGCGAAGATCAGGCCTACGGACACCCTACCGCTGGCAGTCAGAACCATAAGGGCGGCGGCGCAAGCGCCCTCGGCAAGCTGGCAGACGGCGACGATGACTCGCCGGTTGTATCGGTCGGAGACGGTGCCGGTAACGAGGACCAGGAGAAGGGCGGGCGCGAACTGGAACAGGCCGACCAGACCCAGATGAAACGGGTTGCGCGTCAGGTCGTACACCTGCCAGCCGACAGAGACGCTGACAACGAGCGCGGAAAACGTCGCCAGGAAACGCGCGACCCAGAAGAGAACAAAACCACGATGGCGAAAGGCGCCCCAGCCCGCGCCGGGCGACGAATGATCGGACGGGGCCATCGGATGGTTCGCCGGGAACGGAAGCGGAGAAAACGACCGGAGGCGCTTCTCTTACGCTATGACCGGGGGAGGCGGAAGCCGCTCCGGACAGTGCTGCTGAGCAACCTCACCGTTCGAGCCGGTCGATGAACCAGCGGGTCAGCTCAATCCACACCTGGTCCTTTTCGGCCTGATCCTCCACGCCGTGCTCGATGTTCGGGTTGTCGTTGACCTCGACGACGACGAGGCCGTCCGACGTCTCCTTGAGATCGACGCCATAGAGACCGTCGCCGATGAGTTGGGCGGCTCTGAGGCCGACGTCGATCACCGCCGGCGGCGCCTCTCCAAGCGATGGCGTATGCCAGCCGCCTTCCGAGGCCTTGCCGTCGGGGCGGTGCTTGACGATCTGCCAGTGTTTCTTGGCCATCATATACTGGCAGACGAACAGCGGTTTGCCACCGAGGACGCCGACCCGCCAGTCGAACGGCGTCGGCATGAACTTCTGAGCGAGCAGGAGGTCGGTCTCCTCGTACCACTCCTTGAACAGGGCGGCGAGCGCGGCGGCGTTGTCGACCTTGGCAACGCCGCGGGAGAACGAGGAATCGGGCACCTTGAGGACCATGGGGAAGCCGAACTCATCGGCAGCTGCGGTCAGATCCTGCTTGCCCGATACGATCACCGTCGGCGGCACGGCGATGCCGTTACCGGCCATCAGCTCGTGCAGGTAGATCTTGTTGGTGCAGCGGATCATCGAGATCGGATCGTCGATGACCGGCATACCTTCCTGAACGGCGCGGCGGGCGAAGCGGTAGGTGTGATTGTTGATGGACGTCGTCTCGCGGATGAACAGCGCGTCGAACTCCGCGAGCCGCGGTAGATCGCGACGGGTGATCGGCTCGACCTCGACACCAAGCTTCTCGGCAACCCGGGCCCAGTGCTTGAGGCTAGCAAAATCCGACGGCGGCAGTTTCTCGTCGGGGTTGTAAAGCACGGCGAAGGAGTAGCGCGGCGGCGCACGGTCCTTCTTGGGGCGCCACTGACGAGCGGTGTGGCGATGGAGGGCCTCGTGGAACCGGCGCAGCTCCTCGGCCGACAGCCTGGTGACGGGCACGGAGGTCAGTCGCCGAATCTGCGGGCGGGCACCGTTGTCGATGGCGACGTCCAGCACGGGGCAGCGGAACCAGTCGAACAGCAGTCGGGCGAAGCGATCGAAGCGGTGGTCCTCGACCGCGCCGAACGAAACGAGGATGCGCGACGGTACGCTTTTGTCCTCCGCGGCCGCCAGCGCCTTGGCCAACGCATCGTCGAGCTCGGGGAGCGCCTGGGCGTAGAGCCTGCGGGCACCGAGGTCGATCATGGTCTCCGTCGACGGGATGACCCGGTGACCGCGGGCCTCGGCAAGTAGGGAGGAGTAGTAGCCGCGGCTCTGATAGGCGAAGGAGCGGGATAGGTTGATGATCTGCGGCCGGCTGCCGCGAAAGAGATTGGCCCGCGCCAGGTAATCCTTGGTGGTGATCACCTTGTGGGGAGTGTCGGCGTTGGGGAAGTCTTTGGCGGAATCGACCAGTATGACCCAATCGGCCATGATTAGTTCCTAGCGGCGCTTCGCACCGGCGAGGGATTTCTCGTAGCGCACCGCGTTGGCCTTGTCCGCATAATATTGCGGGTAGACGCCGATCCGCCGATAGCCGGCGCGCTCGTAGAGCCGGATGGCCGACCGGTTGTCGGCGCGGACCTCAAGACGCAGGCATTGGCAGCCGCGTCGGGCGGCCATACGCTCGGCATCGGCGAGAAGGTCGGAGGCCAGCCCGGCGCCCCGCTTGTCGGCAGCGACGGCGATCGAATAGAGGCGTGCGACGGCGCTGCCACGGCGGAAGGTGAGGAGATGGTAGCCGTCAACGGCGCCTGCCGTACCGGCGACGCGCAGGCAGGCGCTGCCGCCGGCCACGAACCGACGGAGACTTCGCCGTGAGAGGCGGTCGGCCGTGAACGCGGCGGTCTCCAGCTCGAGCAAGCCGGCGATGTCGGCCTCGCGCGCGTCACGGATTCTCATGCCCTTCCCATCCGGCGGCGCCGCCCGGCATCCCACTGTGGACCACCGCCAGCCTCTGGTAGCAACCAAACGCTAACCAAGCGGGCGGCGCGGCCGTTGCGCGATTGCCGACAATGCCCAGCTATCGGCCCGACAGCGTTAGATAAAGTCTTCATTCGGTTGACTTTTTACCAATCGTTGGCGCTTCCAACCATACACTCATCCGCAAAGGACGCTCCGGCAACGGGGCAGGGAGACGTCACCTTGCGTGTTCTGTCGATCTTCGGCACCAGGCCGGAGGCCATCAAGATGGCCCCGGTGGTCAAAGCGCTGGCGCGTGAGCCGACGTTTCAGTCGTATGTCGTCGTCACCGGCCAACATGACGAAATGCTGCGGCAGGTGCTCGACCTGTTCGAGATTGTGCCGGATCGCAACCTTAAGGTCATGACTGCCGACCAGACCCTCAACGGGCTAACGGTCCGTCTGTTCGAGGCGCTCGAGCGGACGCTGGTTCGGTTTCGGCCAGACCGGGTCGTCGTACACGGGGATACGACTACGGCAATGGCGGCGGCGATGGCTGCCTTTCACCGGCGCATTCCGGTGGCGCACGTCGAGGCGGGATTGCGGACCTACGACCTCAGCCAACCTTGGCCGGAGGAAATGAACCGACGCGTGGTCGACATGGTCAGCGACTTGCTGTTCGCACCGACCGAGCGCTCGCGCTCTCACCTGGAGGCCGAACGGTTGGGCGGACGCGTTCTGGTCACCGGCAACACGGTGATCGACGCTCTCCAGCAAACTTCGGCGTTGATCGACGGCGACGCCGGCCTGCGCCAGCAGTTGGCCGCCGGCCTGCCGCGGGTCGCTTTGCCACGCAAGCTGCTGCTGGTCACCGGCCACCGGCGCGAGAACTTCGGGACCGGGTTTGAGAACATCTGCGACGCCCTGCGGCGGCTTGCCGCCCGCACCGATATCGAGATCGTCTATCCGGTGCATTTGAACCGCAACGTTGGCGACGTGGTTCGTGCCCGCCTCGACGGCCTCGACAACGTTCACCTGATCGAACCGCTGGATTACGGCCGCTTCGTCTATCTGATGAAGCAAGCGCACGTCGTGCTCACCGACTCGGGCGGCGTTCAGGAAGAGGCCCCGGCGCTGGGCAAGCCGGTGCTGGTGATGCGCGACGTCACCGAGCGGCCGGAGGCCGTCGAAGCTGGGACGGTCGTCCTCGTCGGCACCGAGACACGGCGGATCGTGTCTGCGGTCAGCGAGCTGTTCGAGTCGGACCGCGCATGGCGGGGCTTTGCCGTAAGCGTCAATCCATACGGCGACGGCGCCGCGGCGCAACGGATCGTCGATGCGTTGCTCGGGCGGCACGTCGCCGAGTTCACTCCGTCGCGCGAAGCGGCCCGGCCGACCGTCCGCATGGCCTCGAGGGCGCGGTAGCGAGCGATGAACCTCTTTCTGGTGCTGTACTCCTACGCGCTGCTGGATGCGGTCGCGGCCTTCACGATCGGGTTGGCGATCGCCATACTTGTCGTCAGCTTCGACGACCTGATCGTCGATGCTTTGTACCTCTTTCGCCGGGCAAAACGCGCCATCCTCGACCGGCGGCTCTATCGCGAGCTCCCGTCCGAGAAGCTGAGGGCACAACCCGAGAAGCCGATTGCCGTTTTGGTGCCGGCGTGGCGGGAGCACGACGTCATCGCCCAGATGATCGAGAACCTGGCGAGCACGGTCGAGTACGCAAAGTACGTCGTCTTCGTCGGCACATACCCGAACGACCAGCCGACGATCGACGAGGTCGAGCGCGTCGCCCGCCGCTACCGGCAGGTTCGTCGGGTCGAGATTCCGCACGACGGACCCACGTGCAAGGCGGACTGCCTCAACTGGGTCCTGCAGGCGGCGCTGGTCCACGAGAGAGAGGTGGGCGAGGCGTTCGCAGGGTTCGTGATCCACGACAGCGAGGACGTCCTCCACCCGCTCGAGCTGGCGTTCTTCAACCACCTGCTGCCGCGCAAGGATTTCATCCAGATCCCGGTCACTTCGCTGGAGCGGCACTACAGCGAACTGGTGGCCGGGACGTACATGGACGAGTTCGCCGAGTGGCACGGCAAGGACCTGGTCGTGCGCGAGTGGACTTCCGGCGTGGTGCCATCAGCCGGCGTCGGCACATGCTTTTCGCGCAAGGCGATGACGGCGCTGAGGGCCGAGACCGACAATCAGCCGTTCAACACGCAAAGCCTCACCGAGGACTACGACATCGGCAACCGTCTCGGCGCACTCGATATGAAGTCGATCTTCGCGCTCTACAAGGTCCAGTATCGGGTGACGCGTCGGCCGTGGTTCGGGCTGGGCAAGCCCTATCAGCGCACGCTGACTATGCCGCTGTGCGTGCGCGAGTACTTCCCCAACCGGTTCACCGCCGCCTATCGCCAGAAAGCGCGGTGGGTGCTGGGTATCAGCCTGCAGGGCTGGCAACAGCTTGGCTGGCGCGGCAGCTTGGCGACGCGGTTGCAGTATTACCGAGACCGCAAGGCAATCGTCACGCCGTTCGTCGCCATCATGGGCTACGCGGTCTTCGCCATTTTCGCTTGTTGCTGGCTCTTCGGCGGGGACTGGTTTGCCGGGTGGCGCCAGCAGTCGGCCATATTCGCCGATCCGCGCGCACAGTTGCTGTTTGCGGTGAACCTGTTGATCCTCGTATGGCGGGTCGTCCTGCGTGCATACTTCGTCGGACGCATCTACGGGCCCGACCATGCGCTCCTGTCGGTGCCGCGCATGGTGGTCAACAATTTCATCAGCTTCGCGGCGGCGTGGCGGGCCTCGCGGCTGTTCCTCTCGCACGTCATGATCGGAACCAGGCTGGTCTGGGACAAGACCGCGCACGAGTTCCCGACCGCCGAGAAGCTGGTCGCCGAACGCAAGCGCCTCGGCGAACTGCTCAAGCTGTGGCAGGCGATCGACGACACGAAGCTGTCAAAGGCACTCGATCTCCAGGCGCAGACAGAAGCGCCACTCGGACGGGTGCTGGTCGACAGCGGCTGGGTCGACGAGGCCACGCTCGCCGACGCGATCGCCTACCAAAGCGGCCTCAAGCGCGCCGAACCGAACTGGGAGACGTTCCGACGTTACGCCGCCGCGCTGCCGGCGGAGGTGTGTCGGCGGCTTAACGTCATGGCCATCGATCGCGTCGATGGCCGGATCGTCCTGGCGGCAGCCAAGCCACCGGAGATGGCCGCCATCGACGAGTTGTCGGTGCTGCTCGGCGAGCCGCCCGTCGTGCGCATCGCAACCGACAGCGAGATCAGGATCGGACTCGACGCGATGGACCGGTTCGCTAGCGAAACCGCCGGGACTCCGGCGATCGCCGCAGAGGCTGCGTGAGATTTTCCGTCGACCGCCTGCTCATGCAGTGAGACTCTGGGGCTCGGGCTTGCTAAGGGCTTTCCCGATGTGACCACCATCGGGATCAAGCCATGACCGCGGAAACCGAACCTCGCCCGACCATCCCCGACCTCGCCGGCAAGGCCGTTCTCATAACCGGCGCTTCGACCGGCATCGGCGCGGCACTGGCGCGCGGCTTTGCCGGTCAGGGCGTCCGCGTGGGCCTGCACTACAATTCAAGCGTCGACGCCGCCGAGGTGGTGGCCAAGGACATCGTCGACGCCGGCGGCGAGGTGTTCCTGGTGCGCGGCGACGTGTCGGCGTCGGCCAACGCCCGGCGCATCGTCGAGGAGACGGCGGAGCACTTCGGCGGTCTCGACGGGCTGATCAACAACGCCGGGCTGATGCTCGGGCGCGTCAACTACGCCGACATGAGCGACGAACATTACGACGCGGTGATGGACCTCAATGCCCGGTCGGTGTTCGTCGCCTCACGAACCGCGATACCGTGGCTGAAGAAGAACGGCGGATTCATCATCAACACCACCTCGCTAGCAGCGCGCAACGGGGGCGGCGTCGGGGCGGGACTCTACGGGTCGTCCAAGGCCTTCGTCTCCAACTTCACGCGCGGCCTCGCCAAGGAGCTGATCGGTTTCGGTATTCGCGTCAACGCAGTGGCGCCGGGCGTCATCGAGACGCCGTTCCATGAGCGCTATTCCACGCCCGAGCAGATGCAGGCGATGCTCGCCGCCATCCCGCAGGGGCGCCACGGTACGCCGGAGGATTGCGTCGGCGCCTACCTGTTCCTCGCCTCCGACGCGCTATCCGGCTACATCATCGGACAGGTCATAGAAGTGAACGGCGGCCTGTTGATGCCGTGAGGCGGAGCGCCGTCAGCGCAGAACCTCGGCGCGACCGCCGGGCTTGCCGGCCTCGGCCTCGCGGGCTGTGCGGTACTCGGAAAGGGCACCGTTCAGCGCCTCACCGATCACCTCCGTCAGCGAGCGGGCGGTCTCGACCCGCGACAGGAAGACGTAGTCTGCCCCGGCCGCGTAGATCGCATCGCAGTCGGACAGATTGACCGCGTTGGCGATGATGATCGCGGACGGGTTGAGCTTGCGCACCGTGTGGACAAGGCGGCGGTTGTCGACGCCGCGCAAGAGATCGTCCGGGACCGTCGAGACGACAACCTTGGCCCGATCGACGCCGGCGTGGAGCAGCGTCTCGTCGTTGGCGAGGTCCCCGTATTCGACATGGGCGCCGACCTCGCGAATGCGGTTGTGAAGGGCGACGTTGAAGTCGATCACCAGGGTCTCGGAGACCAGCTGCGGGTCGTTGCGGGCAATGTCATAGAGCAGCGAGGAGGCGACGCGGTGGAAGCCGAGCAGTGCCAGCCGCCATTGTTTGTCTTCCTCGGCCTCCACCTCGGGCGGCTCGCGAAAGCCGAGCGCCGTCAGCAGCGGCGCCACCCGGGCATGAATTGCGTAGGCGGCGTTGTAAAGAGGCGTGGTGGCCAGCGCCGTCAAAACGAAGGCGAAGATGATCGCGCTGGAAACGTCGGGCGTGAGATGCCCGAGCTCGATGCCGAGGAAGGCGATGACAAGACCGAACTCCGAGATTTGCGCCAACCGCACCGAGGATACCTCGGCATTGCGCTGGTCGGTGCCGGTAAAATACAGCAGCGGGAAGAAGATGAGCTGGCGCGCGAGGATCGCCAGCAGCGCGATGACGACGGCAAGCACAGGTACCGCCCATCCTTCCGGTGCCGGAATCGTCATGCCAAGGCCGACGAAGAACAGTGTGATAAAGAAGTCCTTGACGACGCCGACTTTGGTGACGATCTCGGTCGAATAAGGAAGGTTGGCAATAGTGGCGCCGGCGATCAGCGCCGCCATTCCAGAGCCGACCGACAGGTGCCAGTTGAAGTTCAAGATCGAGACGGTCAGCGGATCGAAGCTGGTGCCGAGGAAGACCACCGCGAAACACCAGCTGATGGCGCCGACCACGACCAGTTCGGGCGTCTTGGCGATCCAGCCGAACATGAGCGGCAGCAGCGTGCGGGCGACGACGGCGGCGAGGCCAGCGAGGATGGCGATGCCGGCGAAAGACGCCACGATGGGCAGGATCTCCGGTGCCCGGAGGCTCGGCTGGATGATGATCACGACAATCGCCCAGATGTCCTGGAAAACCAGGATGCCGAGCGAGACGCGGCCAGGCACGGTGTCGAGCTCGAAGGCTTCCTGAAACAGCTTGATGACGAGCAGCGTCGAGGAACCGGCGAGGACGACGCCGAGGTAAAGAGCGGCCAGATTGCTGCCAAGCAACGCGCCGAAGCCGACGAGGGCAAGAAGCTTGGCGACGATGAAGCCGAACACGATGGTCAGCGGATACTGGACGATGCCGGAGACGATGATGGTCTTGCCGCTGCCCATGATCTTGGCGAAGTCGATCTCGAGACCGATCATGAAGAGGAGCAGCACGAAGCCGAGCTGGGCGATGGTGTTTATGTTGTGGTCGTCGGTAACGAGCTGAAGACCCAAGGGTCCGGCGACGACGCCAGCGAGAATGAACCCGGCGATGGCAGGAAAGCGCACGCGCGCGAAGAGCACGGCCAGGATGCCGGACATGAACAAGGCGATGCCGATGTCGTGGACGAGCGACGACATCTCGGCGCCGGCGGCGTAGGCGGGCGTGACCGTGAGGGTCAGCACCAACGCCAGGGCAGCGCCGCCCGTCCCGCCAGTCATCCTCGTTAGAGCCATGCGCAGATCCCCGTTAGAACCGCTCACCACGGCGATGCAACCTAGCCGGTCTGGCGGATTTCGCCAGTCTCGAGGTTGGGCAGCACGCCTCGCCGGCGACCGGCCGATTGTGATCGCCGGTCGCCTGCGCTATCTACGGCCGGCGGCGTCAAGCCCCCGGGCACCCGTAGCTCAGCTGGATAGAGCGCTGCCCTCCGAAGGCAGAGGTCACAGGTTCGAATCCTGTCGGGTGCGCCAGTTCAACCTGCTGAGAACTTGCTGAGGGGCCTCTGCCAAGTCAGGGGCAGCACGTCCATCAGTCAATTGTCCTTCGCGCCCTGGAAGATCCACGTCCAGATGTCTTGACGGAGACAGGTGGGTAGCGGCTTGTGCCTGAACGGCATGCGTATCTCGGGCGAGGCTCGCCCTTCGATGAGAACGACAAGATTGCTGTCGTCGGGGTTGCCGGGGATCACCATCGGCCCGAATTTCGTGCCCGCCATCAATCCCTCGTAGGTCGACAGATCCAACCTGCTGGCGGTGTAGCCTTCGCCACCGGGCGAATGGCACGAGACGCACCATCCTCTGAAGATCGGAGCTATGTCCTCAGAGTAGCTGATCTCAGTACGCTGTGCGCAAGCCTGGCGAACTGGCACCAGGGCCATCGACCCGGCAAACAGGAGCCCGCCGGCAGCGATGCTTGCAAGGAATGCCACGTTTCGGGGTCTCATCGTTCCCTCCATAGCAAGGGCCAATCTCCAATCCAGAGGCGGAGCGTATCCTATTGGCACACTCGTGGCACACCGGACCGCTGAAGCAACGATCTTTCGTCCATTCGCTTCAGCGACGCCTGGACAGAGCGCTGCCCTGCGAAGGCAGAGGCCACAGGCTCAAATCCTGTCGGGTGCGCCAGTTCCCGCGCGGCCGTCCATTCACACCATCAACGCGATTGTCGTGGCGGCTAACCCTGCACGGCTCGCTGGCGGCCGTAGAGCAGGAGCATGGCGATGATGACGACGCCGAAGACGACCTGGCGGAAGGTCTCGGCCGGCACATTCAGTCCCATGTCGGCAAACCAGAACTGCGGCTGCAAAACGGACAGAATCGACTGCAGGAGCGTGATCAGGATGACGCCGGCGACGGTGCCGAGGTAGCTGCCCCGGCCGCCCAGGATGTTGGTGCCGCCAAGGACGACGGCGGCGATCGTCGGCAGAAGGTAGGGATCGCCCATTGCCTGGTACGAGCGGTTAGCCCAGCCGGCGAGGAGTACGCCGCCTGCCGCCGCACAGGCCCCGCTGATGGCAAAGCAGATGAGCAGGACGCGGCGCGTGTCAACGCCGGAAAGGAACACGGCGCGTTCCTTGTTGCCGATCGCATAGATCTGGCGGCCGAGCGTCGTGCGCGTCAGCATGAACACCGCGGCAGCGCCTACCGCGAGCCAGACCAGAAGTGGGTTGGGCACACCGGGGATCAAGCGTCCGGCCGCCAGTTGACGCATGAAGACGGTGCCGCGGTCCTGCGGCGCGAAACCGCCGGTATGGGCAACCATCAGACCTTGGGCGACCGCGTTCATGCCGAGTGTGAAAATCATCGAGGGTGCGCGCAGGTAGGCCACGCCGACACCATTGGCCAGGCCGATGACCGTGCCGCAAGCGATCCCGAAGGGAACGGCGAGGACAACGCCCACCGTCGGCCCGAAGAAACCCGCCGCAGCGGTCGCCATCATCCCCCCGACTCCGATCGTCCAGGGGATGGACAGGTCGATGTGACCGAGCAGGATGACCAGCATCACGCCGGTGGCGATGACGCCAAGAAACGAGGCGAGCTGGAGCTGCTGAACCAGGTAGCTCGGCGACAGGAAGTCCGGCTTGATGGACGCGCCGACGAGCAGGAGCACGACGATAAGGCCGAAGGCGATCACGGTTGCCTTGTCGAACCGCTGTAATGCCATTGTCATGGTAGCCATGGTCGATCGCGCTCTTAGCGGTAGAGATCGAGCCGGTTCTTGATACGCAGAAGCCTCAGCGAGCCGAGACTGACCGCGATCAGGAGCACGATGCCGACGAACAGCGGCTGCAACACCGGATTGATGTCGAAGACGATCAGAAGGTCGCCGACGGTGCGCATGACGAAGGCGCCGAAGATCGAGCCGATGGCGCTGCCGGAACCGCCGAACAGGGACGTTCCGCCGATGACGACGGCGCCGATAGAGTTGAGTGTGTAGTCTGCCCCCAACGCGGCCTTGGCCGCCCCCGAGTACGTGATCGCGGTAAGCAGCAGGCCGGCGATGGAGGACAAGAGGCCGGCGAGAACGTAGGCCAGGACTTTCGCCCGCGCGATCGGAACGCCGGACATGTAGGCCGCCTGCTCCGAGGAGCCGATGGCGTAGGCGCCGCGGCCGAGTACCGAACGCCGGTACGGAATCCAGATCAGGAACACGACCGCCAGCATCAGGATCACCGACGAGGGCACCTTGAAAAACGAGCGGGTCATGATGTCGGCGAACTCGAAGTTGACCGAGCCGCCGGGCTCCGGCCGAAGCGCAAGGGCGAACCCGAAGTAGACCGCGCCGGTGGCCAGCGTCACGATGATCGGCTGCAAGCGGCCGTAGACCACTATCAGCCCGTTGATCGTGCCACAAATGATACCGACAAGCAGAACGCCGATGACACCCAGCGCCGTCATCAGGAAGCTGCCGTTGACGATCGTCGCCGCAAGGCAATTGGACAGCACGAAGATCATGCCGACAGACAGGTCGAGGCCGCCCGTGAGCACCGGAATCGTCTGCGCCATGGCGACCAGCGCCAGCAGAGCACCCTTGTTCGAGGCGGTATTGATGATGCTGGCGGTGAGTCCGACCTCCTGTTTCCAGCCGTAGGTGGCGAACATGGCGGCGAAGATGGCGATGGCGATCAGGATGCCGCGCTGGGCAGCGAGCCAATGGCCCCACGCTTCCCGCGAGCGACGGCCATTGACGGCACTGGCGACGCTCATCACACGGCCCCGGCGGCGAGCTCTGCCGGACCCGTACTTGCGGTCGACGGCGGCAGGTTGAGAGCGCTGGCAACGAGGTTGCGTTCGTTCAGCTCGCCCCCCTCGAGCGTGCGCGTCACGGTGCCGTTGTAAAGGACGAGGACACGGTTGCAGCAGCCGATCAGCTCGTCGTAGTCGGTCGAGTAGAACAAGATCGCAGCGCCGTTCTCGGCCAGGCGGCGCAACAGCTGATAGAGTTCCTGCTTGGTGCCGACGTCGATGCCGCGGGTGGGATCGTTGAGCAGGATGATGCGCGGCTTGGTCATCAGCCACTTGCCGATGACCACCTTCTGCTGGTTGCCGCCGGAGAGCGAGGCGACCGGTCCGTCGATGCCGTCGGAGCGGATCTTCAGTAGATTGATCACCTCGTTGATCGCGGATTCCTCCTGCTTGCGATCGACCACGCCGAAGCGGCTGAAGCCGTCGACCGCCGCGAACGAGAGGTTCTCGCGGACCGACATCGGCAGCATCAAACCCTCGTTCTTGCGGTCTTCCGGGATCAGCGCCATGCCGATGTCGGCCGACTTCGCCCGCTGCGGGCTCGCGAGCTTGACGACCTTGCCGTTGACCTCGATCGTTCCCGTGGCGCCGATAAGGGTCCCGAACAGGCCGAGCAGGAGTTGGCGCTGGCCCTGACCGTCGAGGCCACCGAGCCCGACGACCTCACCAGGCCGGACCTCGAGATCGACCCCCTTCAGCTGGCCGGCCCATGAAAGGTCCTTGACCTTCAACACCGGCGGTCCATCCGGCTTCTTCTCCGACAGGGGCGGGAAGACGCTCGAGTACTCGCGGCCGATCATCATCTCGACGATCGCGTCGTCGCTCTTGGTGCCGGCGGCGAAGGTCGCAACGTAGCGGCCGTTGCGGTACACCGTACAATCGTCTGCCAGCTGGGCGATCTCGTGCATGCGGTGCGAGATGTAGACGATGGCGAGGCCCTCGGCGCGCAACTGCTTCAGCATGGCGAAGACCTTGGTGACGTCGGCCGCGGTCAGCGCCGAGGTCGCCTCGTCAAGGACGAGAATCCTCGGTTTGCGCGCCAGCGCCTTGGCGATCTCGACCATCTGCCGGCGCGACAGCGGCAGGTCGCCGACCGGCGCAAAGGGATGGATATCCTCGGCGCCGACCCGGGCGAGCGCCTGCTCGGCCAGGCGCCGCTGGGCGCGCTTGTCGATCAGGCCGAAACGTTTCGGAGGGCTGGTGATCGCGATGTTGTCGGCGACCGTCAGGTCGGGGAGCAGCGACAACTCCTGGAAGATGCACACGATGCCGGCTTCCGTCGCCTCCGCGGGACCGGCGAACGAAACCGACTGCCCATCGAGAATGATGCTGCCGGAATCCGGTTGGACCACGCCGGTGAGCACCTTGATCAGCGTCGACTTGCCGGCGCCGTTTTCGCCAAGCAGCGCGTGGATCCTGCCCTTGTCGCACTCGAAGCGAACGTCCTCAAGCGCCCGCACGCCGCCGTAGTGCTTGGAGATGCCTTCCATGCGCAACAGAGGCGCCGCGTTGCCCTCCATCACGTCTCGTCTCCCTCCTCACAGTAAAAGACGCCGCGGGCGATACTATCACCCGCGGCGCTTACTGCGTTATGGCAATTTTATTCGTTTTCGCCCGACTGGGCCGCGATCTCCTCGGCGGTGAAGCCGATGTTGCAGGCTGGGAAGTTGTTGCCGGCGAAGAAGCTGCCCGGCAGCTCGGCGAACGCGTCCACGCCTTCCTCGAACGGCGAGTACGAGATCGAGGTCGGCAGCGCGATCTGCTGCGGGATCTTATCGCCCTTGAGAGCGGCGATCGCCGTCTTGATCGTCACGGACGACTGCGCGGGGCCCGTGCCGCCCGACTGGCAGTCGAGGCCCTTCTCGTTGCAGAGCAGCCGGAACGCGTTCTCGGTCTCGCCGGTGATCGGAGCGACAAACTTTCCAGCGTCAAGCATCGCGGTCGCGGTACCCTGCGAACCGCCCTGCACGTAGATGCCGTCGAACACGCCACCGGCGGCGATGGCGTCCGCGGTCACCTTCTGCGCGTCGCCCGGCGCCCAGTTACCGACGACGTCGGTGACTTCGACGTCGCGGCCGGATGCATCAATGGCCTTGTGGAAGCCTGTGTTGCGGGCGATGTCGACCGGCTGACCCGCGGGGCCACGGACATGCAGGAACGAGAGCTTGCCCTCGGCGGGGGCCTTTTCCAGCAGGAACTCACCGGCCATGCGACCCAACCCCTCCTGGTCGACGTTGATGGCGATCTGGTTGGGGTCATCGATGACGTTGTCGAACGACAGCACGACCACGCCGGCCTCGTTGGCCTTGCGCACGACGGCGCCAAAGGCCGCCGTGTTGTTGGCGTTGATGATGATGGCGTCGAAGCCCTGGTCGATGAAGTTATTGGCCGCGGCGATCTGGGCGGCGATGTCTTCGCCAACCGAGATGACCTTGAACTCCGCGAGGTCGCTGGCGACACTCGGCTGTTCGGCAAAGGCCTTGGCAACCTTGATCATCTGCACGCGCCAGTCATTGGCGATGAAGCCGTTGACGAGGGCGATGCGGTAGGGGCCTTCCTTCGCCGGCCATTGGAAGTACTTGGTGTCGGCCGACTGGGGCTTGAAGCATTCTGGGTCGGCGCCCGGGCCGGATACCATCTCAGGGCCGGCGGCCCAGGCGAAAGTGCTGAAAGCGCAGGCGACAGCCAGAGCTGCGCCAATACTTGCCGTCCGGCTCAAGAAAGCCGTCGTTGTCATTGGATTTCCTCCCTTGTGAAGCGGACTCATTGCCAAGCGTTTCTGTGGCGCAGGCGAGTGTCTTGCCCCCCGCTTTCCGACTTCAGCTTTGCGGCGTCGCCAACACTATTCCGCTACGGCAACATTAGAGGCTATAAGTGCCGATGATAGCGCTGTCAACTGCGACGGCTGAGGTCTCCTATGATGCAACCTCCTGCCCCCGGGAAACGCAGCGGACGCGGGCGAACTACCCTGTCCGACGTCGCCGCGCACGCCGGTGTAAGCGCCGTCACAGCGTCACGGGCATTGCGCAAACCGGAGATGGTGTCGGACGATCTGCGTCAGCGCGTCGAACGGGCGGTTCGCGAGCTCGGCTATATCCCCAACCAACTGGCAAGTGCGCTTGCCTCAGCACGCACGCGGACAATTGGCGTGGTGGTGCCTTCGCTCACCAACAGCGTGTTCGCCGACTTACTACGGGCGCTGCACGACGTCTTCCTGCCGGTCGGCTATCAGGTTCTCGTGCTCGATTCGCGATATCACCCGAACGAGGAGGAGGGGGCGATCCACACCCTGCTCGGGCAGCATCCTGAAGCGATGATCGTCTCCGGGATCGACCAAACCGCGCGGGCCCGACAGCTGCTCGAGCGCTCCAGCGTGCCCGTGATCCAGACCATGGAGCTCACCGACGACCCGATCGACATCAACATCGGCCTCGACCAGCGCGACGCAGGCCACATGGCGACGCGATACCTGCTTGGTATCGGCTGCCGCCGGGTCGGCCTTGTTGCGGCTCCCCTCGATCCGCGTGCGCACCGGCGCAGGCTCGGATACGCCGACGCGATGAGCGATGCCGGTGTCGATCCAACCGGCACGGTGGCGATCACGCCGCGGCCGTCGACCGTGGCGATCGGCGCCGAGCTCTTCGCCGAGGTGCTTACCAAGACGCCGGACCTCCAGGGGATCTTCTGCTGCAATGACGACCTTGCCCTCGGTGTGCTGTTCGAATGCCAGCGCCGCGGCATCCGGGTGCCCGACGAGATGTCGATCGTCGGGTTCAACGACCTGGAGTTCTGCGCGACCGCCTGTCCGACGCTGACTTCAGTCGCCACGCCGCGCTACGAAATGGGGCTTAGGTCGGCCGAGATCATCCTGGAGATCATCAGTGGCTCGGGCGAGAGGCCGAGGGAGCGGCGGATCGATGTCGGCTTCAAGCTCATCGAACGCGACAGCACCCGTCGCGCCGCGGCAGGGTTGCGGTTGGCCTCGGTCGGCGTCGGCGAGCGTCGGTAGGCGATCGGACACACGCGCAAGCGTCATCCAGTCACGTTCGCGCCGACGGGACTCGCGCCGTTTGGCCTGTCGTGTCAGGATCAGCCCGTGGGCGGCTTGACGAGCCGCACCTTCAGACAACCAGCAAGCGGGAACGGCCGATGGCGGACGACGCTGAACCCAAGTTACGGATCGAAACGCGCGAGGAACTGATCTACCTGCTCGCCGAGGCGGCGGCGATCGAGCACAACTTGATGTGCTGCTATCTCTATGCCGCCTGGAGCCTCAAGCGCGGCGAACGCGACGGGCTGACCGCCGAGCAGGCGACGGCGGTCAAGCGATGGCGGGCGGCCATCACCTCGGTGGCGATCGAGGAGATGAGCCACCTCGCCTTGGCCTGCAACCTCGCTACTTCGATCGGCGCGGGCCCGCATTTGTCGCGGCCGAACTTCCCGATCCCGCCGGGCTATCATCCGTCGGGTGTGGTCGCCGAACTGGCAGGGTTCTCGCAGGCGGTTCTCGACCACTTCATCTTCCTGGAACGGCCGGAGGGCAAGGAACTAAACGACAGCTCCGAGTTCGTTCATCCGGCCGACTACCACCGGGTCCAGCGCAAAGGCAGGCTGATGCCGAGCGCGCAAGACTACGGCACCGTCGGTCATCTCTACCGCGGTATCCGGCACGGTTTCGTCGTGCTCAGCCATCATCTCGGCGAGAGGACACTGTTCTGCAGCGACACCAGTTCGCAGATCGGGCCAGGCGACGCCTCACTGCCAGGGCTGATGCTGGTCAAAGACCTTGCGAGCGCCGACGAGGCGATCGAGACCATCATCGAACAGGGCGAAGGCTCGCCCGGTCACAGCGAGGACAGCCACTACAATCGCTTTCTCAAGCTGCGCAGCGAGTACAATGAGTTCCTGGTCGCCGACCCCTCGTTCGAGCCAGCCTTCCCGGTGGCGCACAACCCAACAATGCGGCCGCCGCTCGACCCGCACAACCGCGTGCACATCGCGGCGGCGGAGGCGGCCCGAGTCCTCGATCTCGCCAACGCCCTCTACGGCCACATGTTGCGCTGTCTGGTGCAGGCCTATGGACGCGGCGACGATGACGAGGAAGGAAGGCGACTGTTTGTCAACACGGCCATCGACCTAATGGAATTGTTGCCGCCGATCGGATCCTATCTGGCCTCACTGCCGGCCAATCCGCACCACCCGGGGATCAACGCCGGCGTCACCTTCACAACCCTGCGCGACATCGCAAGACTGCCGCGTGGCCCTAGCGAGAAACGCATGATGGCGGAACGCGTGGTCGAAATCGCCCATCATGCCCGCCATGTGTTCCCGCCGGACCACGAGCTTGCCGACACGGCCGAAAAACTCGACAAGATCGCCTCGTCGTTCGGCGTGCCGACGCTCAAGATCGTCGGCCATGAGCACAAGTCGCCGCCGCCGAAGCCCAAACCGAAGGCGGACGACCTGCCGTCGGGCGGCGACGACGTCGAGGTCGCCGAGGGACGCGACATCACGATCCGCTTCAACGGCAAGCGCTGCATCCACGCGCGGTTCTGTGTGCTCGGCGGACCGACGGTGTTCAAAGCGAACACGCCCGGCGAATGGATCTTCCCGGACACGCAACCGGTCGAGGCGGTCGTGCGCATCGCCTACAACTGCCCGTCGGGCGCAATCCAATACGAGCGCAAGGACGGAGGGGCGCCGGAGGCACCGCCACAGGTCAACTTGGTCAACCTCCGCGAAAACGGGCCGTACGCATTCCGCGCGCCGCTCACCATCGCCGGGGAGGAGGCCGGCTTCCGGGCGACGTTGTGTCGATGCGGCGCCTCAAAGACGAAGCCGTTCTGCGACGGGTCGCACAAGGAGCTGCCGTTCAGAGCGACCGGCGAGCCCGATACGCGCGAGTCACAGCCGCTCAAGGTGCGCGACGGGCAGCTCGACGTCAGCCCCGAGAAGAACGGACCGCTGGTCGTCACCGGCAACCTCGAGATCTGCTCGGGCACCGGGCGGACGATCGACCGGGTGAGGCGAGCGCGGCTTTGCCGCTGCGGCGGCTCGCGGACCAAGCCGTTCTGCGACAACACCCACCTCAAGATCGGCTTCGAGGCGGACTGAACAGCGCCGCGCCGACGGCAGCGGCGATCAGGGCGCCAATCGTCTCGGCGACAATGAAGCCGGGGACGTGCGCGAGGGCGATACCCGAGAAGGTGGTGGTGAAGCCGCGGCCGAGGGTGACCGCCGGGTTGGCGAAGCTGGTCGAAGAGGTGAACCAGTACGCGGCGGTGATGACCAGCCCGACCAGCCACGGGACGGCGGTCGGCGCGTAACGAACGCCGCCGAGAACGGCCAGAACCAGCGAGAAGGTGGCGACGATCTCGCCCAGCCACAGCGACGGGCCGGCGCGCCTGAACGCCGACGGAGAGCGGCGCTAGGTCGAACATCAGGTGGGCGAGCACGGTGCCGGCGACGCCGCCGAAGCATTGCGCCGCGACGTACGCGGCGAAGTCGCGGCCGCAGAGGTCGCGTCGGAACGCGAAAACCATGCTGACGGCGGGGTTGAAATGAGCGCCGGAAACGGGCGCGAAGATGGTGATGATGACGACCAGGATCGCGCCGATGGGGATGGTGTTGCACAATAGCGCCAGAGCCTCGTTTCCGCCGGCGAGGCGCACGGCCATGATGCCAGAGCCAACGACGGCGGTGACGAGAAGTGCCGTGCCCAACGCCTCGGCGCCAGGCCTCCGGGCGAGGGACCCGTTCGTCATCGAAGTTCAGGCGGCAGACGAGGTGTCGTCGTCGCGGCCGATCTTGCCGATGTCGGAGAGGTGCCGGTGGAGGGCGGCGCGGTCGAGCTTGTCCATGGGCAAGTTGATGAAGGTGCCGATGCGCGTCGCCAGCATGCGATAGGCGTCGTCGAAGGCGAACTGGACCTCGGCCGGCGTGCCGGTCACCGCCGCCGGGTCGGGGACGCCCCAGTGGGCGGTCGCCGGATGGCCGGGCCAGACCGGGCATTCCTCGCCGGCGGCGTCGTCGCAAACGGTGAAGATGAAATCCATCTGCGGGGCGTCGGGCCCGGCGAGTTTCTCCCAGCTCTTCGAGCGGAGCTCCGAGACATCGTAGCCGAGATCGGTGAGGAAGGCCGCTGCATGCGGGTTGATCCGGCCACGTGGATGGCTGCCGGCCGAGAATGCGCGAAACCGGCCCTTGCCTTCACGGTTGAGGATCGCCTCGGCCATGATCGAGCGGGCCGAGTTGCCGGTGCAGATGAACAGGACGTTGTAGGCCGGTTCGCTCATGACGACCCCCATCTGGCGCGCGTGTCCTTGTCTTTCACGGCACACGTGACAGTGGTGTGACAATCGGCGCAGGCGACTCGGAAGTAGGATCCAGCCACCTGGGTAGGTCGGAATCCGCCCGGTCCGACGCAGATTCCGAGCTGCCGTAACGTGTTTGTGAGGCAAATTCTGCCGGCATCAAAATGTATTGCATCGACAGATTGCTCCTGAGTGAACAGATATTGAAACCGGATAACACCGCACAAGCAGCACCTGACGGAGGTATCACTTGAAAACGTTCCTGATGACTACGGTTTTCTCGGGCCTGATGGCGTTTCCGGCGTTCGCCCAGATGTCCGATGACATGAGCTGTGCCGATTTCATGGCCATGGACGCGAGCGCTCAGATGAAGGCGGTCATGGAGGCCGACTCGACGGCGTCTGACGACATGATGGCCGACGACGCGATGGCCGAGGACGCCATGGCCGACGACGCCATGGCCGACGACGCCATGGCCGAGGACGACATGATGGCCAAGGACGACATGATGGCGGATGAGATGGCCGTCAGCGTCGAGAGCGTCGCCGCGATCTGTGCCGACAATCCCGACATGATGGTGCATGATGCCATGATGCAGGCTATGGAAGGCAACTGAGTCCGTCTGTACTCTCTGGGGGAGGGAGGCGCCTGCCGCGCCTCCCTCTCGGCTATCTGACGGTCAACCGACGATGTCCGATCTCGAACGCACAGCAGCCGGCAAGAATGCGGCGCCGCGCGACGCGGGCCTGATCTACCGTCACCGCGTTTCGACGCGGATCTGGCATTGGACGAATGCGGTCGTCCTGCTCGTCATGCTGATGAGCGGGCTGATGATCTTCAACGCCCATCCGCGGCTCTACTGGGGCGAATACGGGGCCAATCCCGACTCTCCCTGGCTGCAGATCGGCAGCACCGCGGATCGCGGGCTCCTGAGGATCGGCAATCTCACCATCGAGACCACCGGCGTCCTCGGCCTGTGGGAAGACCCGAACGGGCGCGCGCAGCACCGGGCGTTTCCCTATTGGGCGACGATCCCGTCGACCTACAATCTTGCCCTATCGCGACGCTGGCATCTGACGTTTGCGTGGCTGTTCGCCGGCGGCATCGCGATCTACGCGATATGGAGCCTGTTCAACGGGCACGCGAGGCGCGATCTCGCGCCCCGCGCCGCCGAGCTGAGGCCGCGCCATATCCTCGAAGAGATCAAGCATCACGCGACCCTGAACCTTCCGAAGGGGGAGGCCGCGCGTCGCTACAACATCCTCCAGAAGCTCGCCTACATTGGCGTGCTGGTCGTCCTGATCCCGCTGATGATCCTGACCGGTCTCACCATGTCGCCGGCGATGGACGCGGCCTGGCCGTGGCTGCTCGACGTGTTCGGCGGGCGCCAGTCGGCGCGCTCGGTCCATTTCATCGTCGCGTTTCTGCTGGTCCTCTTTTTCCTCGTCCACATCGTGATGGTGATACTCGCCGGCCCGATCAACGAGCTGCGGTCGATGATCACCGGCCGCTACCGCCTTCCGAAGGAGAAGCGGTGATGCAGAAAAAGCTACTCACCCGCAGGAATTTTCTGTCGTCGGTTGCGGTCGGTGGATCGGCGACGGTGCTTGCCGGCTGCGACGCGCTCAGCAACAGCCCGACCTTCCGCCAGTTCCTCGATTCCGGCGAATGGCTGAGCTATCGGGTGCAGCGGTTCTTCGGCGCCTCGGCGCTGGCCCCGGAATACACCGAAGCCGAGATGTCGCCTGACTTCCGCACCAATGGCAACACGCGGGCGCGGAGCCCCGAATGGAACCGCCATGCGGCGGAGGGCTTCGCGAACTACCGGCTCGAGGTCGGCGGCCTTGTCGAGACGCCGCTGTCGTTGTCGCTGACCGAGATTCGGGCGATGCCGTCGCGCACCCAGATCACCAGGCACGACTGCGTCGAGGGCTGGAGTGCGATCGGTAAATGGACGGGCGTTCCGCTTTCTGCGGTGCTCGATCAGGCGCGGCTCCGGGACAATGCGCGCTTCATTGTCTTCCACTGCGCCGACGATTTCGGCGGAACGTCATATTACGAGAGCATCGACTTGGTCGACGCGTTCCATCCCCAGACGATCCTCGCATACGACATGAACGACGGCGTCCTGCCAATCGGGCACGGCGCGCCGCTGAGGCTCAGGGTCGAGCGCCACCTCGGCTACAAACACGCCAAGTTCGTCATGCGCGTCGAGGCCGTCGAACATATGTCCGATATCGGCAGCGGCCGCGGCGGGTACTGGGAGGACAGGATCAACTACGACTGGTACGCGGGGATCTGAACCGAGCGGCGCCTGCGCCGGCGCCTCGCGTGGCGTCTCAGAAACGGGTGGTCAGATCGATCAACCAGTCTGGCGACGCTTCCACCAGGGCGGTCTCGGCGACCCGGTCGAGGCCGGTGAGAATGAAGGCGCCGACGAAGACGAGGATGGCGCCAAGCGCAACCTTGATGCCCCTGCCGACGCCGGCGATGCGCTCGCGCCAGCGCGTCAGCACCTCGCGCGAGACCAGACCGGCGATTGCAAGCGGCGCCGCGGCGCCGAGGCCGAAGACCAGCATGGTGGCGGCAACCTGAGCGAGGCTTTGGCCCTGAGAGGCGAGCAGCGATGCGGCGCCCAAGGTTGGGCCGACGCATGGCACCCAGACGGCGCCGAGCAGCAGGCCAAGGGCGAACTGACCGCCGAGGCCCGACGTCGAGAAGCCGCCTAGGTGTTGCTCGGTCCAGTTGCTCACCGGGCCGGCGGCGGTGGCGAGGCGCACCTGCAGGCGCGGCATAAGAAGCACCGCGCCGACGACCACAAACAGGACCGCGGCGATCGCCCGGAAGAATTCGGTGTCGAGACCGATCGCGAATCCGACCGTAGCGACGAACAGTCCGATCACCGTGAACGACAGCGTCAGGCCGCCGGCGAGCGCCGCCGGACCGTAGCGGTGCTCCGAAGCGGCCGCGGCGAAGATCACCGGTAGAAGGGGCAGCACGCAGGGGTTTAGAACCGAGACCAGCCCGGAAAGGAATGCCAGCCCTAACGCGCCGATAGTCAAAGTATCCTCAAACCGCCGTGCCGAGCAGCGCCTCGATCGCACGCGGCCGCGTATCGCCGACGATGCGGCCGGTCTCCCGGCCGCCCCTGAAGACGATCAGGGTCGAGCGCTGGGTAGCGCCGAACGAACGCATCACATCCTTCTCGGTGTCGTAGTCGACGACAAAGATGGTGAAGTCGGCATAGGGTTCAGTGGAAACGAGGCCGTCGACGATCTCCCCCTGGCGCCGGCATGTCGGGCACCAGGACGCCGACACATCGATCAGGATCGGGCCGCCACCGGCAAGCGCGGCCTCGAAAACGGCGCGGTCGAAGGGGACGCGCTCGGCGGCCTCGGATACGGTCCCAGGTCCGGCAAAGGCGCCCGCCAGCCCAACAAGGGCGGCAGCAAGGAAACCGATCGCATGGCGGCGGGTGAACATCTCCACGGTCTCTCCGGAGCGACTGCGATTTAGGCTAAATCTAGTCGCCGCCTCGCGAATTGCCATTCACGAAGCGCTCGCCGACAATCAAGATTCCGTGGGGTCGGCGGGCCTGTAGGCGTGCCGCTTACCGCTGAAGTCCTCGATGATGCAGACGCCTTCGCGATGGCCGACGTATTGCGGCCCGATCGGCACTTTGCCGTGGCCGCCGGGGATGTCGAGCACGTAGGTCGGCTGACAGAGCCCGGAAACGCGGCCGCGCAACGCTTTCACCAGCGCCCTGCCCTCTTCGAGGCTCGTGCGGAAGCGGGACGTGCCGGGCGCGAGATCGGCGTGGTGCAGGTAGTACGGCTTGACGCGCGCTTCGACGAAGGCGCGCATGAGCGTGGCCAGCGTCTCCACGTCGTCGTTGACGCCCTTCAAGAGCACCGTCTGGCTGACGAGCGGCACGCCGGCGTCGGCGAGGTGGGCGAGTGCTGCGCGGGTGGCGGGCGTCAGCTCGCGCGGATGGTTGGCGTGGATCGCCACCCAGGTCGTCTTGCCCGGCGCCACGAGCGCGTCGACCAGGTCGGGCGTCACCCGTTCAGGCGCGACGACGGGAACGCGCGTGTGGAAACGGACCACGCGAACGTGGTCGATATTTCCCAGCACCTCGGTCAGCGTCTTCAGGCGTCTCGGCGTCGCGACCAGCGGGTCGCCGCCGGAGACGATCACTTCCCAGATCGCGGGCCGCGCGCGGACATAGGCGAGCGCGTCGGCGAGCGCGGTCTCTGACATAATGCCGGCGCCCTGCCCTACCGTCTCGCGGCGGAAGCAGAACCGGCAATAGACCGCGCACACCGAAGTGAACTTCAGGAGAGCGCGGTCGGGATAGCGATGAATCAATCCGGGGACGACCTCATGAACGTCGTCGCCGATAGGGTCGGCGCGCTCGTCCGGCGTCGTCGTCAATTCACTCGGATCGGGGACGAACTGGCGGGCGATCGGATCGCGAAGATCCGTGGGATCGATCAGGTCCGCCATCGCCGGAGTCACCGCAACCGCGTAGCGCGATGCCGCCGCCTCCAGTCCCACGACTCGCTCCGGTGGGATCAGGCCGGCTTCGGCAAGGGCGGCCACGGAACGCAGTGATCTCATCGGTCGCGAACCTCCCTCAAGATCGAGGGTCGGTGTCATCTCGTTCATCGGACATGCTCCCCGCCGCCGTCCGACGGCGTCCACTGGACCTGGTCGATATGCGTCGCGCCGGTCGCCAGCATGACCAGCCGGTCGAGACCGAGGGCGACGCCGCT
>CAYTXI010000014.1:0-3663 GCA_964441935.1 uncultured Bauldia sp.
AGACCGACGGCAAGCTCGACGCCTTCGTCTGCTCGGTCGGCACCGGCGGCACGCTCGCCGGCGTCGCGACCTACCTTCGTGAGCAAAAGGCGGACGTGGCGATCGGCTGCGCCGACCCGCACGGCGCCGCCATGTTCAACCTGTTCTCCATCGGCGAGGCCAAACCGAGCGCGGGTAACTCAATAACGGAAGGCATCGGCCTCGGCCGCGTGACCCCGATCATTGAGGGGCTTGCCGTCGACCGGCCATACCTCATCTCCGACGATGAGGCGGTGAGGGCCGTATTCGATCTCGTCGAGCACGAGGGACTGGTTCTCGGCGGCTCCTCCGGCATCAATGTCGCCGGCGCGATCCGGCTCGCCCGCGACCTCGGCCCCGGTCACACCATTGTCACGGTGCTCTGCGACCCTGGCACCCGCTACCAATCCAAGCTCTTCAATCCGGCGTTCCTGCGCGAACGCGGCCTGCCGACACCGCCGTGGCTGGAGGCGGCGAGCGACATCGCGATCCCGTTCGTCAACGCCTGAAATCGTGTCCCGGGCGCGGCGCGGCACGGCCGTGGTGCGCTGTTGACTGAACCGAGACCGAGGCGGAGGTCACGCGCCGGCCGCGATCTCGACCAGGATGCCCGCCAGCGCATCGGGCTGCGAGTCGAACGGCGAGTGGCTGGATTCCAGGGTGTGGACAACCGTCTTCGATCCCATGGCTTCGTCCATCATCGCGATCATGTTCTTCTGCCCGGCCGGCGTGACTGCGCGGTCGAGCGTGCAGCGGACGTAGTGGCGTGGCACCGTGCCGAACCGCTCCCGCGTCGCCGGGCTCGGCACCCCTGTCACCTGCGCCGGCTCGTCGCAATGGAAATGCGCCATCGCCCGCTCGAAGGTCGCGTCGTCGACATCGCCGCAATAGGCCTGCCGGATGCGTTCACGGTATTGTGGATCGCTCGTGCCGAAGTTGACGCGCATCGCGCCGATCTCTGGAGGGGGAGCCACAAACAGCGACGGCACGAGCGCATCGCGCATCTCCGGCGCCTGAATCATTTCGATCGGGCGCATGCCCGGCGGCAGCATAAAGGCGGCGACATAGACGGCGGCCGCCAGCAGCTCTGGCACGGCTTCGGCCACCTGCGACACGGTCGCGCCGCCGAGCGAGTGGCCGACGAGCACGACCTTGCCGTCGGTCTGCGCGGCCATCGCGCGCACCGCCTCGCTCACGGCTTCGGTCCGCTCCGCCTGGGTCACGTCCGCGTTCGGCGAAGGTTCACCGGCGAAGGCCGCCGCGTCGTGCGGGCGGTTGCGAAACGATTGCGGCCATTTGGCGTTGACCCCGGCGCCCGGCAGGTCGAGCGCATGAGTCGCGAACCTTGCGCCTTGAGCCTCGCATCGACCTCGTCCCACGTGTTGTGGTTGTGCCAGGCGCCATGAACGAAGACGAAACCCGGTTTGCCGTTCATCCGCGAAGCCCTCCTCTGCCGCTTCCAGCCTTGTGGGCGCGATAGTAACGGGGAATTTCGCTCGGAGCGAAACGGTTCTAGGATCGCCCACCGAGCCAGGGCTGCGCTACCATGCCGACCACGCTGATCTTCCGCGACGACCCCTATCTTCCCGCGACCGAAGCCACGGTGCTGGCGGTCAATGACCGGCGCGGCATCATCCTCGACCGCACAGTGTTCTATGCGACCGGCGGCGGCCAGCCGGGCGATTCCGGCACGCTGGAGCGGGAGGGGGCGCCGGTCGCCATCGCCACCGCCGTCTACGGTGACGACAAGACCGAAATCGTCCACGTCCCCGGCGAGACCGAGCCGCTGCCGGAGCCCGGCGAGCGGGTGAAGGCCGTCCTCGACTGGCAGCGCCGCCACCGCCACATGCGCATCCACACCGGGCTGCACCTGTTGTCGGTGGTGCTGCCCTTCCCCGTCACCGGCGGCTCGATCCGCGCCGAGGAGGGGCGCCTCGATTTCGACATCGCCGGCGATGTCCCGCCCAAGGAGGAGATCGAGGAGCGGTTGAACGCCCTCGTCGCCGCCGACTACCCGGTGAGCGCGGAATGGATCACCGATGAGGAGCTCATGGCCAAGCCCGATCTGGTCAAGACCATGAAGGTCAAGCCGCCGATGGGCGCCGGCAAGGTACGCCTGATCCGCATCGGCGACATCGACCTCCAGCCCTGCGGCGGCACCCACGTGCGCTCCACCGCCGAGATCGGCCCTCTGGTCATCGGCAAGATCGAGAGCAAGGGCCGCCAGAACCGCCGCGTGCGCATTCGGTTCGCGGACTAGGAATGACCGACCGCTCCCGCTGGTTCGTGTCGACCGAGTGGCTCGCCGGCCACCTTGACGATCCGAACGTCGTCGTTGTCGACGGCACCTGGCACCTTGCCGCGACCGGTCGGAACGCGCGGGCCGAGTACGACGTGGGCCATATCCCCGGCGCCGTGTTCTTCGACATCGACGCCATCGCCGACACCTCCAACCCCCTGCCCCACATGCTGCCGACCGCCGAGGCCTTCGCCGAGGCCGTCGGCGCCCTCGGCATCGACGACAAGCAACGCATCGTCGTCTACGACGTGCTCGGGCTCTACTCGGCCCCGCGGGTGTGGTGGACATTCAGGATCATGGGCGCCGCGGACGTGGTCATCCTCGACGGCGGGCTGCCGAAATGGCGAACCGAGGGACGCCCGGTTGACAACCGGCCGGTGACGCGTGCACGGAGGCGCTTCGATGCCGCGTTCGACCCGGCGGTGGCGCGCAATCTCGCCCAGGTTCGCGACGACCTCACGACGGGCGCGATCCAAGTGGTGGACGCGCGCCCCGCGCCACGGTTTCTGGGCGATGCCCCGGAACCGCGGTCGTGGGTGCGTACGGGCCGCATCCCGGGCAGCCTCAACCTCCCAGCCACCGAGCTGATCGCCGACGGCCGGCTGAAGCCACGGGAGGCGCTGCGCGCGGCCTTCGCCGCCGCCGGCGTCGACCTCACCAAGCCGGTGGTCACCATGTGCGGCTCCGGTGTCAACGCCGCGACCCTCAACCTCGCCCTTGACATGCTCGGCGTGACGGACTCTGCGCTCTATGACGGTTCGTGGACGGAATGGGGCGGCCGCGACGACATGCCGGTCGCGGTCGGACCGATCAGCGGCGAAGCAGCCACAGGATCAGCGACAGAACAGCGCTGATGACAAGCGAGGTGACGATCGGCACGTAGAGCCGGAAATTGTCGCGCTCGATGACGATGTCGCCCGGCAGCCGCCCGAGCCCGAGCTTGCCGAGATACGGCCAAGCGAGGCCCACCGCCACCAGAACAACACCGAGAATGATGAGGAACCGCGCCATGGTCCCGCAGATGGTGCGCCCGCGGCGCTCGACTAGTGCAGGATCTGGCTGAGGAACAGCTTGGTGCGATCGTGCTCGGGGTTGTTGAAGAAGACGTCGGGCGCGTTCTGCTCGATGATCTGGCCCTCGTCCATGAAGATCACGCGGTTGGCAACCTGGCGGGCGAAACCCATCTCGTGCGTGACCACCAGCATCGTCATGCCCTCCTCCGCCAGGCCGACCATGACGTCGAGCACTTCCTTGATCATTTCAGGGTCGAGCGCCGAGGTCGGCTCGTCAAACAGCATGATGCGCGGGTTCATGCACAGCGCCCGCGCGATCGCTACCCGCTGCTG
>CAYTXI010000014.1:3673-32773 GCA_964441935.1 uncultured Bauldia sp.
GCTGACCACCGGAGAGCTGGCCCGGATATTTGCTCGCCTGCTCGGGGATCTGGACGCGCGTCAGGTAGCGCATCGCCACCTCCTCCGCCTCCTTCTTCGGCATGCGCCGCACCCAGATCAGCGCCAGCGTGCAGTTCTCCAGAATGGTCAGGTGGGGGAACAGATTGAAATGCTGGAACACCATCCCGACCTCACGGCGGATCTCGTCGATCTTCTTGAGGTCGCCGGTGAGCTCTATGCCTTCGACGACGATCTTGCCTTTCTGGTGTTCCTCCAGTCGGTTGATGCATCTGATCATGGTCGACTTGCCCGACCCCGATGGACCGCAGATGACGATGCGCTCGCCGCGCATGACCTTGAGGTTGATGTTCCGCAAGACGTGGAAGTCGCCGAACCACTTGTTCATGTCAGCGATGTCGATCGCCACGTCGGTCTCGGAGACGGTCATCTTCGACCGGCCGTCGCCGGCGGTAATGGTCGCGGTGGCATCGGTCATTGGACGACTTCCCCTTCAGTGCCTGTGGCCGGTGTCGAGTCGGCGTTCGACGTACATCGAGTAACGCGACATGCCGAAACAGAATAACCAGAAGACAAACCCGGCGAACACATAGCCGGTTGCCGGCGTCTTCGACGACGCCCAGTTGGAGTCGGCGAAATTGAGCTGGACGATACCGAGCAGGTCGAACAGACCGATGATCAGCACCAGGCTCGTGTCCTTGAACAGGCTAATGAACGAGTTGACGATGCCTGGGATAACGATCTTCAACGCCTGCGGCAGAACGATCATCCGCATCATCTGCCAGTAGGTCAGTCCGAGCGCCTGCGCACCCTCGTACTGTCCCCTGGGGATCGCCTGGAGGCCGCCGCGGACGGTCTCCGCCATGTATGCCGAGGTGAACAGGGCGACGCCGATGAGCGCCCTCATCAGCTTGTCGAAGTTGACTCCCGGCGGCAGGAACACCGGCAGCATGACGCTCGCCATGAATAGCACCGTGATCAGCGGAACGCCGCGCCAGAACTCGATGAACACGATCGAGCAGAAGCGCACCACCGGCAGCTTCGACCGTCGGCCGAGTGCGAGGAACACGCCCGCGGGCAGCGAAGTGACCATGCCGACGATCGCCACCACCAGCGTCACCAGGAGACCGCCCCACAGCTGGGTCTCGACGTAGGACAGGCCGAAATCGGTGGATAGCACCGCCAGAACCGCCGCCGCCGCCGCGATTCCCGCCCAGACGGGCCACAGGAGGCCACTGCCGGGCCGGCCCGGCGTGGCCAGGATCGCGACCGCCCCTGCCACCAGCGCCACTGCCGCGCACAGCCCGACGACCAAGGTCGACGCCGACAGCGACCGGCCGCCAAGCGGCACGCGGACGTCCGGCATGGCCAACGAGGCGATCGCCAGGACGACACCGGCAGCCACGGCGACGGTGGCGATGCGCGCCGCCGGCGCCTCCGTCATCGCTCCAGCGACGAAGCCGGTCGCCAGAGCCCCAGCGATCACAAGGAACCCGACGATGGACCAGGGGAACTCGAAGTCGCCCCCGGTCAGCAGGATCAAGGCGGCGATTGGGAACGCCGCCAGCAGGTAGAAGCCGTTCTCGCGCTTGAACGGCACCTGCGGGATGGCCATGGGGACGAGGCCGGCAACCAGCAGGATGGCCGTCAGATCGACCCGCCAGCGCTCCGCGATCGGATAGCGGCCGTACATGAACTGAGCGAACTTCGCCTCGACGAACGCCCAGCATGCGCCCGTGCCCTCCACGATGCAGTCCTCCCGGCCCTCGCCGGTCCACACGGCGTCGATGAACGCCCACTTCACTAGCGGTGGGACGATCCAGACCAGGAACAGGATGCCGAGGATCGTCAGGATCGCATTGGTGGTCGACGAGAACAGGTTGGCGCGCAGCCAGCCGATCGCACCGACCTCGCCCGGCGGCGGCGCCAGGATCGGCTCCTCGCCCTCGCGGACAAAGACGTAGTCTTCGGTCGTTGCCATGCTAGCGCTCCACCAGCGCGACGCGCCGGTTGAACCAGTTCATGAATGCCGACGTGGCGAGGCTGATCGACAAATAGACCAGCATCGTGATGAAGATCACCTCGACCGCCTGGCCTGTCTGGTTGAGGACCGTTCCGGAGAACACAGAGACCAGATCGGGATAGCCGATTGCCACGGCGAGTGAGGAGTTCTTGGTCAGGTTGAGGTACTGGCTGGTGAGCGGTGGGATGATCACTCGCATCGCCTGGGGGATAATGATCAGGCGAAGCGTCGTGCCCGGCCTCAAGCCCACCGCGTAGGCGGCTTCCGTCTGGCCGTGTGAGATCGCCAGGATGCCGGCGCGAACGATCTCGGCGATGTAAGTGGCGGTGTAGAAGGTGAGGCCCGCCAGGAGCGCCAGGAACTCCGGCTTGATCGCGATTCCACCGACGAAATTGAAACCCTTGAGCTCAGGGTATTCGAATGACAGCGGCGATCCGGAAATCAGGAAAGTCAGCAACGGCACGCCGATCAGAATCGCAAGACCGTAGCGTAGCGCGTGAAGCCTCTGCCCTGTCGCCATTTGGCGGCGTCGCGCCCATTGCGCCAACCCGATGACCGCGACGACGGCGACAACGACGGCAATGACAGTTACGCCGAAGCCTGTCTCGAACACCGGACGCGGCACGATCAGGCCACGATTACTGAGGCTGCTTGCGAAGGGTAGAGTGTAGCCCTGCCGCGGGCCGGGCAGGACCGAAAGAACGGCCTTGTACCAGAACAGGAGCTGGAGAAGCACGGGTATGTTGCGCAGCGTCTCAACGTAAACCGTCGCCATCCTGCCGATCAGCCAGTTCTTGGAGAGCCGCCCGATGCCGACCAGGAAACCGATGATCGAAGAGAGCACGATGCCGAGCGCGGCGACCAGGAGCGTGTTGAGCAGGCCGACCAGGAATGCCCGGCCGTAGCTCATCTCCAACGTATAGGGAATCAGCGACTGCGAAACGTCGAAACCGGCGCGCTCGGAGAAGAAGCCGAAGCCCGACGCGATATTGGCGCGTCTCAAGTTCTCGATGGTGTTCGTGGCGATCCAGGCGAAGAACCCGATCAGCACCACCGCCAGCACCGCCTGGAAGACGATGCCGCGGACCTTTGGGTCATAGATCAGCGACGCGCGCGATCCTCGCGCCGGGTGCCCAGTCACACCTTCATGAACTGCCATTCTCCACCACCACCCCCGGCGGCGCCCGCACCAACCGCCCAGGTAGCCGGGCGGGCCCAAAGGCCCGCCCGATTCGTCATCGCCTTAGCGGATCGGCGGCGCGTACTGAATGCCGCCCTTCGAGGTCCACAACCCGTTCAGGCCGCGGGAGATGTGCAGCGGCGAATCGATGCCGATGTTGCGCTCGAAGACTTCGCTGTAGTTCCCGAGGGCCTTGATTACGTTGTAGGCCCAGTCATTGGACAGACCAATGGCCTCGCCGAACGTGCCGTCGGTGCCGAGCAGGCGGCGAATCTCCTGATTGTCGCTGTTCCTCATATCGTCGACGTTGCGCTGCGTGACGCCGAGCTCTTCAGCATTGAGCAGGGCAAAGTGGACCCATTTGACGATGTTGAACCACTGATCGTCTCCCTGCCGCACCACCGGCCCCAACGGCTCCTTGGAGATGATCTCGGGCAGAACGACATGGTCAGCGGGATTGGTCAGCGTCAGCCGGATCGAATACAGGCCAGAGGCGTCAGTCGTGTACGCGTCGCAACGCCCGCTGTCGTAGGCAGCCGTGGCCTCTTCAAATTTCTCGAACACGACCGGATTGTAGGTCATGTTGTTGCGCTTGAAGTAGTCGGCGAGGTTCAGCTCGGTGGTCGTGCCGGTCTGCACGCAAACCGACGCGCCCGAGAGTTCCAGGGCAGATGCGACGCCGAGATCCTTGCGCACCAAGAAACCCTGCCCGTCGTAGTAGCTGGTTCCCACAAAAGTCAGGCCGAGCGAGGTGTCGCGCGACATCGTCCACGTCGTGTTGCGCGACAGCATGTCGATCTCGCCGGATTGCAGTGCAGTGAAGCGCTCCTTGGCCGTCAGCGGTGTGAATTTCACCGCCCGCCGGTCGTTGAAGACGGCCACTGCGACAGCTCGGCAATAATCAACGTCGAAGCCTCGCCATTCCCCGGCATCGTCAGTTGCGCCAAAGCCGAGCAATCCGGTGTTGACGCCACATTGGACGAAGCCTTTTGCCTTGACGTCGTCAAGCGTGGCAGCGCTAGCCGTGCCGGCGAGTAAGCCGATCGCCGCAACCGCCGCAATTGGCAAGAGTTTAGTGATCATGCGTTTGTCCTCCATCTTTCAGGACCGGTTCCAAATAGGCAAAACCAAGCGGTTTCGAAGCAAACCGCACTCTGTTTTTCAAGCCCTGACAAGGCACTTCATCGATTCCGGCCAAGATCGCCAATTTGACCGAAACATCTCAGGCCATTATTCGACATCGGTCAAGCGTGCCCCCCGACCATTGGCCAGCGCTGGCAGCGGTACGGCGCCGGACCGGTTCGAACAGATCGAAGATGTCCAAGTCCGAGGAAGACAAGACCGGGCTCTCGCCGATGACGCGCCTCGTCCGCGCGGGCCGCGACAGGGACCTCACCGGACCGTTCGTCAATCCCCCTGTCATCCACGCCTCGACGGTTCTGTTCGACAGCGTCGACGACATGCGGCACCTCCGTCAGCGCTACGTGTACGGTCGCCGCGGTACACCGACGTCTGAGTCGTTCGAGATCGCGATGAGCGAACTGGAGGGCGCCGCTGGGACGATTCTATGCCCGTCCGGGCTGTCAGCCATCGCGACCGCGTTGCTGTCCTATTTGTCGACCGGTGACCGAGTCCTCATCGTCGACACCGCCTACGGGCCCGTGCGCCAACTCGCTGCAACGGTCCTCAAACGCCTCGGCATCGAAACCGTCTTCTACGACCCGGCGATCGGTGCGGGCATCGAGGCGTTGATCACCAAGCGCACTCGCGTCGTCTATCTGGAGGCGCCGGGATCGCTGACCTTCGAGATGCAGGACCTGCCTGCCATCTCAAGCGTCGCGAAGCGGCATGACGCGACTGTTATCTTCGACAACACCTGGGCGACGCCAGTCGCCTTCAGGGCGCTCGATCATGGGGCCGACGTGTCGATCGTCGCGGGCACCAAGTACATCGGCGGTCACGCTGACCTCATGCTGGGAACTGCTGCCGCCAACGAGACGGCGTGGCCGAAGCTCAAGGAGACCCATGGCGCCATGGGCGTCCACGTCGGCCCCGACGACGTCTTCCTCGGACTCCGCGGCCTGCGCACGCTGGCGGTGCGGCTGCCCCGGCACGCCGAATCCGCGCTCGCCGTTGCCACCTGGCTCGCGGCCCGGCGCGAAGTCGCCCGCGTGCTCTACCCTCCGCTGCCCGGCGATCCCGGACACGACTTGTGGAAACGCGACATGCGCGGCGCAGGTGGCCTGTTCGGCGTCGTCTTCGCCGGGTGGAGCGAACGCCAAGCCGCGGCGTTCATCGACGGGCTTCGTTTGTTCGGGATCGGGGCGTCGTGGGGCGGCTTCGAGAGCCTTGCCATTCTCGCCCATCCGGAACACACGCGCTCGGCGACGAAATGGCGGGCGGAGGGCCCGGTCGCGCGCATTCACGTCGGGCTGGAGGATCCGGCGGATCTGATCGCCGACCTCGACGCCAGCTTCGCCCGCGTCGCCGCTGCTGGCTGAGGCGCCTCACCACAGCATGACGGCGCGCATCAGCCCGTCGAGCAGCCTACCGCCACCGCTCGGCCGGGCAAACACGCGCCGCGTCACGCCGAGGCGCGGTTCGATGCCCCGGCCGGCGCGCTTGAACCCGAGCCCGGCCGCGGCCGCGTGGCGAAGCACAAGATACGCGAGGCCGCCGCCCAACAGCACCCCGCCGACGACGTCGCTGAGGTTGTGCACCCCGATCATCGCCCGGCTGACAGCGACGACCGCCGCCGCCGCAACGATCGGCAACGAGCGGGCACCGAGGGTTGCGGCGGCAACGATCGCGAAGGAGCCCATGGTGGTCGCATGACCGGACGGAAAGCTGGCGTGCCCGTATCCAAGCGTGAATGGGACGAACGCGGCGCCGCCGTCCTCCAGCACGTTCGGGCGCACGCGGCCGAGAAGCGGCTTGATGATGTTGGCCACAATGCCAGGGAACGCAATGGCGACGAAGACGACGCCGGCGTATGCGCCGATCTCCATCCACGCCGCAGCAACCGCGCGGCCCGCGCTCCGCCAATCGGCGAAGAGGATTACGAGGGCGAGTACCCCCGACGGAACGAGGAGCCAGTCCGACTTGCCGAACCGCGTGGCGAACTGGAAGAAGCGCCAACCCCAATCGCCAAGCGACGCACGCCATCCCGCCGCCGCGGCATCCTGGGTCAAGGCGACGACCACAACCAGCATGACGGCCGCGGCCACGACGGCGGCGGTCGCGACCGGATCGAGGCGCGGTGGTCGGAACCGCCTGAGGCGCACGGCAGCCGGACTCCAGTTGCGGCGGCACCGGGCAACCGGCGATTCTCGGCGCGGCGACGGCACGGTACGCGTCACGGTGCGGGACTTCCGGTAGTGAAAACGTGGACGTCAACGCGGCGCATCTTGCGCAGATTAAGCCCGCGCACGCGACCGCGATCAACCAGTTCAAGACCGATGTCTTCCACCCGTTGGCGGAACGAGGAGATTTGACTCACATCGACCGCAGCCGCCCGACAACGGCCACCATCGAGGAAGTCAGCCGCTCCCGCGGCATCGACAAACAGCGTCCCCGGGCCGACCGCCAGCACCATGCTTTCCTCGGGATAGCCGCTGGTTGCGACCAGCGGATTGGAACACGGGACGGAGGATTCAACGACGGCAGCCACGCGCGCCCCGATCCTGAGGCCGTCGAGGCCCGGAACCAACACGCCGAAGAAGCCGTAGAACGCAAAACCGATGCCGACGACCGACAAAGCCGCCGCTGCCGCCACATCTCCGCCACTGAGCCAGCGCCAAGCCACCCACGCAAGGACCGCGGCGGCCACCAGGGCCAAGAACGCGATGCCAGGAAACCGCCCCTGCCAGTAAAGGAACGCCAGCGGAAACACGACGGCGGCGAGCACCCGCGAGGCAAAGGGCGCGAGCGAGACGATCCGGCCAGCCCACCCGCCGACATTCACGCCCCCGGCATCGATCGCCGTGCCCGCAAGCATCGCGATCGCCGGGATCGCCGGCAGGACATACTGGGGCAGCTTGGCATCGATGAGCTCCCCGACCAACCACAGGGGCACCGCCCAGGCCAACGCGAAGAAGACCGCCGGCTGACGCAAATGGTCGACGATCCAGCCCGCACCGAGGAGCGCGAAAGTGAGCGCCGGCCCGGCGATGAACCCGGCGAAGATCGCGTAGCTGCCCGGCGGCGCGACGACGGTGAACGGCACCACGAGCGCGCGCAGCGTTTCCGCGGTCGGTGCCTCGCTCGCAGCGCCGGTCAGGAACGTCACGAGGACGGCGATCGCCCACGGTGCAGCCAGAACCAGGGACCAGACGATCCCGCCGCGCGGCCTCAGCCGCGCCAGCCAGCTAAACGAGCCCCGCTCGATCGACAGCACAAGCACCGTCGCGGCGAAGATCGCCGGCGCCACCAGGCCCTTGGCCAACACCGCCAGCCCCAGTCCCGTCCAGAACAGGGCGGCGATTGCCGCTGTTGCGTCGTCGCGCAACCAGACTCGCGCCAGTGCACCCGCCGCGAGCACGACCGTCATCGCGAGCAGCATGTCGGCTGATGCCACGCGGGCTTCGAGGGCCATGAGGCCGCTTCCGGCGACGAAGAGTCCGGCGAGCAATGCCGCGACGGGCCGCCCGAACGCGATCGCCAACCACCAGGTCAAGAGGGCCGTCGCAATGCCCGCCAGAAACGACGGCAGACGGTAGGCCCACAGCGGCGGTTCGTGTCCCTCTCCGGCGAGCGCGATTGCCAGCCCCGCTGCCCAATAGGGGCCGCGGGCATGCCAAGTGCCGTCAACAGTCTGCAGGCGAACGGTCGCATAATCGCCGGTAACGACCATCTTCTGCGCCGCGACCATGGTTCGCGGCTCGAAGCCGTCGAGCGGCGGCATCGTCGACATGCCCGGCAGGAAACAGCCGACGGCGACAACCAGTATCACCGCCAGGCTAGCGATCGGCGTTTCCGCCAAACGACCAATGAAGGACTCGATCGCCGTGGCGGTAGGGTTGCCGGTCACTGATTGGTCGTCTGTCGCCATAGCGAAGTGTAAGCGAAGCTGGCGATCCCGGGAGGACTCGAACCACCAACCAACACATTTTCCATCGACCCGATCCGGTCGACAACCCACCCGCGCTTCCGCGAACTGATTCCTCGCCCCGATCGCTAGCCCTTTGTCGGGCCATGCGTCGACCCGCCGCGACACTCAACGCCGTCGGAACGTTCTCTCCCAGGAAGAAAGCTGGGCAGCCGCGGCCGGCCCGCCCCGGCCGTATCGGCGCCTTCGAGTTTGTTGGCGTTCAGACGTTACTTGGCGTCGGGGTCGTACTGGTATGCTCCCGACGTTGAGAGACTGCACGTATCCACATCCCAAGTACGCCATGCATAGCCCAGGTGCTCGGCAGCTGATTTTTCGTCCGGGGTCAATTCAGCCCAAAACTTTTCGTCGGACGCCGGTGGGTAGGGATAGATGCCCTCCCATCGTGCCTCATCCCATCCAAGCGCGGCCCAGGCCCGCTGCGCGTCTGCGGACATTTCGCCCCAGTCCACATCATACCAATCACACACATCTATTGCGGCGTAAGCCTTGCTGCCTGACAGTCCGGCCGGAAGGACAATTTGGGCGGCCACAAGGGACATGGCTGACAAGCCGCACGCGATAGCGATTCGGGTCGACAGTTTGCTGATCTTCATTGCTTTCCTCATCCACTCACCACCGCAGGCCCGCTCGCTTGAGACAGGTACGCGCAAGACTCCAACAGGGTCGAAAATACTTCGGCGCAATAGGAGCCGTCCCGGTACATCAGTGGTCAAGGTTAATTCGAGCGGGCCTGCCCGCTTCGCTGATGCCATGCCCAGACCTATGGCCCGGGCACCGTCCGATCCCGCCCGACCGCTAGACCGCTAGACCTTGGAAAAGAGGTGGCGACCCCGGGAGGACTCGAACCTCCGACCAACAGCTTAGAAGGCTGCTGCTCTATCCAGCTGAGCTACGGGGCCATCGATGGTGACCCACCATCAGTGGGTCCACGGCTGCCGCCGACCAAAGCGGAAGTTGTCAGCGTAGGAGATCGCCTGCCGCGCCGGCTCATGTGGCTCCGAAACACGATAGGGAATGCGGTTACGCTTCGCGTAGGCGACGGCCTGCTCACGATCGTCGAACTCCAGCCTGATCTGGCGACGCGTATCGGCCGACGAAGTGTAGCCCATCAGCGGGTCAGCGTCGCGCGGCGCCTCCGGCTCGTATTCCAACACCCATTTCTCGGTCGCCGCCGTCCCGGCCTGCATAGCGTTTCTGGCCGGCTTGAAGATTCGCGCGAGCATGATTGTCCTTATCACACGGGACGAGCGCCGACGTCGGCGACCTCGGGTCCCTCGGGGCAGCAGGATTTGAACCTGCGACCCCCTGCTCCCAAAGCAGGTGCGCTACCAGACTGCGCCATGCCCCGGAACCCAAGGATCGGCGAGGGATCGCCGCGCCTGATTACACATTCGTCCGTTTTCCATCAAGCGGCGACGGCACGGCCGTCCGCCCGTTGTCAGCGGGCTTCCCCCCGCTATACTCCCGGCGGCCTCCCAGCCCGACGCGAGCGAGCACCAACCGATGCCGACCCCGGAGTCCCATCGTCGATGAGCCGCCGCCGCGCGCGGCCGACCGCCACAGCGGCCGCGCCCCCGTCGCGCCTGCCGAAATGGCTGCCATTCGCAGTGAGCCTGGTTGCCTTGGTGGCAGTTGGGGTCGCCTTCCTCGCTTGGCCGCGTTCAACCGCCATCAGGCCCGCGGCAACGGGAACCGAGCCCGGTCTGGTCGAGAAGGTCGAGTCCCTCTACAACGACATCTATCTCTACCGGCAGGTGAACGGCTACTTCCGGCTGTCGTTCGGCGCCGAGCGCCTGAGATACACCGAATCAATCGTCAATCCCGACGACGAGCTCGAACTCCCCGTCTACTACACCCAGTCCATGACCGCCGGGCTCGCCTACGCCGACAAGCTCGACAGCGCCGCCATCATCGGCCTCGGCGGCGGGCGAACCGCCTGGTACATCCACAAGTCCGTGCCGGAGATCCAGTTCACCGGCGTCGAGCTCGACCCCGACGTGGCGCGGATCGCCGCGGACTACTTCGAGGTCCGCCCCGAGGCGAACTTCGACGTCGAAATCCGGGACGGACGCGTCCATCTGGCGCGCACCGACGAGACGTTCGACCTCATCCTGATCGACGCCTACCGTGGCCCGTTCGTTCCGTTCCACCTCCTCACCACCGAGTTCTACGAACTGGTGGCCGAGCATCTGCGGCCAGGGGGCGTCGCCGTCCAGAACGTTGAGCCGACGACGATGCTCTTCGATAGCGCGGTGGCGACGATCAGGGCCGCGTTCGATCATCTGGTGTTCTTCAGGGGTGAGGGCAACATCGTCATCCTCGCCTACAACGGTGCCGAAAAGGACGAGGCCGCGATCAAGCGCCTTGCCGCCGAGCGCCAGGCCAAATACGGCTTCCGCTACGACCTTACCGAGATCCTCGACCGGCGCTTCATGCCGCAACGGAACGAGGAGACCGAGCCGCTTACCGACGATTTCGCCCCGGTGGAGTACCTCAAGGCCGTCGAGCGCCATAACCGGAAGCAGACATGACGACGGCGACCGAGCGCGCCGCTCCGCTCCATCGCCGTCTGGCCGTCGGGCCGGTGGCGGCGGCGCTCGTGGTGGCCGACGTCGCCACGCTCGGTTTCATCACCCTCGGCTTTGAGATGGTGGCGAGCCGCGTCCTGACGCCGCTGTTCGGCAGCGGCATCTACACTTGGGCGACAATAATCTCGATTGTCATCGCCGGCCTGATGGCCGGCTACTTCAGCGGCGGCTTCATCGCCGACCGATACCCAACGTTCACTTTCGCCGTCGCCATCAAGCTCATCGGCGCGGCCTATCTCCTGTTCATCTTCGTGATGGTGGCGGGCGGGCTCGAGGACGTCATCGATATGATTCCGGGAGAGATCACCGCGTTATTCGTCAGCGGCGTGATCGTCGCGTTCCCGCCCTTGCTGGTGCTGGGCATGTATTCGCCGCTGTCGGTGCGGCTGCTTCTGCGCCTGCCCTCCGACGCCGGCAAGATTTCCGGCGGGCTGTTCGCGGTCTCCTCGCTCGGCAACATCATCGGGATCATCATCACCACGTTCTTCCTGATCCCGTCGATCGGAACGCGGGCGATCACCCTCAGCTTCGCGGTCTTCCTGATCGCCTCGGCGGCATTATCGGCACTGATGCGCCTCGCCCAGGCCGAAAACCGCTAGCCCTAGGCAACATGCCCGGATTCCCTGGATTTCGGGGCGGAATGACCGGATTAGTGGGACAGCGGCGCGCCGCCGGTGTCCGGCCGAATCTCAGTCGCCATCAGGCCCTTCGGCCCGTCGCCGTAGCGGACCAGAACCACCTGCCCGGGCCTAAGCTCGGTGAGCCCGAAACGGCGCAGCGTCTCCATGTGGACGAAGATGTCCTCGGTTCCCTCGCCGCGCGTCACGAACCCGTAGCCGCGCACCCGGTTGAACCACTTGACCACTGCCCGCTCGAGGCCGCTGGTCGGTGTGACGGTGACGTGGGTCCTCGCAGACGTTACCTGCGGCGGTCTTACCGCCGTCGATTCGTCCATGGTGAGGACGCGAAACGCCTGCAGCCCCTTCGGGCGATTGAACGCCTCGCAGACGACGCGCGCGCCCTCGTAGGCGGTCGTAAATCCGCCACGTCTAAGACAGGTCACGTGCAACAGGACATCCGGTAACCCGTTGTCCGGCACGACGAACCCGTAACCCTTGGAAGCATCGAACCACTTGATCACTCCGGCGACCTCGATCAGATCGACCGGTGCTTCCTCATTGACCTCTTCACCAAGTGGCAATTCCGGAGAGACTTTGGCCCCCATAGAAGTCACGCCCCGCATACCGCACCATTCGGCTAGCCTCGCCGAATCCGTCAGGCAGCATAACATTCGGTGACAACGAGACCAGCACTAATTCGAATTTGTGTGGCGCCAGTGCACAGCCTGTGTGCGACTCGTCACAACGCGGATTTGCCTTTGATGCGTCGGGGCTTATCCTGTTGAGCGACATCAACCGACAGAGTGGAGCGACGCGATGAAGTATTTGCACACCATGGTCCGTGTCACCGACCTTGACGAATCGCTGCGCTTCTATCGCGATTTGTTCGGCCTCAAGGAAGTGCGGCGAATCGAAAACGACAAGGGGCGCTACACGCTGATCTTCCTGGCGCCACCCGGCCAGGAGGAGGCGCCGATCGAGCTGACCTACAACTGGGATCCGGAGGAATACACAGGCGGGCGCAACTTCGGCCACCTGGCCTACGAGGTCGACGACATCTACGCCTTCTGCGACATGCTCATGAAGGCGGGGGTGACCATCAACCGGCCGCCGCGGGACGGCAACATGGCGTTCATCCGCTCGCCCGACAACATTTCCATCGAGCTGCTGCAGAAGGGCACCCCGCAGCCGGTCAAGGAGCCGTGGGCGTCGATGCCCAACACCGGAACCTGGTGAGGTTTCGGCGGGCTTTCGCCCTTGTCTGGAGCCGCCGATCGCCCCTATAAGGCCCGGCCCGCGCCCTTCGTCTAGAGGTCCAGGACATCGCCCTTTCACGGCGAAAACACGGGTTCGATTCCCGTAGGGCGCACCAACGCGACTCCCCCTTGCGGTTCGACCCGACGCGCCTTCTCGGCGTCGGCGAACGCAGCGTTCTCGTCGTCACGCAGCCGGTGCTGAGTTCGCGTGTCTCCATGCCGGGCGCGGCTGGTGGCGTCTCCGGTCCGCCGGCTGCCGTTCCAGGGCGTAGAGCTTGACTCCGACGAATTCCAACCCCGCCGCGATACGGTCAAAGGTGTCGCGTTCCTGTTCGGGCGGCTCCGGCACATAGATATCGCGCACGTCTTTGCCGCCCCACAGCAGCCCCAAGGCGATAGATACGGCGGTCGCCCCTGCAACCAGCCGCGCATTCGTAAAGACGTCACCTCCGACATATCGCGCCGAATCCCGCTCGCTAGGCGCGACGAAGTCGCCACTCCAGGTGATCACGCGCGGCGAACGCCCGACGGCGCCGACGACGGGCCCGCCGCCAAGCAGGCGATCGGCGGAGCCGACGATCAGGGTCGAGACGCCCTCGCTGATGTCTCGTTTGGCCCCGTCTATCGGGTGGATCGCCTCGATCTCGGGCAGAATCATCCGGATAGCCTTGGCAGCGTCGATGCTGATACGAGCGCCGGGAAACTCCGCCACCGTGCCGCAGTACCGCGCAAACAATATCGCCGCGCCGATCGCCCCGATCTCCCGGTCGGGGGCGCTCTGGAAATGGCGGAACTCTAGGTCAGGAACCAGCGGCCAGCTGTCGCTATCGCAGTTTTCCGCGCTTTCAATAAGGACCAGGCTTTTGGCGCGGTCGTACCTGACGCCGATCTTCATTGTGGGCGCCCCTCGGCCAGGATTTCGAACCGTTCATCGGTGTAACGCTCCAACATGCGTTTGACGCCGCGAAGGCCCTTCGTGTCGCGGATCGGCGCGGTCACCATCCGGAAGAGCTGGTCCTCGCAATTGAAATCCGAGGCGATCCCGGTCATGGCGCGAAGCATGGTGCCATCAGGGATTCGTGCCAGCGCGGTGAGCACGTCGCCGAGATTCCTCGTTGGCGCCGAAGCGAGGCGCTGGGCGGCGGTATCACCGACGATCTTGGCCCAATCCGGGCGCTGCGAGCGCCGGCGCTGGTAGTCCACGTTGGGCATGAGCTCGCTTGTGACGCCAAGTCGCTCTTCAATCTCGCGCCGCAGCTTGAGCGCGCGGGTGGTCCCCTTTATCGGATGGGAGACGACATAGAGAGCCGGGTTTATGCCCGAATCGATCACGCCAACGTCCCCTTGGAAAAGCTCGCTCAACTGATTGGCCCGCTCCATCAGATCTGAGTCCATCGAGGCTCCCGCGAAGGTGGATTCACGTGCGGTTGAGTCGCCGGCATCGCCGTCATCGAACAGCACCGTCGCTCCGTTTGCGTCGTGCAACGGATGAGAGCCGTTGCTGACGTCACCGTCCGCACCGTTGCCGCCGTGCGCGGGGGCACCGATGGCAGGGACGTCGCCCCGTCCAAACTCGGCGAGTGGAACCAGCACGCGCCAGACTCCGGCATACGACGGCATCATCTCGGCTATACGCTCCCGGCTGATGACGTTGCCACACGGCATCTGCGTTTGAGCGTCCTTGGCCTGCTCCCTGAGGTAGGCCTCATAAGCACTGCCGAAGGTTTCGCGAACCCGCTGGCGGCTCTCGACGCCGACCGCCAGCTGACAGCCAAGATCGGTAAGCGTCACGTTCGCGTCGTGGAACCGTCTCAGCGTGACGTAGCTCGCGGTGTGGCCAATACGGCAGCCAAGATTTGCCATACGCACGGCGAGATCAAGGTCGGAGCCGGCGCGAATCGATTCGTCGTAGCGCACCGCCTGCAGGACGTCGCGACGATAGAACGAGGCCGGATGGGCGGTCACCTTGCCCCGTCCGAACAGCAGCGTGGAGAGCGTTCGCTCGCCACCGGCATTGTATTCCACGATCCCGGTTAGCTCGTCGAAGTCGATCCACCCGCCGTGTGAGCCGTGGATCGCGGGGTCTTTCGTGAAACACGCCAAATGGTCACCGAGGCGATTGGGCAGCGCTATGTCGTCGTCGTCGGCCACGCAGACGTAGCGGCCGTGCGCTTCGTCGGTGATAAGGTTGCGCGCTGCCGGAATTGAAGCTTTGTCGAGGTGGACATGGCGAACGGGCAGGCGTTTGCCCAGCCTGGCGAGCGCTTTCGCGAGGGCCGCGCGTTGCTCCTCGTTCGAGCCATTGTCAGCAATGAGCACTTCGAAGTCGTTGTCCATCTGACCGCGAAATGCGCCTATCGCCTCGGTCAGCATGCGAACGCGGTTCTTGCGCGCCTTTGAGGCAATGGCCACCGTCACCAGTGGCCTTGGGCGGCATGCGACGTTCGGGCTCGCAATGCGCTCGGCCCGGCAGGACAGGAATCGTACGCTGCGGAACGTGCTCTTGTCGTCCACGAAGATCCGTCGGTTGTCCGAGCGCGCTTTGACGATATCCTTGGCGATGTAGCTCGGCGGATGCCACACGTGGAAAATGCGCACGGCCTCGGTCGGCGCCCAACGCATCCGTCGTCCCGACCGACGCATTCGATTGGCGAAGTCGTTGTCTTCGTTTCCCCAGCCGTGGAAGCGCGCGTCGAAACCGCCGATCGCGTTCCAGCCGGCAACCGAGAAGACACACAAACCGCCCTGCCCCCACCGCGGCCGGAGCCGCCCAACCACAAGCAGGTCGGCGGTCTCAGCCTCGATGGCCGTTTTCGCATCCACACCTTCCGGTAGGTCGACCGTCTGAACGATCGCCATGCCGCCCGAAGAACCGCACCAGGCGACGGCGTCATCGAGGCCGGGCCCACTTTCACGCGCCACGACGATGTCGGCGTCCACCTTCGCGACCACCGGGTTGCGGCTCGCCAACACCCCGACGTTGATCGCCTCGGCAAGGCTCCAGCGCTTGGCGGGCACGGCAACGATGCGCACGCTCTTGCCGATCTGGGTGAGCTGCGGCGGTCGTTTTGAGCCGAAATCGACCACGACGATCTCATCGAGCGCCGCCGATTTCAGCCGTAGGAACGAGGCCACGCATGCCTCGATTCGGTCGGCCGGCCAGTCCCTGACCGGAATAATCAACGAGAACATCGTGACGGGCCCCCGACCCGCGACGGGCATTAGCCGGCCGAGCCGGCCGGGAACTGGGAATCGCTATCCAGGTCAACGACCTCGACGCGAACGTCGCCGTAGATGAATCTCACCGTTGTTGACGTTCGGACCACGTTACGGAGGCGTGCGGCCACGCGGTCGGCATCCAACTGGCCTTCCTGCACACCGGCGAGGATCTCCATGAGCCGCCCAAGCGACATGAGTTCATCGTCGATGAGGATTCCTTCAAATCCTTGGCTAGAAATCTGTCCGAGCTTGACCTCAACGCTCGTCAGATTGCCATTCGCGAAATCAGCTGACAGACCGTCGACGAAATCCCTGGCGGTGGTCTGAAGCGCCAAGGTCGGCGTTGCGTAGCCCAGGCTCGCGGCGAGAGCCGCGGCCAGCGCTATCTTGCTCGTTTTGTTCATTGTGTCCCTCCAGCCAACTGCGACAACCTGCTGTCGCACGGGAGACCCGACGGTTCGGGTCCGTGTGCCTGAAGGCGATCTAGCCCATCTCGCCTTAAACTTGGCTCAATATCGGTAACCACGGTCTAATAAAAAGCCGTCGTCTTGGTACATGTTCTATTGAAACGCCGAGGAACGTCATGGTTAGAATTGGTTTAATCCAGTGGGATGTTCGCGCTAATGTTGCGTTGCGCGGTACTGTATATTGCTCTGGTTGTATTCGGGTCCCCTGCTTTTGCTGTCGTGGACTGTCGTATACGCACGCTGCCGCCCGCGCACTACGCATCCAAGGCCCTTCCGCCAGTCAGGTACAAGGGACTGCCCCTCGCCAGGCTGCAAACGCTTTATCGCGAGTTCGCAGGGCTGCCTCGCCGCGCCGCCGGCGTGAGCTATTGCGCCGATCCGATCGGCTTCGTATACCCTTGGAACCGAGGCCATATTCCGACCATTTATTTCCCGACAGACGTCTCCGAGCGATGCCTCAGTGAGGTCTTGGCCCACGAGGAGGCGCATGTGAAGGGCTGGCCCCTGGACCATCCCAACGGGCGGCACCAGCGCGGGACGTGCCAGCGCGGGCGTTAATGGATCGGCTCGACAGCGGGGCGGCAGGATGACCAAACCGGTTGCAGCGATCATCGGCGTCGGACCGGGAAACGGGGCCGCGCTCGCCCGCCGCTTCGCCGACGATCACCGCGTAGCTCTCGTCGCGCGCACGGCCGAGTTCTCGCAATCGCTCGCAACCGAAATCGGCGACGCCAAGGCGTACGCGTGCGACGTCGCCGACCGTGCGGCACTGACCGCGACGCTTGAGCAGATCGCCGCAGACCTCGCTGCCGTCGACACGCTCGTCTACAACGCCGGGTCCGGCGTCTGGGGCAGCGTCGAGGAGATCGCGCCTGACGGCTTCGAAACATCGTGGCGGATCAACGCCGCGGGCCTGCTCGTCGCCGCGCAGGCGGTCATCCCGGCAATGAAGGAGAAGAAGCGTGGCGCCATCATCGTCATCGGCGCAACCGCATCGCGGCGAGGCGGCGCCAAGACCGCCGCCTTCGCCCCGGCCAAGGCGGCGCAGCGCAGCCTCTGCGAGTCGATGGCCAAGCACCTCGGACCAATGGGCATTCACGTCGCGCTGATCATCATCGACGGCGTCGTCGATATCCCGCGCACGCGTGAGCGCATGCCCGACAAGCCAGACGATTTTTTCGTCAAGCCCGACGACGTGGCGGAGACGGCGCATTGGCTCGCGCACCAGTCGCCCTCGGCATGGTCGTTCGAGGTCGAGGCGCGTCCCTTTGGCGAGCGCTGGTGATTAGCCAGGCGGCTCCGCCGCGTCAACGATCTTGAGCGACGGCTGGCGGCGCTCCTGCCATTGGTCGATGGAGAGTGTCCCGGCGACATGGAGCGCGCTGCCGCGGCGGGCCGCGATCGCCTGGCCGAGCTCGGAGCCGGCGCCGCGGAAGAGCATCGCCTTGACAGTGGCGCCGTCGTTACTCGCCAGAGTTACTCGGATGTGACCGTTGCCGACGGCATCGGCGTAAGCGATGCGGTGGCGCGGCAACGCGAACACCGGCTCGGGGTGACCGGCGCCGAAGGGCCCCGCCTTCTCCACCATCTCAATCAGGTCGACGGTGGCGCCACGGGCGGTGAGCGCCGCGTCGACCGCTAGATTGTGCCCGTCGGCTTCGCGCACGGCCTGCCCCAGTGTCTCTTCCAGGTATCCCCTAAGGTCGCCAAGGCGGGAGCGCTCGATGGTGAGGCCCGCCGCCATGGCGTGGCCGCCGCCCTTGACCAGGATATCGCGCTCGACAGCGCTTCTTACCGCGTGGCCGAGGTCGATGCCGGGGATCGAGCGCCCTGAGCCGGAGCCGAGGCCATTCGGCTGGAAGGCAATGGCAAACGCCGGCCGCTGAAACCGCTCCCTGAGCCGCGATGCGATCAGGCCGACCACGCCCGGATGCCAACGCTCGCTCGCCGTGAGCAACACCGCCGGCCCCTCGCCTGTACCGATCTCGGCCTCGGCCTCCGCCGTGGCCTCCTCCAGCATCGCGGTCTCCATCGCCTGGCGTTGCTGATTGAGACGGTCGAGCTCGGCGGCAATCTGCGCGCATTCCGCCGCGTCGTCGGCAGCAAGCAGCCGCGCGCCGAGCGCCGCATCGCCGATGCGGCCGCCGGCGTTGATGCGCGGCCCGATGAGGAAACCAAGATGATACGGCGCGACCGGCCCGCTGAGGCGGGCGACATCGGCGAGCGCGGCGATGCCAGGGTTGCCGCGCCGGGCGATCGTGATCAGGCCCTTGGCGACGAACGCCCGGTTGAGGCCGGTGAGGGGCACGACGTCTGAGACCGTCCCCAGCGCAACCAGATCGAGCCACTGCAACAGGTCGGGCTCCGGCCGGCCTTCACCATACCAGCCCCGTGCGCGCAGGATCCGGTTGACGGCGATGACGGTGAGGTAGGTCACCCCCACCGCCGCCAAAGCCCCAAGCCCGGAGAGGTCGTCCTGGCGGTTGGCGTTGACGATGGCAACCGCGTCGGGCAGTTCGGCACCCACCTCGTGATGGTCGATGACGACCACGTCGAGGCCGAAATCGCGCGCCGCGGCGAGCGCCTCGAAGCTGGCCGAGCCGCAGTCGACCGCGATCACCAGTCGCGCGCCCGCCGCCGCCAGCGAACGCATGGCCTCAACGTTCGGGCCGTAGCCCTCGAACAGGCGATCGGGGATGTAGACGGCAGGCGCGACGCCTTGGTGACGAAGAAAGCGCGTCAGGAGCGCCGCCGAGCTCGCGCCATCGACGTCATAGTCGCCGAAGATCGCGATCGCTTGGCCGGCGGTCACCGCGTCGGCGATGCGCTCCGCCGCCTTGTCCATGTTGGTCAACACCAAGGGATCCGGCAGGAGCGTCTTCAGGGTCGGGTCCAGGAAGGCCGGCACGTCGTCAGGCGCGACGCCCCGCCCGGCAAGCACGCGGGCAACGAGGTCCGGCACCTGATGACGCTGGGCGATGGCGAGGGCCGTTTTGGTTCCCGCTTCGTCAATACGCTCGACCCAGCGCCGGCCCGTCAGCGATCGCTCAACGTCGAGGAAGGTGCGATGTCCGGCAACGACGGCGGGCGCCGACTGGAACGCCGCGCTACCGGCCATCAGAGCGCATCGTCGAACTTGTCGAGGTCCTGGTGCTCAGCCTTGATCCAGCGCACCGTCCCCGACGAGGACCGCATCACCACCGTGTGTGTGGTGATCGCCCGCTTGGTGAACTTGACGCCGGCGAGGAGATCGCCGTCGGTGACCCCGGTCGCGGCGAACAGGACATCGCCGCGCGCCATTTCCGCGACGTCGTACTTGCGGTTGATGTCGGTCACGCCCATGCGGTGCGCCCGCTCGCGCTGCTCGTCGGAATTGATCACCAAGCGGCCTTGCATCTGCCCACCGATGCACCTGAGCGCCGCCGCAGCCAGCACGCCCTCCGGCGCCCCGCCAATCCCGAGGTAGATGTCGAGGCCGGTTTGCTCCGGCTCGGTCACGTGGATGATGCCGGCAACGTCGCCGTCGCCGATCAGACGGATCGCCGTTCCCGCCGCCCTGAGCTCCTCCACCAAGCGCGCGTGGCGCGGCCGGTCGAGCACGCAAGCGGTGATCTCGCCGACCGGCACTCCTTTGGCGGCGGCGAGCGCTTTGACGTTGTCGGTCGGGGTGGCGTCGAGATCGACCAGTCCGGTCGCATAGCCCGGGCCGATGGCGATCTTGTCCATATAGATGTCGGGTGCGTTCAAGAGGCTGTCGGACTCCGCAATGGCGATCACGGCAATGGCGTTCGGCAGGTTCTTGGCGGCGATGGTTGTGCCTTCCAGCGGGTCGAGGGCGATATCGACCCGTGGGCCCCGCTTCGAGCCGACCTCCTCGCCGATGAACAGCATCGGCGCCTCGTCGCGCTCGCCCTCGCCGATGACGACGGTGCCGTGGATGGGCAGCCGGTTGAGCTCGCGGCGCATAGCGTCGACCGCCGCTTGGTCGGCGGCCATCTCGTCGCCGCGGCCGCGCAGGCGCGCCGCCGCCACCGCTGCCCGTTCGGTGACCCGCGCCAATTCCAGGGTCAGGATGCGGTCGAGCGCCCCGCCCCGTTTTGGCAACCGGACTTCTGTGTTCAATCGCGCCTCCCCACGCGCAGAATTCGATTAGGCGAGTGGCTCTATTCTTATCATCTGCGGGTCGCTGGCGATGTGACCGTCTTCCTTGACCAGTTCGAGCGCCCCACGGATCGCCGCTTCCGTGGTTTCGTAGGTAATCATGATGACCGGCTGCGGCGCCTCCGGTACCGGATGCTCCGGCGCCGTCGTTCTTGGCGCTCGCCGCCGCTGAACGATCGATTCGAGCGAGATGTCTGCGTCGGCCATGCGTCGCGCTATCGCCGCAAAGGCCCCCGGTCGGTCGTAGACCGACAAGCGGATGTAGTAGCCGCCTTCGTGGAGCCGCATGCCAGCCCGCCGGTAGGGCTCAAGGCTCGACGCCGGCCGGCCAAAGGTTCCCATGCGGTCGCCACGGGCGATGTCGGCGATGTCGCTCATCACCGCCGACGCGGTCGCGTCACCGCCGGCACCGGCTCCCAGCAACACGATCTGGCCGACGAAATCCCCTTCCACGGCGACCGCGTTGGTGACGCCGTCGACGCGGGCGATCGCCGACGACTTCGGCACCATGGTCGGATGGGCGCGCTGTTCGATGCCGCTCTCCGTGCGGCTGGCGACGCCGAGGAGCTTGATGCGGTAGCCAAGTTCGTCCGCTGCTTCGATATCGGCCGGCGTGATCGAGGAGATTCCCTCGACGTAGATCGACTGCGCATCGATCTCAGTACCGAAGGCGATGGCGGTGAGCAATGCCAGCTTATGGGCGGTGTCCTGACCGCCGATGTCGTAACTCGGGTCGGCCTCGGCGTAACCGAGCCGCTGGGCCGCGGTCAGGCATTCGGCAAACGGCAGATTGTCCTGCTCCATGCGGGTCAGGATGTAGTTGCTGGTGCCGTTGAGGATGCCGTAGACGCGGTTGATGGTGTTTCCGACCAACGCCTCGCGGAGCGTCTTGACGATCGGGATGCCGCCGGCCGCCGCCGCCTCGAAGTTCAGGCTGACCCCGGCCGCTTCCGCCTCGCGGGCGAGAGACACGCCGTGGGTCGCCAAAAGCGCCTTGTTGGCGGTCACCACGTGCTTGCCGGCGGCGATCGCCGCCCGCACCGAGGCATGGGCGACGCCGTCGGCGCCGCCGATCAACTCGACGAAAACGTCGTTGCCTGAATCAGCGGCAAGCGCAACGGCGTCGTCGGACCAGGCGTAGCCGGAAAGGTCAATGCCGCGGTCCTTGTTGCGGTCGCGCGCCGAAACGCCGGTGATTGAGATCGGGCGGCCAGACTTGACGGCGATGTCGTTGCCGTGCCGGCCCATCAGCCGCACAAGCGACGCGCCGACGGTGCCGAGCCCGGCGACACCTATGCGCAGCGCCGTGTCCATCTGCGACACCTTTCCCCTCCGGTCACCGTCCGGCGCAAGCGACACCGGCAGCGCGGGAGCGCCGTATCAAGCGGAACATGGACGTGAGTCCGGTTAGCGGCGAGCGCCCGTCATCGGCACGACGTTGTGCAACGTTTTGTCTGCCGATTCAAGAAAACGTCGGAGGTTACGCGCAGCTTGCCGGATGCGCTGCTCGTTCTCGACGAGGGCGATCCGCATGTAGTCATCGCCGTGCTCGCCGAAGCCGATTCCCGGCGCCACGGCCAGGTCGGCTTTCTCGATAAGCAGTTTGGAGAACTCCAATGAGCCGAGGGGGCCAAACTTCTCAGGGATTGGCGCCCAGGCGAACATAGAGGCCCGCGGCACCGGAATCTGCCAGCCGGCACGACCGAAGCTCTCGACCAGCGTATCGCGACGGCGCTTGTAGGTCGCCCGCATCGTCTCGATGCAATCGGTCGGCCCGTTGAGTGCAGCGGTCGCGGCCACCTGGATCGGCGTAAAAGCGCCGTAGTCAACGTACGATTTCACCCGGCCGAGCGCAGCGATCAGGCGCTCGTTGCCCACGGCGAACCCGATTCGCCAGCCGGCCATTGAGAACGTCTTCGACATGGAGGTGAACTCCACGGCGATGTCGACGGCGCCCGGCACCTGCAGAATCGACGGCGGCGGGTTGTTGTCGAAATAGACCTCGGCGTAGGCGAGATCGGAGAGCACGATTAGTTCGTGCCGGCGCGCGAAGCTAATGAGATCGCGGTAGAAGTCGAGCTCAGCGACATGGGCGGTGGGGTTCGACGGGTAGCAGACGACGACCGCCAGCGGTTTGGGAATCGAGTGGATCACCGCGCGCTCGAGTGCGTGGAAGTAGTGCTCGTCCGGCGTCGCCGGCAGCGAACGGATCACACCGCCAGCGATCAGGAAGCCGAAAGCGTGGATCGGGTAGCTCGGGTTGGGGCAAAGCACCACGTCGCCTGGGGCGCTGATCGCGTGGGCGATGTTGGCGAAGCCCTCCTTGGAACCGATAGTAACGATGACCTGGCTGTCGGGGTCGACCTTCACGCCGAAGCGGCGACCGTAGTAGGCCGCCTGTGCCTTGCGCAAACCGTTGATGCCGCGCGAGGCGGAATAGCCGTGTGTGTCCTCGCGCCGTGCGGTTTCGGCAAGCTTATCGACGATGTGCGACGGCGTCGGCAGATCGGGATTGCCCATGCCGAGATCAATGATGTCGGCACCGGCCGCCCGCGCGCTCGCCTTCAGCCGGTTGACCTGCTCGAACACGTACGGCGGCAGGCGCCGCACGCGGTAGAATTCCGACATGGGCATGACGTCAGCCTCGTTTCCGCACGCGACGGCTATTGCCTAGCATTCCCCGCTGGCCAAATCACGCTTCAAGCGTTCTTCGGACTCCAGCGCCATGGCCGTCCCGTCGGCGCACTCAGGCTTGTCCGCCGGTCTTCCAGCCTCCTGGCTCTTGGCCAGGGCCTCGAGTTCGGCAATCACCTGCGCCTTTTCCTCCGGCGTCAGCAACTTGCTCTTCGGCTCTTTCGAAGGCTCGCTCGCTGCCACCGTCGGGGTTGCCGGCTCCACCGGCAGCGGCGGCGGCTGGGCCCCAGCAGCGACCGGCATGGGGTCGCTAGGCTTGGAGTCGCGCTCGACCATCACCGCCGGCTTCATCTCGGCCGTGGTCTCGCCCACCGCGGTGCTGCTCAGCACCAGGGGCGTGGAGGCGGGTCTTGCGAAATCGCCCATTGAGGCGGCGCATCCGCCCGTGAGCGCGCCAAGGCCCGCAATCAGGCCGGCTACAGCTGTACGCCGCCATGGCTTTTCGATGAGAATCGGCCTCATGTCGTGTCGTCGGTACATGGAACACACAGCCGGCCGAAGCCGGCGCCCCCGAGATGGTCGACGGTCTTTCGGTATCCAAATACCAACCTATTATGTCCAAAAAGCGTGCAAGAACGGTTCACAGCCCGGCTTTAGCCTCGGAAATGGCGATGGCGACGGACCCCAAGCCAAGTCAAACCCGCCTCGGGGTCCACGACCCCGAGGCGTTCGCCGTCAACGTGGCACGGGCCATCGAAGAGGCTGGCAAGGCTTTCTCCGCCTACCTCCGGCCCCGCGAGCAAGGTAAGCTTCCCTTTGATTTGACCGACAGCGTCGCCGACATGGTCAGAACTCTGACCAAGGTCGGCGAGTACTGGATGGGCGAGCCCGAGCGCGCGCTGGACGCGCAACGCCGGCTCTACTCGCGCTATCTGGAGTTGTGGGCAAGCTCGTTGAAGCGCATGGCGGGTGAGCCGGTCGGCCCCGCCGCCGAGCCCGATCCCCGCGACAAGCGCTTCACGGACGCCGAATGGACGGACAACCAGTTCTTCGACTTCATCAAGCAGTTCTATTTGATCACGAGCCGCTGGGCCGAGGAGATGGTGGCCGAAGCGGATGATCTCGACCCGCACACGCGCCAGAAGGCCGCCTTCTACGTCAAGCAGATCGCCAATGCCCTCGCTCCGCCGAACTTCGTCCTCACCAACCCGGAAGTCCTGCGTGAGACCCTGTCGACGGACGCCGCCAATCTGGTGCGCGGCATGCACATGCTGGCCGACGACATCAAGAGAGGCCATGGCGACCTGACGATCCGCCAGTCGGACACGTCGAAGTTCAGGCTTGGCGAGAACCTGGCGGCGACGCCCGGCAAGGTCATCCACCAGAACGAGCTCTGCCAGCTGATCCAGTACGAGGCGGCGACCGAAACCGTCCTCAAGCGGCCGCTGCTGATCGTGCCGCCGTGGATCAACAAGTTCTACATCCTCGACCTCGGCCCGGAGAAGTCGTTCATCCGCTGGTGCGTCGAGCAGGGCCACACGGTCTTCGTGATTTCGTGGGCTAACCCGGATCGACGGTTAGCAAGGAAGAACTTCGGGGACTACATGCGCGAGGGCATCTTCGAAGCTCTCGACGTGATCGGCGACGTCGCCGGCACTGAAGAGGTCAACGCCGTCGGTTATTGCGTCGGGGGAACGTTGCTGGCGGTAGCCCTTGCCTACGGGGCGGCGACGGGTGACACGCGCATCAAGTCGGCGACTTTCTTCGCCACTCAGGTCGACTACACCCACGCCGGCGACCTGTCGGTGTTCGTCGACGAGGAACAGCTTGCCAGAGTCGAGAGGAAGATGAGTGTTCGCGGCTACCTCGAAGGCAAGAACATGGCCGCCACGTTCAACATGCTGCGCGCAAATGACCTGATCTGGCCCTACGTCATCTCGAACTACTTCAAGGGCCAGGAACCCGCGCCCTTCGACATCCTCTACTGGAACGCCGACGTCACGCGCATGCCGGCCGCTAACCACTCCTCCTATTTACGCAACTGTTACCTCGACAACAACTTGGCCAAGGGCGCGATGGAAATCGCCAACACGCGGCTCGATCTCGGCAAGGTCAAGGTGCCGATCTTCAATCTCGCCACCCGCGAGGATCACATCGCCCCCGCCCGCTCGGTTTTCTACGGGTCGAGCTTCTTCGGCGGCAAGGTAACGTTCGTGCTCGCCGGTTCGGGCCACATCGCCGGCGTCATCAACCCCCCGAGCCGACACAAGTACCAATATTGGACCGGGCCCGCTCCGAAAGGCGACGGCTATGACGCTTGGCAGGCCAAAGCCAAACCGCACGACGGTTCTTGGTGGCCGCACTGGCAGGCATGGATCGAGCGGCACAACCGGACCCGGGTCGAGGCGCGCAAGATCGGCGGCCGCAAGCATAAGCCGATCGAGGCCGCGCCCGGTAGCTACGTCAAGGTCAGGTCGTAAGCGGCACCTGCCCGCGGCCCGGCTTCGAGCCGCCCTAACCTTTGAGCCGCGCGAGCAGCGTGGCGTCCGGGTAGGAATCGGCCGGCAGCCCGAGCTTGAGCTGTATGTCCTTCACCGCCGCGCGGGTCTTGACGCCGATGACGCCGTCGATCTTGCCAACGTCGTAGCCTCGGCGGACAAGCAACGTCTGCACTTCGCGCACCTGCCCGGCGCTCAGCGGCGAGACACCCGAGCCCGGATTGACGCGGGGAGCGCCAGCGAGGCGGGTCGCGAAGTAGGCGGCGGTCGTCGAATAGACCAGCGACGAGTTCCACAAGAGATAAACGTCGAAGTTCGGGTACGCGAGGAACGCCGGTCCGTTGCGGCCCATCGGCAAAAGAAGCGAGGCAGGCGGTCCGCCGGTCGGCAGCGCCCCGCCGCCCGGCAGGGTCACACCCGCGGCCGCCCACTGCGACACGGGCAGCTTGATCGCGACATCCGCCTGTTCCCACGGCAACGATCGCGGCACCCGCACTTCCCTCAGCCACGGCTCGCCGCGGCGCCAGCCGAGGTGCTGGAGATAGCGAGCGGCCGAGGCGAGTGCGTCCGGTCCGCTGGTGAGCATGTTGACGCGGCCGTCGCCGTCGAAATCGACGCCGTAGTCGACGTAGCGGCTGGCGAGGAACTGGACCTGGCCGAGCTCGCCCGCCCACGGACCGCGCATCTCGCCGGCACTGAGGTCGCCGCGATCGATGATGACCAGCGCCGACAACAGTTCCTTGCGGAACAGGTCCGGTCGGCGGCAGTCGTACGCGAGGGTCGCCAGAGACGTAAGCGTCGGGCCGTCACCGATATTGGCGCCGAAATCGGTCTCCAGACCCCAGAATGAGGTGAGCACCGGCCCGGGCACACCGTATTCGCGCTCGATGCGCGCGAAGGTGCTGGCGTATTTGGTGAGGCGGCTCGTGCCCTGGCCGATGCGGTAGCCCTCCACCATGCGCCCGGCGAAGGTCAGGAAGTCCTGGGTGAAAACCCCCTGGGCGCGGTCCTTGCGGACGATCGCCGGGTCGAAGCGGACCGTGTCCAGGCCGGCACTGATCGCCCGCTGGGATATGCCGGACTGGGCCGCCTCCTCGCGGAGTGCCTGCAGCCATGCGTCGAAGCTGCCCTGTGGGTGGCAGGTCTGGGCCAGCCCGGCGTCTGCGGTGAGGCCAACGACGACGGCGCACACAACCGCTGCGGTCTTTGCCATGAGCGGAGCCCTCCCGAGCCTGGTCCTCTTGCGATCCCCTGCAGCGGAGACTCCTAACGGCAGGTCTTGGCAGAGTGAAGGCACCGACGCCATCGTCGCGCGACGGCGCCTGGGTAGATGAAAAAGTGTCACACCCCTTCAAACCTTCCGGGCCCCAATCCATATCTTGTTAAGGTTCGCTTCGCTCGCAGCGGAGCGAGAAAATGGCAGTTCCTCCAGGAGGTTGCCATGCAAAGACGAGAGCTGATGGTCATCGACGGGATCAACCTGATCCTGGCCATCTTGCTGGTCGCCAGCCCTTGGGTTTTGGGGTTCCCCGCTGGGCCCGTTAGCATCAACGCCATCTTCGCTGGCCTCGCCATCGGCGTGGTTGCCGTGGCGGCGTTGTATGCATACGCCCAATGGGAAGAGTGGGTGAACCTGATTCTCGGCTTGTGGGTCGTGGTGTCGCCGTTCGTGATCGGCTTCGCGTCGATCGCGCTGGCGATGTGGACTCACGTCGTGATCGGGCTCGCAGTTGCCGCGCTCGCCGTGGCTGAACTGTGGGTCTACACCCGCCGTCCACCCGCCCAAATGGCACAAGGCTGACCAAGATGGTGTGACCGAAGCCGGCCTCCCGCGCCGCACGGCGCGGGGGCCGGTCTATTTGTCCAGAGCGCCGGCTCACACTTTTGCCAGAGCCTGATCGAGATCGGCGATGATGTCCGCGACATCTTCGATGCCGACCGAGAGCCACAGCACACCGGGCGCAGGGCCCGTCGATTTGCGCGCCTCGTCCCTGGGGTGGGTGTGGGCCGCCGACCACGGATCGCCGATGAGGCTCCGCGCGTCGCCGATCCCGGCGCTACGAGAAAACAGCCTGAGGCCGGACGCAAGCCGGATAGCGCTCTCGGCGTTTCCCTCGACACCGAATGTGAGCACGGCGCCCGCTCCCTTGGGACAGTATTTGCGGGCGAGTTGGTGATAGCGGTCGCCCGCCATCCCTGCGTACTGCACCCAGCTCACCTTGTCGTGGCCGACGAGGAATTCGGCAACCGCCGTGGCATTGTCTGAGTGCCTCTGCATCCTAAGCGGCAGCGTCTCGATCCCCGCGAGCAGCGTGAACGCGTCGAGTCGCGAGATCGTGGGTCCCGCATCCCCGAGACCGAGCATCCGGCAGGCGGCGGCGAAGGCGAAATTGCCGAAGGTCTCGCCAAGTACCACGTCATTGTATTCCGGTTGCGGTGCCGACAGCATCGGATAGCGGTCAGACGCCATCCAGTTGAAATCACCACCGTCGACAATGACGGCGCCGGCGGAGTCGCCATGACCGCCGATGAACCCGGTCGTCGAATGCACGGCGATATCGGCGCCGAACTCGAAAGGTCGGCAGAGGTATGGCGTCGCCAGCGTGTTGGCGACGATCAGCGGCACCGCGCCACGCTTGGCGACCCCCGCGATAGCTTCGATGTCGGCGACAGCGCCGGAATCGGTAATCGACTCGATCAAGATCGCCTTGGTCTTCGGCGATACCGCCGATTCGAACGACGAAACGTCGTCGATGACGGCCGAGCGCACCACCCACCCGAAGCTCCCCAACGACCGGTCGATCGGGTTGACCGATGCGCCACGGTGCTGCCGCGGAACGATCAGTTCGTCGCCCGGCCGCATGAGCGCGCGCAAGGTGACGACCATGGCGGCGTGCCCGGAGCCGACCGCCACCGCGGCGGTGCCGCCCTCGAGCGCGGCAATGCGCTGCTCCAGCACATCAGCGATCGGCCAGAGGTCGCCGAACCCATGCGGTCCGATCAGCGAGGCCACGCGGAGGTCACCGTCGAAGATCTGCGACATCTGGTCGACCGCCGGGCGCGGCCCGGCGGTCGGGGCGGCCTCCGCCCCGGCGTGGACGGCCAAGGTCGCAAACCCGGGGACGCGATCTGCACTCACCTTGTACTCCCCCCCTCGGCTTAGCGCGGCCGCTGCTGCTGCCCTCTCTGCGTAGCGACAAAAAAGGGCGAATCCAAAGCACAAGCGTCCGAGGCGTGGGAGACCGTGGCGGGTCCTCAGCCGCGCCCGCCGATCAGCCGGCGGTGCTCGATCATGATGCAGCGGTCCATGACGACCGTGACCCCGG
>CAYTXI010000015.1:0-2577 GCA_964441935.1 uncultured Bauldia sp.
TCGTTCTGGATGGTCCCGGAGAGTTGTGCGGGCGCTACATCCTGTTCCTCCGCCGCGACGATGTAGAGCGCCATCACCGGCAGCACGGCCCCGTTCATCGTCATCGACACGCTGGTCTTGTCGAGCGGAATGCCGTCGAACAGCGTGCGCATGTCGTAGATCGAATCGATGGCGACGCCGGCCATGCCGACGTCTCCGGCGATCCGTGGATTGTCGGAGTCGTAGCCGCGGTGGGTGGGCAGATCGAACGCCACCGACAGCCCGGTCTGGCCCTGGGCGAGGTTCCGCCGGTAAAAAGCGTTCGAGTCTTCGGCGGTGGAGAAGCCGGAGTACTGGCGGATCGTCCACGGCCGCTCGACGTACATGGTGGGGTAGGGGCCGCGGAGGTACGGCGGCAGCCCCGGCCATGTGTCGAGGAAGTCGAGGCCGTCCACGTCGGCCGCTTCGTACACGCCTTTGATGGCGATCCCTTCATGGGTTTCCCACGCCGGTCCCGCCTCAAGATGGGCCGCGGAGGGCCGCTGCCACGCGACCCGGCTGAAGTCGGGGAGGGAAGATCGCCGCGTGTTCACGACACGCGTCCCGATGGTCGCGGCAACAGGCCGCGGGCGATAGCCGCGGCGATGCCGTCGGCGGCCTCGATCTCCTGGAAGCGCCGCCACGCCGTCTCGGCAAGGGCGGCGGTCAACGTTTCGACCGCGCCCGACCCCGCCGCCGGGTCGGCGACGCGGTGGATGTGCGCCTCCTCGGCGAGAATCGTTTGGGTGTTGCGGGCGATGCGATGCGCCAGCCCGTCGTTGCCGCCGTCGGTGGCGGTGTCGAACGGCAGCACCGCGATCGAATCCGCTCCGCCGACCGCCGCGGCGAACGCCGCGACCGTCGCCCGCACGATGTTGGAATGCGGGTCGTCGCGGCTCATCGCCCCGAGCGCGGTCTCCGCGTGAAGCGAGGGCAGCGCGCCGCCCAACCCGGCGACCTTGAAGAGACGGCCGAGGAGCAGCCGCGCGGCCCGGAACTTGGCGATGGTCAGGAACTGGTCGGTGTCGGCTGCGAGCGCCACGCCGATCCGCGACGCGGCGCGGTCGACCGGTAGCCCGTCCGCTTCGAACGGGCGCAACAATGCGACGAACGCCGCCAGCGCTGCTGCAAGCTCCTGTGCCTCGGACGCGCCTGCGGCATGCCACGGCCGCCCGTCTGCGATGGCAACGGCCCCGTCGATGGCGCGTGCGTCGAAGGAGCGCGCGATCGCGGCGATCGCCGCGATCAGGTCCTTGGAAGCCGCCGCCGCGATCGGGTCGAAGGCGAGCACCAGGCGCCAGCGCTTGGCGGCGCCGCGTTCGACGAACGCTTCGGCGACGGCCGGCGTCGCCTCGCCCGCGTCGAGATGGACGTGGCAACCTTCGGGCAGCATGTCGCCGATTGCGCCCGCCAACTTGTCCGCCGCCGAAACGGGGAGGGCGCTTCCGAGTGGGTGCGCACTTGCGTCGAACGCCACGGCGATGCCGTTAGCGCCGCCGGCGATCGCCGCATGTGCTTGACGCGCTGCCTCGGCGACGTCGCCGCCGACCCGCTCAACGATCGCCCAAGCCGCGCCCGGCCGGCGGCCGGCGATGACCGTGCCGTCGGCCGCGCGGCCGTAGATCGGCCCGACCGGAATACCATCGGCGTTCTTTGCCGCGAGCGCGTCCGCCGAACGCCCCCGCTTCGCAACCAGCGCATACCAATCGGCCTCAGTGTGCGCCGGAAACGATGCGGCGAGCGAGGTCGCAGAGGTCATGGTCGGATCATCACGGCGGTGTGTTGATCGCGACCACTGGCATTAGATAGCGATGTACAAAACAGCGGCACGTTCGCTCTTGCCTCGCTGATTTCCGGTACAACAAACCGCTCGGCACGTAGCCATCGAAGACGTCGAATGCGCCACCAAGGCCGCGAACGCCGAGGCAAGGGGACCAATATCTTTGTTGGCTAACGCAAGACGGAGCAATAATAAATGGCCCTAGACGAAAAACGCAAAATGAAACTTCAAGCGCTCTGGCAGAGCAATGAACCAGAATTATCAGACGATGAAATTGACTCGCTCTCCAAAAGCGTGATTGGCGCTGCACTAACCGCCACCGAAACCGATGTTGTCCTGAAGTTGCGATACGATGATGGATCAGAATCCACGCACCGCATCAATCCGTTTGCCGCAAAGAATGTCGGTATGCTGCTCTTGAAGAGCCTTCACCTGAAAGGCTGGGCTTCGGTGCAGTTAATCGTTGATCGACAAACCCAACATTGAGCGCATTCGCTTCGGCGCGTGAAATCCAAATTTCCAAATAGTCATCGAGGTTGTCCGCCTTTGATTTAGGCCTCGGTCTACGCTAGGGACTCTGCCTCCATTCCCGGCTGTGCTTTCGAGCAAGCTTAGCAAGGGGCCCGGGTGGAGCGCGGCGCCATCCGGGTCTTCGTCTCGAGTGCGGGTGCTGGCCGGGCGATGTCGAGGTTGACCCGGACTTTGCTTCGCTCCATCCGGGCTACTTGTTCGGGAGCTCGTTCGAGGCCCAGAAGCCATCGTCGGCAAACAGATGCCGC
>CAYTXI010000015.1:2677-32443 GCA_964441935.1 uncultured Bauldia sp.
CTTGTTCGGGAGCTCGTTCGAGGCCCAGAAGCCATCGTCGGCAAACAGATGCCGCGTGAGGCGGTCGAACCAGCCGAGGTCCATGAGCACGTCGAGCACAGTATACCTGCGGCGAACGAGCTGCGCCCGGGCATGGTCATTGGCGAACCGCTTGGGGTGAAGGCCAAGATGCGTGAAATGGGACGGTCCGCCGGCCTCGCTGAGGCGGGCCTGCATCGCGGTCGGGGAGAGGAGCATGTGTCGAAGCCGTTCACGCAACGATGTCCAGCAGCCGCTGAGCGTGTGGATGCGTTCCCTGAGGCGCTCAGGCGTCACGTGCTTCGCACGCGCCTCCTCCCATGCGCTCGCACTCAACCGCGGATCACGGAAGGATCGCTCGACACGCGATTTCAGAGCCGCAAGGTCCTCGTGTTTTCGTACCGCCGATTCCGCCGCGTCGATGGGAATGTCCCGATCGAGCAGCCATGCATAGGCGGCGAGCATCGCGACGGTCCCGACGCCGACACAGGCGCCGTGAGGCGCAGCCACGCCATCGAGCTGCAGCCCCTCCATTTCCCACAGATGCGAGAATTGGTGCTCGCTGCCGCTGGCCGGCCGCGAATTCCCGTGCGCCTGAATGGCGAACCCGGACACGAGCAATCCCGTCATGAGAGCCGCGACCGCGCCCGGCTCCCCCCTCGACACCGCGCCGGGATCGGCGAGCCATGACCGGAGGTTGTTCTGGACGGTGTCAAACGGCCCGCGATTGATGGCCTCTTCGCCAAGCGCGTCCGCCAGCACCCAATCAAGACCGGCGACCGTCTTGCCTGCGAGGTCGCCATAGCCCCATCCGGCCATTGCCGGCGGCGCCGCACAAAGCACGTCGAGATCGACCACGATCGCGACCGGTGGATCGCAGGGAACCGTGCGCTTGAAGCCATCCACCAACAGTGACGCACCGGACGCGGCGTAGCCGTCCACGGATGCGGCCGTAGGGACGCAAAGGTATGGCTTGCCCGCCAACGACGCGCCGTGCTTCACGATGTCATTGATGACACCCGAGCCGACCGCGATGGGGACGCCGTCGCTGGTCTTGAGGATGTCGCGTATCCGGTGCGCTTGACCGACATCGGGCTTTAACCGAGGCGTGGCACCCAACACGAATGGTTCGCCCGCATTCCGACCGTCGCGCTGAAGGCGGCTGACGACCTCCGCGCCGGCAGCCCGGTATGTATTGTCATCCGCAAAGACGATCGGAGGGCGGCCCTCGAACCAGCGATCAAGAACCGCGGGCACCCGGGCCAGAGCACCCCCATCGACAACGACATCGCGCGTGACCCTCGCCTCCCTCAGCGCTGCTGCCAGCGTCCGCTCGGTATCGTCCATATCCTGATTTTCGATTGTGCCGACGTATCGGCTGCCCGCGTGCATCTCACTATACAGCGAGGCCGGCCTCCGACCACGCGCTGCGGTGCGGCACGCGATGCATGAAGCCGTAACGGAAGGCCGGGTCGCTGGATCGCTCCGGCCAACGGGCGATCAGTCCCCGGGCGCGGTGGTCGGAAGACGGACGACGAGGTGCCTCACACGAACTGGCTGAGGCCGGGGATGCCGTTGACGACGCCGTCGATCGCCTTGTCGCCGGCCTTCTGTCTGGCGTAGGCGATGAACTCCGTCGCCACCGCTTGCACACCCCCCATCTCGAGCCCGATGTCGGTGAGCTCGCCGAACACGCCCATGACGCCGCCGCCGCCGCTATTGCCGGTGAGCATGTCGCGGGCGCCGGGCATCTTGTCGAGGAGCTCGTTGACAGCGTCCGGTGGCGCCTCCGCGGCCACGAAGTTGACCACGATGCCAACGGCCTTGCGCGCGGTCGCCGTGTCCATGCCGGCCTTGGCCGCGATCTTTTCAATCAGCTCGTCCATGAGTCCGCTCGGCCTCCTCCAAACGACGGGCGTCGCATGTCACCCGAGCCGGGCGTGAATATCAAGCGGTGCGTGCCGGCGGCGAAACCCGTCGCCACGCGCGTTCCGGGTCTGTCCCGCGCCTACTGCCTGAGCCGGTATCGCTCGTGGCAGCGCTGGCAGTCGCCGCCGATCTGGCCGAACGCCGCCTTGAAGGCCTCGAAGTCGTTGGCCTCCGCCGCCGCCACGCCGGCCTCGCCCGCCACCTTCAGATCGGCATAGATTGCGACGAACTGGTCGAACTCCTGCCAGATCAGCGGGGACGCGGCGGAGCCTTGATCGCTTCCCTCGGGAAACAGGGTCGGCAGGATTGTGGCGTGCTCGACGACCTTCTGCATGCCCTCGCCGACGAGGGCGGCGTCGAATTGGGCGTCGCCGTTGATCATCTGGAACATGGATCGCAGGTACGGGCCGAGTTGCTTCATCAGCTCCTGGCGCTGCGTGACCGGATCGCCCTGGCCCACGGCAACGCCGGCGAACCCGATGCCGATGACCGCCAACGCCAATCCCACCAACTTCATGCGCATGTTGCTCTCCTGTTGACCAACGATCGCCGCCTCGTCCGAACCTAACACCTGAGACGAACGCTCTAGTCGGTCCTCACGGGATTATTATGACGTGGTGAATGGAGGCCACGATCGTTCGGCATTCGAACGGCGGGTTGAGCGACGCCCCGCGCGCCGGTTGTCCGATGTCGGGTCCGGGCCTATGTTCGCCGGCGGACTGGCCCTCCGCCTAGCCGCCACCAACGTAGGTCAGCAGCCCAGCGGCCAATAATCAGAGGAGAACGCGTCATGGCCTTCGAACTTCCCGACCTGCCGTACGACTACGAGGCCCTGCAGCCGTACATGTCGCGCGAGACCCTCGAATTCCACCACGACAAGCATCATCAGGCTTACGTCACCAACGGCAACAACCTGCTGAAGGGCTCCGGTCTCGAAGACGCGAGCCTCGAAGACGTGGTCAGGCAGAGCTATTCGAAGAACGCCGGCCTCTTCAACAACGCCGCCCAGCACTACAACCACAACCATTTCTGGAAGTGGATGAACAAGGGCGGCGGCGGCAAGAGCCTGCCGGAAGCGCTAGGCAAGGCGATCGATTCAGATCTCGGCGGCTACGACAAGTTCCGCACCGACTTCATCCAGGCCGGCGTCTCCCAGTTCGGCTCCGGTTGGTGCTGGGTGGCGGTGCAACAGGGCAAGCTCGTCGTCACCAAGACGCCCAACGGCGAGAACCCGCTGGTCCACGGCGGTACACCGATCCTCGGCTGCGACGTGTGGGAGCACTCCTACTACATCGACTACCGCAACGCGCGCCCGAAGTACCTGGAGGCGTTCGTCGACAACCTCATCGACTGGGACTACGTGCTGGAGCTCTACGAGAAAGCGACCGGCTGAGCGCGCGTCACTCACCACCGGAAGGCGTGATCGGATCGGATTCCTCGGCCCGCGCGCCACCGTGCCCGGTCGTCTCGGCCGCCTGCTTTTCGCGCCGGTTACGCGCCCGGCGGCGCTGCACCACGATCCACACCGCGCGTGCGCGCCGCTCGCTGAACGCCACGGCGCGGCCAAGCGCGGCGCGCCCGCGCTCGAACTCCTCGATCTCGCCGGCATAGACCTCGCTGAGGGCGGCACGGAAATCCGAAATGCCGTCCTGGGCGACGGCATGGAAGCGCCTCACCGAGATCATCCACACGGGGCTCGCCAAGAGCGACACCGCGATCACCGCGATCGCGAGCCGATAGGCGTCGGCGTCGAGCGCACCGTTGGCAAACCCGGTGGCGGCGAGCACGAACGAGAATTCGCCGATCTGCGCCATCATCAGGCCGCCCGGAAAGGCGAACTCCCACGGCTGGCCGATCAGCCGCAACAGCACGACGTTGACGATCGACTTGATCACCAGCACGGCGAGCACGAACAGGATCACCGTCCACAGGTTGGCGACGATGAAGTCGAGATCGATCAACAATCCGATCGACAGGAAGAAAACCATGATCAGCACGCTCTGGATCGGACGCGTGGCGGCGATCGCCTCGGCCCTGAGCGTCGAGCCGGCGATCACCAATCCGGCGAGGAAGGCGCCGAAGGCCGCAGACAAACCGGCGAGGCCGGTGACCGCTGCGGTGGCGAAGCAGAAAGCGAGGCTCGCCAGAGCCACCACATCGACCCGGCCGGCGATCGCCTCCGAGAACGGCAGGCGAATCTTGCCCGGCCGCGTGCCGAGATAGCGCAGGAAGGCGATGATCAGCGCCGCCGCTATCACGACCTTGATGGCGACGAGCTGAAGGCTGCCGTCCTCGGCGAACGAGCCGATGACGATCAGCATCGGCACCACGGCGATGTCCTGCGCGATCAGCACGCCGATGGTGATGCGGCCCATCGCGGTCCTGAGCTCACCGACCTCCTCCAGCATCTGGATGGCGACCGCGGTCGAGGAGATCGCGACGATGAAGCCCAACGCCAGCATCTGCCCGGCCGGCCAGCCGAGGAGGCCGCCGAATGCACCGCTGACGGCGAGCGCCACCACGATCTGGCCGGTCGCGACGGCCCCGGCGATGCCGGCAACCGACGTGAAGACCCGGATCGACAGCTCCATGCCGACGAGGAACAGGAGCAGGATCACGCCGAGCTCGGCCAGAAGCGTAATGCCGCCAGCACCGCTGACCAGTCCCAAGCCGGTGGGGCCGAGCACCACACCCGTCAGGATGTAGCCGACGATCGGCGGCTGCTTCAGCCGCATCAGCACGAAGCCGATGGAAACCGCGACCGTGGCGACGATCGCAATGCCGGTCAGGTCGGCGACGTGGTCTTCCAAGCAAGCCCTCCGCGGCGGTGGATTCGAGCCTGAACGTAACACATCGCGTGCCACCGCTCCGTCGGTGCGAGGAGAGGGGCCTCAGGCCTCGCCGGTGACCTTCAAGGCGAACGCCGTTGCAAAAGCGGTCTCCTGCAGGCGGTCGAAGCGGCCGGCGGCGCCGCCGTGGCCGGCGTCCATGTTGGTTCTCAGGATCAGGAGAAGGTCGTCGGTCTTGGTCGCGCGGAGCTTCGCCACCCATTTCGCCGGCTCCCAATAGGTGACGCGCGGGTCGGCGAGGCCGGCGAGCGCCAGGATCGCCGGGTAGTCCTGCGGCTTGACGTTATCGATCGGCGAGTAGGAAGCGATGCGCTCGTAGTCCGTCCGGCTGGTGATCGGATTGCCCCACTCAGGCCATTCGGGCGGCGTGAGCGGCAAGGTGTCGTCGAGCATGGTCGCCAGCGTGTCGACGAACGGCACCTCCGCGATGAGGCCGGCGAAGAGGTCGGGCGCCATGTTGGCGACCGCCCCGATCAACAGACCCCCGGCCGACCCGCCCCAGCCGACGATGCGTCCACGGGCGGTGTATTTCTCCTGAATCAGATAGTCAGCCGCCGCGATGAAATCCTTGAACGTGTTGGTCTTCTTTTCCCGGCGCCCCTCCGCGTACCAGCGGAAGCCCTGCTCCTTGCCGCCGCGTACGTGGGCGATGGCGTAGACGAAGCCACGATCGACCAGCGACAGCCGCGAGGTGCCGAAGGCGGCCGGCATCGCCATGCCATAGGCACCGTATCCGTAGAGCAGGCACGGCGCGCCGCCGTCGAGCTTGGTCTCCTTGCGGTAGAGGAGGGAGATCGGGACCCGTTCGCCGTCGGCCGCCGGCGCGAACACCCGGCGGGTGACGTAGGCTTCTGGATCGTGGCCGGAGGGAACCTCGTCCTCTTTCCGCAACACCCGGACGCGGGTCTCAAAGTCGTAGTCGTAGACCCGTGCCGGCGTCGTCATTGACGAATAGCTGAAGCGCAGGCTGGTCGTGTCGAACTCGAAGCCACGCGTGATGCTGAGCGAATACGCTTCCTCGTCGAAAGCGATGGCGTGTTCCTCGCCGCTTGCCAAATGCCGGACGACGATGCGCGGCAGGCTCGACTCGCGCTCCAGGCGGACGAGGAAGTCCCTATAGACGACGAAATCGAGGATCAACCGGCCCGGGCGATGCGGCACCAGATCGCGCCAGTTCTGCCGGTCGGGGGCTGCGAGCGGCGCGGTCATGATCTTGAAGTCCTCGGCGCCGCCGGCGTTGGTCAGCATGTAGAAGCGCTCGCCGCCGTGATCGAGGTGGTATTCCTCCGCCGTTCGCCGCTCGGCGATGAGCCTTGGCGTCGCCTCCGGTGCGCCGGCTTCGATGATGCGCGCTTCCGAGGTCTCGTGATCGTGGGTGTCGATGGTGATGTAGCGCCGCGACTGGGTCTCGCCGACGCCGATGAAGAACCCCGGATTCGGCTCCTCGTAGACCACCGTGTCGGCCGCGGGGTCCGTTCCGACCACATGGCGGAAGACCTTTGCCGGCCGGTGATGGTCGTCGACCCAGACGTAGAACAAGGTCCTCCCGTCGCCCGCCCACACCGCGCTTCCCGTCGTGGCGGGGATGACGTCGGCGAGGTCCTTGCCGCTGTCGGCGTCGCGCACGTGGATGGTGAAGTACTCCGACCCCATGTCGTCGTACGAGTAGGCGATCAGCTTATGGTCGGGGCTGTGCGCAAAACCGCCGAGCCGGAAGTAGGCCTTGCCTTCCGACATCGCGTGCGCGTCGATGAGCACCTTTTCGTCGCCGCCGTCGCGGCTGGTCCTGACCACCATCGGATGCTCGGCGCCGTGCTCGTAACGTGTGCCATAGGCGTATGCGCCATCGGGCAGGGGGACGGTGAAGTCGTCCTCCTTGATCCTGGCGCGCATCTCCTTGAACAGCGCCTGCCGCAGCGGCTCGACGTCGGCCATCGCCGCGGCGGCGTAAGCGTTCTCGGCTTCCAGGTACGCGCGGATGTCGGCGGCGAGCACGGAGGGATCGCGCATCACCTCCCGCCAGTTGGCGGCGCGCAGCCACGCATAGTCGTCGGTTCGCGAAATGCCGTGGTGAACCGCTGTGTGCGGCCGCCGGTCGGCGACCGGCGGCAGCGCGGTGGATGGCCCGGCCCCGGCGCCGTGCACGCTTGCTTCACGCTCCCGGGTTGTCATCCGGCTCCAGCCTCAGAGCGGTGCCGTTCATGCAGTAGCGCAGTCCGGTCGGCCGCGGCCCGTCGTTGAAGACGTGGCCGAGGTGGGCCTCGCAAATGGCGCATCTGACTTCCGTCCGCATCATGCCGTGCGACTGGTCGGTGCGTTCCTCGACGGCGCCGGCCTCGACCGGTTGAAAGAAACTCGGCCAGCCGGTGCCGGAATCGAACTTTGTGTCGGAGCGGAAGAGCGGCTGCCCGCAGGCAATGCACCGGTAGAGCCCGGCCCGGTGCTCGTCCCAATAGGGCCCAGAGAACGGCCGTTCCGTGCCCTCCTGGCGGGTCACGTGGTACTGCTCGGGCGTCAGGATCTTCCGCCACTCCGCGTCCGACTTGACGACCTTGGCTCGGCTCGAATGCGACGTCATGGTCTCACCCGTTCGCTTGTGACTGTATGGTGGGGGAACAGGCACTAGATGGGACCTCGCGCGCCATCCTCAACGACAAATGGCCGTGAAGGCAAGGTGAGCGGTTGAACGGCCCTTCGCGATAGGGTCAATAATGGCCGCCGATTCGAGCCGTTTGCCTGGGAAGCCTGCCGCATGCGCGTCGCCAGCCTCGCCGTCGTCCTGATGCTGTTCTGGCTTTTCCTCTCGGGCCACTACACGCCGTTTCTGATCGGGTCGGGGGCGGTTGCGGCGGCCGCGATCGCGTTCGCCGGCTTGAGCTTCGGCTACGCCGACGAGGAGGGCCAGCCGATCGAGATGTTGGGCCGCGGCCTCCTCTACTGGCCGTGGCTCATTGTCGAGGCGGCGAAGTCGGCGCTCGCGGTCGCCTGGATCATCCTCCAGCCGTCGCTGCCGATCGCGCCGCGCATCATCCGGGTCAAGACGTCGCAAAAAGGACCGGTCGGGACCGTCACCTTCGCCAACTCGATCACGATCACGCCGGGCACGATCACTGTGGAGGCCAGGCACCGCGAGCACACCCTCCTGGTCCACGCGCTGACAGAGTCCGCCGCCAAGGGCCTGGAGACCGGCGAGATGGACCGGCGGGTGACGGCCATGGAGGGAACCGGCTGATGCTCGCCGTGGCGATGCTCGCCGTCCTCGTCGCGACCGCGTTGATGGTGGCGCGCGCCCTCAAAGGGCCGACGGTGTTCGATCGCCTGGTGGCCGCCAACGCGGTCGGCAACGCCGCGATCCTCATCCTCGCCCTTTACGGCTTTCTGACCGAACGGCCCGTGTTCCTCGACGTCGGGCTGACCTATGCGATGCTCAACATCATCGGCACGTTTGCGGTGCTGAAGTTCCTGCGCTTCGGCGCCCTCGGCGCTGTGGGAGACGAGGAGGACAAGTGATCTTCGATCTCATACGCGACGGGCTCGGCGGCGGCCTCGTTCTCGTTGGCGGCTTCTTCATGATCGTCGGCGCCGTCGGCCTGTGGCGCATGCCCGACGTGTTCACGCGCATGCACGCGAGCTCGGTGTCCGACACGCTCGGCGCCGCCCTGATCCTTCTCGGTCTCATGGTCATTGCCGGCGTCAGCCTGGTGACCGTCAAACTGATCTTCCTCGCCCTGTTCTTCGGTCTGATGAGCCCGGTCGCGACCCACGCCGTCGCCCGCGCCGCCCTGCATGCCGGCGTCAGGCCGATAGTTGTCGAGGGCGTCGAGTCGATCTCTGAGGAGGCACGGCCATCGAAGCCCTGACGACGATGGTGCTGCTGACGTTGCTGGCCGCCACAACGATCGGCGTTGTACGCGTGCGCAACCTGTTCGCCGCTGCAATTCTGACCGGTATCTACAGCTTCCTGATGGCGAGCGTTATGATCCTGCTCGATGCCGTCGACGTCGCCATGACCGAGGCCTCGGTCGGCGCCGGCATCGCCATGGTACTGATGCTGGGCGCCCTGTACCTCACCACGACCGACGAGAAGCGCCCGGCGCACACACCGCTGCTGCCGCTGTTTGTGGCCGGCGTCACCGGCGCCGTCCTCATCTGGGCCGTCTCCGGGCTCCCGGATTTCGGCAGCGCCGAAACGCCGGTCCAGGTTCTCGGTCCAAATTACGTCGAGCGGACGATTTCGGAGACCGGCATCCCCAACGCGGTCACCTCGGTTTTGGCGAGCTATCGCGGGTTCGACACCCTCGGTGAGGCGATCGTGATCTTCACCGCGGGCATTGGTGTGCTTCTGTTGCTCAAGCGTGCGCCTTCCGGCGGCGACCGGGCCAAGTAGGGACGGATTCGCCGATGCGTCTCGACGTCATCCTCCGCGTCACCGCCAAGCTGATCCTGCCGCTGATGCTGCTGTTCGCCGTTTACGTGCAATTTCATGCCGACTACGGTCCGGGCGGCGGCTTCCAAGCGGGCGTCATCGCCGGCGCGACGCTCATCCTCTACGCCCTGATCTACGGCCTGGGCGCGGTAATGCGGATCGTGCCGGTTGCCGCCGTCGAGGCGCTGATCCCGCTCGGCGTTCTGGTCTACGTTGGCGTCGGCGTTTTCGGGATCCTGGCCGGCGGCAACTTCCTCGACTATTCCCGCCTCGCCCACGACCCGGTGCACGGTCAGGAATGGGGCGTGTTCCTCGTCGAGGTCGGTGTCTTCCTCACCGTCGCCGCGACGATGCTGGCGATCTTCTACGCGCTGGCGGCCAGGGGGCGTGGATGAGCGGTCTGATCGGCGGCACGGTCGCCCATTTCAACCAATGGATCACCGTGTTCCTGATGGTGTCGGGGCTCTACATCGTCATCGCCCGCGGCAACATGATCAAGCAACTGATCGGGCTGTCGCTCTTCCAGACTTCGGTCTACCTGCTCTACATCGCGCCGGGAAAGATCCTGGGCGGCACGCCGCCGATCATTGACGAGCGCTTCCAGGTCTATGCCAACCCACTGCCGCACGTTCTGATCCTGACGGCCATCGTCGTCGGCGTCGCGACCCTTGCTCTCGGCCTGGCTCTCGTCGTTCGCATCAACGAGGCTTACGGAACGATCGAGGACGACGAAATCCTCGAGCAGGATTCCCCGCATTGATGCACCACTTGCCCGCCTTGCAGGTGGTGGTGCCGATCGCGGGTGCCCTGTTGTGCGCGCTCGTCCGCCGGCCCGGGCCCGCGTGGGTTGTCGCCACCGTTGTTTCCTGGACCGTCCCGGTCATTGCCGTTCTGCTGCTTAATCAGGCGCTGAGCGAGGGGGTCGTCTCCTACCATCTCGGCGGCTGGGACCCCTCGATCGGCATCGAGTACCGGGTCGACGTCGTCAGCGGGCTGATTCTCGTCCTCGTCTCCACGATCGCTGCGGCGATCGCGCCCTTCGCCCGCCAGAGCGTCGCCGCCGAAATCGACTCCGACCGTGTTGCCTGGTTCTACACGATGTATCTGCTGGCGCTCGCCGGGATGCTCGGCATCGCCATCACCGGCGACGCGTTCAATGCTTTCGTGTTTCTCGAGATATCGTCGCTGTCGAGCTACGCGCTGATCGCGTTCGGCCGCGACCGCCGCGCGCTGGTGGCGGCCTACCAGTACCTGGTTCTCGGGACCATCGGCGCCTCCTTCTACGTCATCGGCGTCGGGCTTCTCTACACGATGACGGGGACGCTCAACCTTGGCCTGATGGCTGAGCGCATCGCCACGGTCGAGTCGACGCGACCGGTGCTGGCGGCGCTCGCGTTCATCACCGTCGGCATCAGCCTCAAGCTGGCGCTGTTCCCCCTGCACGTGTGGCTGCCCAACGCTTACGCCTACGCGCCGTCGGCGGCGGCGGTGTTCCTGGCGGCGACCTCGACCAAGGTCGCGATCTACCTGTTCGCCCGCTACCTGTTCTCCGTTTTCGGCGCCGGTTTTGTTTTCGCCGACCTGCCGATCACGCCGATCCTGGCCACCTTCTCGGTCGCGGCCATTTTCGCCGCCGCGACCGTGGCCGTGTTCCAGTCGAACGCCAAGCGCATGTTCGCCTACTCCTCGGTCGCCCAGATCGGTTACATCACGCTCGGTATCGCGCTGGCGACCGAGACGGGCGTCACCGGCGGCCTCGTCCACGTTCTCGCCCACGCTCTCACCAAGGCCGCCCTGTTCATGTCGCTCGGTGCCGTCGTGTTCAGCGCCGGGAGCGTCCGGATCGAGGACCTCGGCGGCATCGGTCGCACGATGCCTTTCACGATGTCGGCGCTCGCCCTTGCTGGTCTCGGCCTGATCGGCGTCCCCGGCACCATCGGCTTCGTTTCCAAGTGGTACCTAGTGGTCGCCGCCTTCGAGATCGGCTGGTGGTGGCTCGCCTTCCTGATCGTCGGCAGTTCGCTGATCACCATGGTCTACGTCGGCCGCCTGGTCGAGGTCGCCTGGTTCCGCGCGCCCTCCGCAGTCGCACTCCGCGCCAAGCAAGCGCCGATCGGCATGCTGGTGCCGATCTGGCTCCTGACCGGCGCGATCATCTTCTTCGGCCTCGACGCCGACCTCACCGTCGACATCGCCGGGCGGGCGGCGGCCGTGCTTCTCGGAGGCCTGATGTGAGCGGCGCGACGCTCGTTCTCGCCGCGCTCGTGCTGCCGGCGGCGACGGCGGCGATCATCCCGCTGTTCGCCACGCGCCCCGACGCGCGCGAAACCGTGACGCTTGTCGGCACGGTCCTGTTGTTCGCGGCCGTCGCCGCGCTGACCTGGCGCGTCATCGGTGGCGCGCGCCCCGGCGTTCACCTGCTCGAGGTCCTGCCCGGCCTTTCGATCGCCTTTGCGGTCGAGCCGCTCGGCGCGCTGTTCGCGTTCGTCGCCTCGTCGTTGTGGATCGTCAACTCGCTCTTCTCGGTGGGCTACATGCGCGCCAACCGCGAGCCCCGCCAGACCACCTTCTACGTGTGCTTCGCCGGCGCCATCACGGCGACCATGGGGATCGCACTGGCAGCCAACCTCTTCACGCTGTTCCTGTTTTACGAGATGCTGACTTTGGTGACCTATCCGCTGGTCACCCACCATCGCGACGAAGCGGCGAGGAACGCCGGGCGGCTCTATTTGCTGATGCTGCTGGGCGGCTCCACCCTTCTCCTGTTGCCGGCGATCGCGTGGACCGGGATTGTTGCCGGCACGCTTGACTTCCGCCCGGGCGGAATTCTTGGCGGCGCTCTCGGTCCGCTGGCGCTCGGCGTCCTGCTGGCGCTGTTCGTCTTCGGCATCGCCAAGGCAGCCGTCATGCCGATGCACTATTGGCTGCCGGCTGCGATGGTTGCGCCGACCCCGGTCTCCGCGCTGCTCCATGCCGTGGCCGTGGTCAAGGCCGGCGTGTTCTTCATCACCAAGGTGATCATCTACGTCTTCGGCGTCGACACGTTGCGCGAAACGGGGGCCGCGGACTGGCTCATCTATGTCGCCTGCGCGACTATCATCCTGGCCTCGTTGGTGGCGCTGCGTCAGGATCATCTCAAGCGCCGGCTTGCCTATTCGACCATCAGCCAACTCGGTTACGTTGTCCTCGGTGCCGCGCTCGCCACGAGCTGGGGGATCGTCGGCAGCGGCATGCACATCGCCATGCACGCGGTCGGCAAGATCACCCTGTTCTTCTGCGCCGGCGCCATATACACCGCCGCCCACAAGTCCTATGTCAGCGAGCTCTCCGGGCTCGGCCGTGCCATGCCGTTCACCTTCGCGTTCTTTCTGGTGGGCGCGCTCACCGTCATCGGACTGCCGCCGTTCGGCGGTGCCTGGAGCAAGTGGTACCTGGCGCTCGGGGCGCTGCAAGCGGACCGGGTCGTCGTCGTCGCCGTGCTGATGGTTTCCGCACTGCTGAACGCCGCCTACCTGTTGCCGATCCCCTTCAAGGCCTTCTTCGGGTCTTCGGGCGACGCGCAACCCGGTGACGGCCCCGGCGAAGCTCCGCTGTCCTGCCTCATCGCCACGGGTGCCACGGCCGTGGCGTGCGTCGTGCTCTTCTTTGTCCCCAATGCCGTCCTCGACCTGCTCCGGCAGATCGCGTTGCAATAGGATTCACCATGGCCGACCGCGAGCGGAGCCACATCTTCGACAATCCCCGGAACGTCAGGCGCGTGATCTACGGCCTCTGCGCCGCGTGCGCGCTGACCATCGTGGCGGAATTCTTCGTCGATCGCCACGTCGATCATCCGTGGGAGGCGGTGTTCGGTTTCTACGCGATTTACGGGTTCACGGCGTGCACGCTTCTGGTGCTCACCGCCAAGGAGCTGCGCAGGGTGCTGAGGCGCGGCGACGATTACTACGATGGTTAGTCTGCCGCCCTTCGTGGTTTTCTTTGTCGGGGCCGCGCTGGTCGCCGTCACCAGCGGCAAGGTACGCACTGCGGTGCTGCTGGCGGTGCCCCTTATCGGCGCCCTGAACCTCGCCACCCTCGGCGACGGATCAAGCTACCAAGTCGGACTGTTCGACTACACCCTGACGCTGGTCAGGGTCGACAAGCTGAGCTTCCTGTTCGGTCTGTTGTTCCACCTTGCCGCGTTCATCGGGATCGTTTTCGCGCTCAAGGTTGACGATCGGGTTCAGCACGTCTCTGCGTTGCTTTACGCCGGCTCGGCCCTTGGCGCGACGTTCGCCGGCGACCTGATCAGCCTGTTTGTGTTTTGGGAATTGCTCGCCGTCACCTCGGCGTTCCTCATCCTCGCGCGGCGCACCGAGCGCGCTTACCGCGCCGCCATGCGCTACCTGATCATTCAATTGACCGCCGGCGTCATGCTGCTCGCCGGCGTTCTCATCCACCTCAGCGACACCGGTTCGATCGCGTTCGAGTTCATCGGTCTCAGCGGGCTGTCGTCGTGGCTGATCTTCCTGGCGTTCGGCGTCAAGGCAGCCTTCCCGTTCCTGCACAACTGGCTGACCGACGCGTATCCTGAATCGACGCCGGCCGGAACGGTGTTTCTCAGCGCCTTCACCACCAAGGTTGCCGTCTACGCGCTGGCGCGCGGGTTCCCCGGCACCGAGCTGCTTATCTACATCGGCGCCACCATGACCATGTTCCCGATCTTCTTCGCGGTGATCGAGAACGATCTCCGACGCGTACTCGGCTACAGTATGATCAACCAGATCGGGTTCATGGTCTGCGGCATCGGCCTCGGCAGCGAGCTCGCGATCAACGGGGCCGTCAGCCACGCCTTCAACGACGTGATCTTCAAGGCGCTCCTGTTCATGTCGATGGGGGCGGTGCTTTTCCGCACCGGCAAGATCAACGGCTCCGAACTGGGCGGGCTCTACAAATCGATGCCTCTGACCGCGGCCCTGTGCATTGTCGGTGCCGCTTCGATCTCGGCCTTTCCGCTGTTCTCCGGCTTCGTGTCCAAGTCCATGGTCATGGTCGCGGCGCTAGAGGAGGGCCACCCGATCGTCTGGCTGGCCCTGCTGTTCGCCTCGGCCGGTGTCTTCCACCATGCCGGTATCAAGATCCCGTTTTTTGCTTTCTTCGCGCACGACTCTGGGATCAGGACCGAGGAGGCTCCGCGCAACATGCTGATCGCCATGGCGCTAGCGGCCTTCATCTGCGTGTTCAATGGTATTTATCCGTGGGCCCTCTACGCCCTGTTGCCGTTCCCGGTCGATTACGTACCGTATACGGCCGCGCACGTCCTCACACAGACCCAGCTCCTGTTCTTCTCGGCTCTCGCCTTCACGTGGCTGAAGGTATCCGGGCTCTACCCGCCCGAGCTGCCCGGCATCAACATCGACGCCGAATGGATCTACCGCAAAGCGCTGCCGGTGTTGGCGCGCCGGACGACCGAGGCTGCCGCGGCCATGCGCGCGCGCGCGCTGGCCAGAGCCCAGCACGGCGCCGCCCGTCTGCTCCAAACCGTCTATCGCCACCACGGTCCCGGCGGTGTTCTGGCGCGCACGTGGCCGACCGGCAGCATGGCGTTCTGGGCAACGTTGTTGCTTGGCGCGTATCTTGTTGTTTATTACCTGGGATGAACTTCCGATCGGTGGATCGACCAAAAAAACTGTTGAAAACAATTGTACGAGCGCAATTCCATAAGAAAAGAATCTGACGCGGGCCTGCTTTTTGCCGGAATTGCCCTTGTTTCTTTTTTGTCTATGCTATAAAAGTGGGCCAAGTAATGGCGTCGTCTCGGCAGGACGAGTTGAAGGTGGCTGATCGTGCGATCAGAGAAACGCGGCGCTCTCTAGTTGACCATTACCGAGCAGCAAAGATACAGCCAAATCCAGGTGAACCATGAACGACCAAGCTACCAACGGCGACCTGATTGACCTCGCGGCCGATATTGTCTCAGCGTATGTCAGCAATAATACCGTCCCAGCGTCGGACTTGCCCGCGCTGATCGCCGACGTCCACCGGGCCCTCAGCACAACTCAGATGGGCACCCGCGAGCCCGAGCCGGAACCGCTGAAACCTGCCGTAAATCCAAAGAAATCCGTTTTCCCCGACTACATCGTTTGCCTCGAGGACGGGAAGAAGTTCAAGTCGCTCAAGCGTCATCTCAGAACCCACTACGATCTTTCCCCGGAGGAGTACCGCGAGAAGTGGGGACTGGCGACCGATTACCCGATGGTCGCGCCCAACTACGCGGCCGCGCGTTCGGCGCTTGCCAAGAAGATGGGCCTGGGCCAGCAGCGTCGTCGCCGAGCCTAGTCGCCATCGCGGGCAGGACGCCCCCGAGGACTATTAGCTCATCACCCTTGCGATAGCGTTCTCCGTGCGGCGGCCGGCCGGGCCGCTCGCCGGCGCCGAGACTTCGCCGCTCCGCCGCGTACGCCTGGCGCAATCCGATGTGTCGGTTGAGGTCGTAGGTCCAATGCCCGGCTCGGCCCCGGTTGCGCTCGGCACGCAGGGCCCGGGCGAGCCGATTGACGATGCGTCGCCGCGTCGCCGTGCTTTGGTCCCTCAGTTCGAACGGCTCCAGCGGCAGAAGCCGTGGCAGGTGTCGAAGCCTGTCATACGCCTCGACACCGGCGGCGCTGACGCCATCGAGCGACCTCGCCGCCGTGGCCTCCAGGCTTGACTGCAAGGGCAGGCCGCCGCGCCCGCCTTCCTTCCTCCGTGGCCTTCTCATGGCCGGCTCTCCCGTTCTCAACGGCAAAGCCAGTCTCGCCCCGCCCAGGCCGGCGGGGATAAGTCCACGTTTGGCGCGGTCCGCCGGACCGCCGTTTAGCAAAAAGTTATCCCCGCCCATCCGAAGCCGTCTAAGCTGTGCTAGGAATAAGTTCCTTGGGAACGGGTGCGGTACATGGCCACTGAAACACCTGCGGTTCCTCATCCTCCTATAGACCCTGGGGCTAAGGTTCACTCAGTTGCCGCGGTTGTTGCTTCGGCATTCGGCGTTTGCCCGTACGACATGTGCGCTACGCGCCGCGGACGGGCGCCCGTCGTCCTTGCGCGCCAAGTTGCAATCTATCTCACCCACACGCGACTGGGCCTGAACTACGCGACCGCCGGCTCCGCGTTCGGCCGAGACCGGACGACGGCCGCGCACGCCTGTCGGGCTGTCGAAGAGAAGCGAGACGACCCGACGCTCGACGCGATCCTCGACTGTCTGGAGCGCGCCATCGACGTCTGGTTGTTCACCAATGGATGGCGGGCCCGATGAGCGAGGACCGCGATCGCAAGGCCGTCGGGCTTCTGCGCCGTCTGTCAGTCAGGGGCGCCAGGCTGGTCGTCCACAGGGATGGCCGCTTCGTTCTGGAACGCCGATCACGGGATTCGCGTTCGCGAGCGGTCGATCCCGATGTCCGCACCGTCAAGGCACTCCGAGCGCGCGGTCTGATCGAATCGGACGGGCAGGGCGGACTGGTGCCAAGCGCCAGCGGCCGCGCTCTCGTTCGCAGGAAGCTCGCCGGTGGCGACCGTTACGCCGAACAGCACCAAGACCGCGGCATCGTCCGCATGAACGACCCGGACCTTGGATCGATCACCGTCACGATCAATCACGACGAGAGTCCGCTGTCATGGCTCAGACGCCGCAAGGGCCGCGACGGGCGGCCGCTGATCGACGCCGCCGAATTCGCGGCCGGCGAACGATTGCGGTCGGACTATTCACGCGCGCGGATCATGCCGCGCGTCACGGCCAACTGGACGGCGACGGTTGCCGACAAGCGCCGCGACGGCGGTGTTGCCGAGCTCACCGAAGCAGTGATCGCCGCCCGGCGACGTGTTGAAAAGGCGCTCACCTCGGTCGGGCCGGAGTTCGCCGGACTGCTGGTTGATTTCTGTTGCTTCCTGAAAGGGCTCGAGGAGATCGAGCGCGAGCGACAGTGGCCGGCGCGTTCGGCGAAGGTTGTACTGCGCCTCGGTCTGGCGAGCCTCGCCCGGCACTACGGACTGGTCGCCACCGCTTCGGGCCGGAGCCGCTCGGGCGTGCTGCGGCACTGGGGAACGGAGGACTATCGTCCGACCATTGACTAGGTGTCACGCGACCGGGCTGACCGCCTCGGCATCCGCCCGGATTCGATTGACCAGAGCGCGCAGACCGTTGGAGCGTTGGGCGGTCAGGTGGGCTCTGAGGTCGAGTTTGCCGAATACCGCTTCGGCGTCCGTGGCGACGATGTCTTGTGCGGGCTTTCGGTCGAACAGCGCAATGACGATCGCGACCAGGCCGCGCACGATCATGGCGTCGCTGTCGCCGACGAAATGGAGCACCGCGGCGCCGTTGCGTTTCTCGCGCTGGGTGGAAAGCCACACCTGGCTTGCACAGCCCCGCACCTTGTTGCCGTCGGTGCGCTCAGCCTCGGCGAGCGGCTCCAGCTTCTTGCCGAGCTCGATGATGTAGCGGTAGCGATCCTCCCAGTCGTCCAGAAGGTCGAAATCGGCGATGATCTGGTCGATTGTCGGCGACAAGCGGTCTCTTCCCGCAGCTTGCTTGGACGTTGTTGCGATATAGGGCGCCGCCGACGAGGACGCAAACCTGCGAAGCGGGGCGGCGCCGCGCATGAAAAAGCCGCGAGCGGAAAAGGGCAGAACAACCGCTCGCGGCGTGCGGCACCTTTGGCCGCGGAGTCTTGTGTCCCGGCGGCGCCGTCGCGCCGCCGCCGGCGTCAGCTCGTTTGCGCAGCCATCGCCGGTCTTGGCCGCGGCAGGATGGCGTCGTCGTCCGCGGAGGCGTCGGGGTCGGCCGCGGTCGACGGGCGATTGAATTGGCCGTAAACGAGACGCGCGCCGTATTTGATCTTCTGCGTAAAGACTTCGAATGCTGCTCCCGAGGTGACGCAGACATCGGGATTGCGGTCACAGAAAGAAGATAAGTCGGCGACGGTTGTGCGCGCCGCCGACAGTGCTTCGAGCGCGTGCACGCGTGGCGCCTGCTCGCCGGTCCCGGGATCCGCCGGAAGCAGAAGCACGACGACCGACAGCCAGAATGCTGTTCGCAAGAGAAACATCAGCCTGCCCTTTCCGCATCGCGTCGTGGTTGTAGCCACGATCTTGGGGACATCATAGCAGGCCTCTGTTGAAAACCGCGTTCAAGCGCTGTGCGCGAATCGCATCAAACTTTAGCGTCATTTTAGCGGCGCGGCAGGCTGAGCGCCTGGCCACGTGGTTCAGCGTTCCTTAACGCCCGGCTGCGACCATTGCCGGCATTCGTACCAGGTGCGCGTCGCGTAGCGAGTTGGGGGACCAGAAGTGTCACGGAAGGCTGCCGGCCGAGGCCGGGTGTTGCGTTCAGCCAACGAGGCCGATTTCGCCGACGACGGCATCGTCGCACGCGCGGTCGACCGTGCCTTCGAAAACCCGGCGATGTCGGGCGGGCTCCTCGTCATGGTGCTGACCGCCGCCGCGATTGCTTCAAACGCGTTGTTTCTTCAGACCGGCGGCCATCCGCGGCCGCTGCTCGCCACGCGCCCGCCCGTGGGCCCTGCCGCGCCGATGCCGGTCGTACCTTTGCCGCGCAGCCGGGCCGAGTTCGCCATCGTGCCACCGACGCCGTCCAGAGCCCCGGCCATGCCGGTCGCTGGCGGTCAGCAAGCTGGCCTTGTGGCCGACGTGCAGCGGGAGCTTGCCCGGTTGGGGCTCTACACCGGTACGATCGACGGCATTGCCGGATCGCACACGGAAGCGGCCGTTGCCGCCTACGAGACCGCCGCCGGCCTCGCCGTGACGGGCGCACCGAGCGCCGCACTGCTCGACTTCATGCGCAATCCGTCGGCGGCCGACGCTCACACGATTGCGCCGCTACCGGCGGCTTTGCGCCGCGACGCTGAGGACACCATCGCCAAACCCCGGCGCGCGACCGTCAGCCAGGAAGAAGTCTGTCGCCGCATTCAAAGCGCCCTCAACCAGATCGGCTACGGCCCGATCGGCGTGGACGGTCGCCCCGGCGCCGAGACCACCAATGCAATTCGCCGTTTCGAACTCGACAACGGCTTGCCGATCACCGGCGAGGTCGGAGATCGGGTCGTCCGGCGGCTCGTCGCGATCGGCGCAATGAAGGCCCTCTGAGCGGCCGCGATGCGGGTCACCTCGTCCTTATGGGTCGGGGCCTACGTGCGTCGCTGCCATGCCGAAGGGGCCGTGGCGACCGTCGCCCGCCATGGCGCCGACGAGGCCGGCGCAATCTTCATTGTCGTCGACCGGCTGAGCGGCGCCGCCGATCTCTATGGGCCCGCACCGCAGTCGTTGTTCGCAGATTCGCGACCGAGCGACCGGATATTCCAGCGCCTCATCGAGAACGATGCGATGACGGCCGTCACCGATCGGCTGGATCGAGAGACGCGTTTCGATCCCGATCTGTGGATTGTGACGGTCGAGGATCGGGCGGCCCGACCCTTCGTCGACACGATCTGAAAAACGGCGGGGAATCCTAGGCGCGCTTGGCCTGCTCGGCCGGCAGCGTTGATGGTCTCGCCGCGGGCTGGGCAACGCCCGACCGGCGATGGCTGCTGTCGTCGGCAAGATAAGGCTGGTGTTCGCCGCGCTGCCCCTGGTTCGCCGTCCGCCACGCATCGCAGAGGACTTCGGCCACCTCCGGCTCCATGCCGGCATAGAGGTCGGCCAGCGGGAAGAAGGTTGCGGTGTCGCGGCCGGCGGGGCTGGCAAGCAGGAACACCTGCTGGGCCTGGACGTCGTCGAGTCGCAACGCCTTCAGCATGATCGCAAGCGGCTCGCCAGTGGCGTCGGCGAGTCCGGCGGCGACGAAGCCGGTATCGAGGGCCAGCCCTTCGGCGATCGCTGAAATCAGCGGGCCCTGCTGGCCGGTTCGCGCGTAGCCGACGATCTTCGCCGCACCGAGGATCGCTCGGAAGGCCCGGTCGAGCCGGTTCGCAGACCCAGTGTTGCGCCGGACCGGAGGGCGGGTGGCAAGGTCAGCGAGTATCCTCAACCGCGCCTTGCGATCATGCCGCAGGAATCGATCAGGACTATGCCAGTCGTTCGCGACGCTCGCTGCCGGTCGGCGCGGCTCGCTCGGCGGTCCCTCGGCGGGCGGTCCCTCGGCGGGCGGTCCCTCGGCGGGCGGCTCGCCCTCGCGCTGCTGCGGAGCGTCGGGCGCCGTGGATTGATCTTGGAGACACGCCATCACCTCCGCGTCTGCGGTCAGGCGCAAGGCCCGTTTCACCGGGTCGGTGAGATCGGTACGACGCGCGATGAGGCGGTGGTGCTCGACGCCGGTGGCCGCGATCACCGCCAGGAGATCGAGCCCCGTCAGCGCCGAGGAGTTCCGGATGACGGGTGCGGCGGCATCAAGCACGTCGCGTGCCAGCAGACGCACGACCGCCGCTGGCGCATCCGGGCACGTCGCCAATCTCTCGGAAACGAACGTGCGGTCGGCCGCAGACACCTTCGGCAGGAAGTGGGTTGCGAGCTCCTCGTATCGGTGAATCTCTTGACTGTCGTGCGACAGGTCGTGAACGAACAGCTCGGTGGTTGCGCGCAACAGCGCCGCGTCGCGATTCTGCTGTGTCGACCTGGCGAGATCGGCAAGGCTGTTGTGTGATCTCTTGGGCTGCATGTGGCAATCCACGCGCGGAATTCCGTCGCCGGCGATTGTGCTGCCAAGTCGTTAGCGGACTGTTAACCTTGCTGGCCGCTAAATTGGCTCGAGCATGGCGTTCGGTAGCACTCGTGCGTTGGCTGGCGGCTCCAGCCGTCGGACTGCGGTGGAGATCGCATGGGCACGGTTCTGCAATTCAGGCCTTCGGCAAAGACGGCGTTGTCCGGGCGGGATGCCTTCGACGCGCGCGACTGCGAAGTCATCATCTTCCCCGGTGTACGTATCGAGCGGCACGACCTCGACCTCGCCCACCGCGTTCGCGACTCGGCCGGACGCGACAATTTCGACGGCATCGGCGGCGGCGGTCGCCCGCGCAAGACCTCCTGAGTTCTAGAGCTCGGCCGCGCAATCGGCCGCCGCGAGCGACGCCCGCGCGTCGGCCAGCAGCGAATCGTCCGCAACGAACACACGGATCAGAGCGAAGCCGACCTCGATCGGTAGCTCCGCAACGATCGCCGTCTCCAGCGAGGCGGGCGGGTCCTGTCTCATCTGCGCCATCTGCAGGGGCGTGAGGATCGCCAGATCGAGCCGCGATCCTTCCGCGGAGCGGTCGTTGAGGCTGTAGACGTTGCGCCCGCGGCGATCGAAGACGGCCACCGACCAGAATTCGTCCGGGAAGTTGACCACGATGCGCACCGGGCCGTCGGTCAGATTGAAGCGGCACACGGCGTGGGCCATCCGCGGATCGAGAGAGGCGAGCGGCTCGGCGCCGGCTTCCGGCAGCGGCAGAACGTGAAACCGCCCGTCCGGGCCGAACTGTCGCATCTGCGCCCAAGCATCCTCGCTGGCGTAGTAGGGGACCAGGAAGATGATCGTGATGTGGATGATGCCGCCGATCAGTACGCCGCCCATCGCGAAGAGAAGGGTCCGCCTCATGAGCATTCGCCCTTGCGAATCTCGGGCATCGTGAGGTCGGCCGTGCGGCTGCCCGTGGCCAACGGTGTGTCGTAGAGGCGAAGAACGAGCTCGAAGCGCTCGACCGCGCCGATTGGCAGCCAATTGCCCGGCTGGACTTCCGCCGATACCGCGATCGAGAAGCTGCCGTCCCGGCGCCGAACGATCTCCCGTGAATGGAATCCGGTTCGCCTGGCGGGGTTGACCATCAGCCGATCCGTGGCGTCGTAGGCCGTCAGCGTCCACAGGCGGGCGGGTGGTGTCTGCCCGGCTACCACGTAGGAGCACCGACCGGTGAGCAGCTCCCCATCAGCGTCCCTCTCGGCGGTAAACGCCAAGCCTTCGCCGACGCCTAGTGGCACGTCTCCGGTGCGGGCGAGCGTCGCCAGCGAATAAGGGTCGGCGTCGGCGCTGCCGGCCCCTGGCCACGCCCGCCATTCGCCCATGGTCATGGCCCCGAACAAGGGACCGTTCTCGACCGCGAACCAGGCCGTGGAGAAGCCGATCGTCGTTGCAACGACGATCGCGATGGCAAGATCGATCAAGAAACGCAAAGCGTGTGGCCCCGACGCAGTTCTCGCGTCCCACAATACGGGCGTCGCCTGCCCGCCGCCATTATCACCCGGCGTTTTTGTTCAGTGCGCGACCGAGTCTGTCGAGCCCCCGGCACTTTCGCCACCGACGATCTCGGTCAACACGGCCGCGTCTTCGAGCCCGGCGGGGGCGCCCAGCGCTTCTGGGGGCATGGCCGTGGCGGGCGTCCGTTCGGCCATCGCCGCCCGCATCATCTCCGCAATGATGGCCAGACGCCGAGCGGTCTCCTCCGAGAGGTTTGCCGGCCGCGGCACCGCTTCGCCACCGGCTCCATTGCCTGCACCTGTCCCGGCCCCGGCCACGGCGGTGCCCTCGGCAGGCGTCTCGAACGGGTCGTCAATAAACGGAATTGGCTTCAAATCGACACCCTGGTGGACGTAGGTCATGAATTGCTTCCACGTCTGGGCCGGCAGCGTCCCGCCCGTGAGCCGGCGCGTCGGCTGATACCCATCGTTGCCGAACCATATCGCGGCGACGGCGTTGCCGGTGAAGCCGATGAACCACGCGTCGCGGTAGGCCGATGTGGTTCCGGTCTTGCCCGCGGTCCTGATGCCGTCGAGCTTGGCCCGGCGCCCCGTGCCCGATTCCGGCACCTGCACCAGGATGCCGTTCATTGCGGCCAGCGTCGCCCCGTCAAGCACGCGCTCCGGCGGCTTCAACTCGCGCCGCCGGTCGTAGACCACCGCGCCGCGGCTGTTGACGATCTGGGTGAACGCGTACGGCTCCGCCCTGTAGCCGCCGTTGGCGAACACCGCGTATGCGCCCGCCATGTCGAGCACGGTGACCTCGGAGGAGCCGAGCGGCAACGACCGCGTAATCAGGAGCTCGGTAGTCAAGCCCATGCGGTGGGCGACGTCGACGATCTTATCGCGACCGATCGCCTGGGCGAGTCGCACCGGGATCGTGTTGATCGACTTGACGAGCCCGGTCGTCAACGTCACCGGTCCGCGGTAGCCGCCGGAGTAGTTGTGCGGGCACCAGACGGGGGTACCGGGGATGCAAATCGGCGCGTCGCGGATGACGCTCTCCGGCGTGAAGCCGTTCATCATCGCCGTTGTGTAGACGAACGGCTTGAACGACGAGCCCGGCTGTCGGAGCGCGTCCGTCGCGCGGTTGAACTGGCTTTCGCCGTAGTCACGCCCTCCGACCATGGCGCGCACCGCCCCATCCGGATCGACGGCGACGAGAGCGGCCTGCTTGACGCGGTAGGCGGTTCCGGACTGGCGCAACGTCGATTCCACCGCCTCCTGTGCGGCGCGCTGCATGCCGATGTCGATCGTCGTGCGCACCGTCATCACCCGGTCGCCGGTCAGGTTCAGCTGTTTGAGCTTCTCGAACGCCCAGTCGAGGAAATATTCGGGCGATCCGGGGATGCCGGCGTGCTCGATGGTATCGGCCGGGTGGCGGCGGGCGCCAATGACCTGGCCCTCCGACATGAAACCGGCCTCGACCATGTTGGTCAGCACCTCGTTGGCCCGCGCCCGGGCGGCCGGCAAGTTGATGTGCGGCGCGAAGCGCGTCGGCGCCTTGAACAAGCCGGCAAGCAGAGCCGCCTCGGCCAGGTTGACGTCTTTTACCGACTTCCCGAAGTAGAACTTCGACGCGGACTCCACACCGAACGTACCGCCGCCCATGTAGGCACGGTCGAGGTAGAGCTTGAGTATCTCGTCCTTGGAAAGGTGGGCCTCCAGCCACGTGGCCAAAAAGGCTTCCTTGATCTTGCGTTCGATGGTGCGCTCGCTGGTGAGGAAGATGTTCTTGGCGAGCTGCTGGCTGATCGACGATCCGCCCTGCACCACGGCGTTCGCACGCAGGTTCTCGATCATCGCGCGCGCGGCGCCGACCAGATCGATTCCGAAGTGGGCATAGAAGCGACGATCCTCGGTCGCCAGTACCGCCTTAACCAGCACGTCTGGCATCTCCTCGAGCGGCACCTCGTCCGACTGATTGATGCCCCGCTTGCCGATCTCCTGCCCGTAGCGATCAAGGAATGTGATCGCGAGGTCGCCTCTGGCGCGCCAGTCGCCGCGGGTCTCCTGGAAAGCCGGGAGCGCCAGCATCAGCGTCACGAGAGCCCCGCCGGCGGCGAGCGTCAGCCCCTCGCCGGCCACCTCGGAAGCCACGCGCGTAAGGCCGGTGACGCGAAACCGGCGCATGAACAGCGAGATCGCCTCGAGCCCCGCCGCAATCGCGCGGCCGGCCCGGAACAGCGTCGAATCGACCCACGCATCGACCTCGATCAGCCGGATACCGCGCCGAGCCTTGCGGTTGCTTTGGAAAGGATCGCGCAGAGAGTCGCTCCCGGAACTGGGGCCGCCGATCGTCCCGGCCGCCCGGAACGCGAGGATAGGCAATGGACGCGGCCGAGGGAAGCGGGCAGAGGTCGCAGCCTTAGTCAACCGTTGTGAGCTGCGCCGGCCGGTTCTTCGCTGCGCGCCCCAGCAAGACGGAAGGTTGATCGGTCGGTCGGGACAACTCCTGCGCTCATCGTAACCTCTGACACACCAAGTCGGCAGAATGATCTCGTGCTCGCGTCGGCAAAACGTGCTAGGGAAAAAGTGCGCGGGAGCGCCCAGCGCAGGATCAGGCGCCGCCGCGAGAGACATCGGGGGAGGAAACGATGGCTCCGCGACTGACGGGCGAAGTTCGAGTACCGTTGCGCTGGTCGACGGTCGCCGGCATCGTTGGCGCGGTCCTGTGGACGTTCGCGTCATTTACGGCCGGCGCGCAGACGCCATCGATCATGTCGCCGGGCGACACCATCGTGTCGGCCTTCTCCGGTGTCCTGCCGCCACCTCCCGTCGTCAATCCGCTCGACGAAACGTTCATCAATCTGGACGGCGCCTCGGTTCAGATCCAGCGACCCCAGCCGGGTGGACCGCCTGCCGGCCAACTCATTCCGGCGCCGACGATCTTCGCCGCACCGGCGCGCAGCGTCGGGCAGGTTTTCGCCATCACAATCGACAGTCAGCCGGCGCCGAACATCTACGTTGCCGCGTCGTCGGTCTACGGCATCCAGATCGTCATCCCGGACAACGACGGCGACGGCCGAGCGGAACGCGTCACAGCCGGGCAGGCCGGTGCCACTTTCATGCAAGGCCAGTGGGGTCCGGGCGGTACAGCCGGCAGCATCTATCAGATCGACGGCACCACCGGTGCGATCGGCCTGTTCACCACCATTGGCGCCAACAGCGGTCCGGGGCTCGGCGACATCGTTTACGACCCGTCCAGCTACCAGTTCTTCGTCTCCGACCTTGATACCGGCCTGATCTACCGGCTCGATTGGACCGGCCTGATCGCCGGCACCTTCGACCACGGCACCGCTGCGCGGCCGGCCGCGGGACTCGCTGCCATCCCCGACGACGGCAGTGTGATGAACATCACCAGCCCCGCCTTCGACTCGCAGAACCCCGCGACCTGGGGATACACCCCACCCCGACGGATGGTGTGGGGCATGGCCGCATACGGCGGGCGTCTTTACTACGCCGTCGCCAGCTCGGACGCCGGCGTCCCGCAGGTTTGGTCTATCGGCATCAATCTCGACGGGACATTCGCCAACGACCCCCGCTGGGAACTCGACGTCGCCGGGCTGGCCAGCGCCAATCCGGTTTCCGACATCGTCTTCGACGGGCAAGGGCGCATGATCCTCGCCCAGCGCGGCGCACAGCGCGCCAGCTACGACTACTCGGTCTTCGCCGATCCTCTCCAGTCGTCCGTCGTTCGCTACACGCGCGAGATTCCAGACAACCCGGTGACGCCCGGCTATTGGGTGCCGACGCCTGACCAGTACGCCATCGGGTTCCGGCCGGACGGCCGCAACACCACCGGCGGCATAGCGCTCGGCTACGACTACGATCAGTTCGGCCGCCTGCGTTCGGGAGCCTGCAACGGCTATCTGTGGACCACCGGGGAGTCACTCCGCGACAACCCCGCCCTGGCGCCGCAACTGGCGGCTGGCGGCCCGGCGACGGTCCACGGCCTGCAAGGCAATCACCACAGCCTCGTCCGTCCTGCCAACGATCCGCCGTTCTCGTCGTACTTCACCGATTACGACGGCTTCTTCGTCGATCCCCAGAATCAGGGGCACATGGGCGACGTCGAAATCTGGCAACCATGCGAGGGCGGGCCCGGTTACTACCTGCCGCCATACGTACCGCCTTACATCCCGCCGCCCGGCTATCCGCCGCCGCCGAGCGACACGTACAACCTGGCGCTCGACAAGGAGGCGGTTCCCGAAGACTGCTACCCCGGCGGAATCGGCTGGATCTGCACCTACGTCGTTCGCGTCACCAACACGGGACCGAACTGGTACTGGGGCGCGATCACCGTCGAGGACGGGCTGATCGGCAATCCGCCCGGCGCGGTCATGCACTTCTGGCCGCAGCCCCCGTGGTTCTGCTGGCAGGTCGCGCCGAGCCAGCACGAGTGCACGTATCCGCCGGTGTTCCTGTTGCCCGGGGACAGCGTCGACCTCTACGTCGCCGTCGAGTTGCCGGCCGACACCGGCCTCTGCTACCTGACCAACGTTGCGCGCATCAAATGGCCTGTCGGCACCGGCGACGCCAATCCCGGCGACGACATCGACTTTGCCGGCGCCCACATCCCCGGCGACCACTGCCCGCCGCCCGAGGGCGATCAAACCAACCTCAAGATCGAAAAAGAAGGCACGCCGGTTTGTCTTGACGTCGAGTCCCAAGCCAGCTGGGGGTGCATCTTCAGGGTAACGGTCACCAACACGGGGCCCGGCGTTTACGACGGCAACATCGTCGTCACCGACACGCTGTCCGTGCCGAACCCGATCTTCTTCGCCCCCAATCCGCCCTGGGGCTGCACCAACCCCGGTCCTGCCCACACGTGCACTTATCCCGGCGCACATCTCAACCCGGGCGAAAGCGTGATCCTGTTGATCGGGGTCCTGGTCCCAAAGGCTGAGCAGGTCGCCGCCAACAGCTGCGAGGTCAAGAACAACGCCGAGATCACTGCGGCTCCTGGCGGCAGTCCGATGAACATCGACCCGACCGACGATGATGCCTCGGCCACGGGTCTCACCCCGGGCGAGCATTGCGAACCACCTGGGACAAACTCGGACCTGTCGATCGAGAAGCGGGGCGGCCAGTGTGTCCTTGGTGAACAGGGGTGGGTTTGCCTGTTCGGCTTCGTGCTCAGCAATCTCGGTCCCGACGACTTCTTTGGGCCGCTCACCGTGAAGGACACGTTCGTCGATTTCACGCCGCTGCCGCCATCCCCGGAGTTCCACCCACCGCTCTGCGCCCCTGACGGCGGCGGTGGATACGACTGCAACTCCGTCGGCAACGTATTCATTGCCCACGGGACAACGACGGGGCCGATATTGGTCGCGGTTCTGGTCCCGGACGACGGTTCGGTGTGTGAGATCACCAACCGCGTCGAGATCATTCAGCCGCCCGGCTTCACCCCGCAGAACAACAACGCGCTGAATGACATTTCCGAGGCGACGCTGGCGGTTCCGTCGGCATCGTGCGAGCGGCGAGAGCTGCAACAGCTCGAGCCGATTGTTGCTTGCCCGGTCGAGCGGATGATGCCGGACGGGGGGTGCTGTCCGGAAGGTGAGCCGTGGAACGGTCGCTCGTGCGGTACCGCGCCGCCGCCTCCGCCGCCGCCAGAACCGCCGCCACCTCCACCCCCACCGCCGCCGCCGCCGACGCAGCCACCGCCGACGCAACCGCCACCGCAATGCCCGCCCAACACTGGGCTGCAGCTCAACAGTGCTGGCCAGTGCGTGTGTCCGTCGGGCACCGATTGGAACGGCCGTGCCTGCGTGAGGCCGCCGACGCAGCCGCCACCACCGCCGCCACCGCCGCCACCGCAGCAGTGCCAGCCGCCGTCGGTCGGCACCTACCCGAATTGCCGGTGCCCAGAGGGTACCTTCGGTATTCCGCCGCTCTGCGTGCGGCAGCCAACGCAGCCGGAGCCGACACCGCCGCCGCAGCGGGAGTGCCCGCCGCCCTCAGTCGGCAAATACCCGGATTGCCGGTGTCCTCAGGGTTACAGCGGCACGCCGCCGAACTGCCTGCGCGTGCTTCAGCCAAATCCCCCGCTGACCGTCACGCCGGTGCAGCCGCGCGCGTGCCCTCAGGGCACGGCGGGCACGTGGCCGAACTGCAAGCCGATCCAAGAGCCCCCGGTGCTCAGGCTGAACCCGCAGCTTCTGAACCCGCAACTCCTGCTGCCGCAGAACAACCAACCGCAGCAAATCAAATAGGACTCAGGGATCGGATAGCCGCCGTTTCCGGGGGTTCGGGCAGCAAGGGACGCTGGGGCTGGAAGGCGCGCTCGGCGCTCAGCGCGAGCGCTTCGCGGAGCGCGGACGGCGGGAGCGCTCGTTGACGGCCTCTAGGACCAGAAGCGTGAACTCACCTCGACAACAGAGCCTGTCGATCGCCCAGACCGCGACCGGCGTCGCCACGATGACCGCCAAAACGCTCATTTGAAACCGCCTCCAAGGATGGTCGCTGTCGAGACAATAGCGGGCGTTTCGGTTTACGGGCGGTCAAGCTGAACGTAACCTTAACTGGCCGGCGGTGACGGCGGGCCGGGCGCCGACTATAAGGGGCCGATGCCGGGGAGAACCGCCAGGATTCCGCGCCCGATCGACGATCCCGCCACGACCCCGTTCTGGCGGACGAAGCGGCTGGATGAGATGTCGCCCGCCGAGTGGGAGTCGCTCTGCGACGGCTGCGCGCGCTGCTGCCTCAACAAGCTGGAGTACGAGGACACCGGCGAGATCGAATGGACCGACGTCGCCTGCCGTCTCCTCGACGAGGACGCCTGCCGCTGCCGCGATTATGCGCACCGCCACGAGAGGGTCCCCGACTGCCTGGCACTCTCCGCCGACAACGTCCCCAACCTCAAATGGCTGCCGCCGACCTGCGCCTACCGGCTCGTCGGCGAGGGCCGCGACCTCTACTGGTGGCATCCGCTGGTCTCCGGCGACCCGGAGACCGTGCACCTCGCCGGCATCTCGGTCAGGGGCCGCACCATCAGCGAGAACGACGTCCCGGTGGAAGCCCTCGACGATCATGTCGTGACCTGGCCGGGGAGGGTGCCGAGGAGGGTGCCGGGGAAGCGGCGGAAATGAGAAGCGGGGGCGCGGTGCGCGCGCACCACGAGCCGGTGTGCCTCGGCGCGGGCGCGTACGAGATCGACGACTTCGCGCGGCTGGTGGAGCGGACGACCGACGCGGCCGACTACCTGCACGCGGCAGAGGTCGCCGCGGCGGAAGGCTATTCGTTCCCGACCAACCTCGACCGCGACCCGCCGCTCTATGGCCTCGCGCCCGAGACGCAGGCCGCGCTCTTCCGCCGCGCGCTTGCGGAAGACTGGGAGCCGGCGGCGTTCACCGCGGCGCTGGA
>CAYTXI010000016.1:0-30864 GCA_964441935.1 uncultured Bauldia sp.
AGCTGATCGGCGACGGCACGCTGGTGGAATTCTCCAGCGTCGTCGACGCGGTCAAATGCGCCCTCGCCATCCAGCGCGCCGTCAAGGCCGCCGCGCCATCAAACGGCGACGGCATCACGCTCAGGATAGGCGTCAACCTCGGCGACATCATCCTCGACGGCGACGACATCTACGGCGACGGCGTCAACGTCGCCGCGCGGCTTGAGCCGCTGGCCGAGCCCGGCGGCGTCTGCGTCGCCTCGATAGTCAACGAGAGCGTCGGCAGCCGCGTCGATGTGACGTTCAAGGACAGCGGCGAGGTGACGGTCAAGAATATCGACCGGCCGATCCGCGTGTGGAAGTGGCATCCGGACAACGATCCCGTCGTCCATCAGTCGGGCCGGCAGACCGGCGCCTCGAAAACCGCGGCCGAGCAACCGTCCGTCGCGGTGCTGCCGTTCAACAACATGTCCGGCGATCCCGAGCAGGAATATTTCTCCGACGGCATCACCGAGGACATCATCACCGATCTGTCGAAGGCCGGCGGCCTGATGGTGATCGCGCGTAACTCGAGCTTCGCCTACAAGGGCAAGAGCCCGGATATTCGCATCGTCGGCCGCGACCTCGGGGTGCGCTCGGTGCTGGAAGGCTCGATCCGCCGCGCCGGCAACCGGGTCAGGATTACCGCCCAGTTGATCGACACCGCCACCGGCGGGCACCTGTGGGCCGAGCGCTACGACCGCGACCTGACCGACATTTTCGCGGTCCAGGACGAGGTCACCCAGCACATCGTCGAGGCCCTCAAGGTGACGCTGACTCCCAGCGAGCGGGCGCGGATCACCGACAACCCGACCGACAATGTTGAGGCGCACGACCTGTTTCTGAAGGCGCGCGAGCTGCTCCAGGCGCCCAACCTCAATCGCGAGAAGTATGAACGGGCGAAGGCGTTGATGGAGCGCGCCATTGAACTCGACCCCGACTATGCGCTCGCCCACGCCGGTCTGGCGATGGCCCACATGTTCAACTATCACAATCGCTGGACCGACGATGCCGACGCCTCGCTGGCATCCGCCAACGACTTTGCGCTCAAGGCGCTGGAGCTGGATCCGAACGAACCGTTCGCCTATTTCGCGTCCGCGATTCCGGCGCAGTTCCTTCACGACAACCAGCGAACCAAGGCCGCGGTCGACAAGGCGCTGGCGCTCAACCCGAACTACGCGCCCGCCCTCAATGCCCGTGGCGCCCATGCGATCTACACTGGCCACCCGGAAGCGGCGATCCCGGACGTCGAGCGGGCCATGCGTCTCGATCCCGGATTCAGCCAGCAATACCTGCATTTCCTCGGCCTTGCTCATTTCCTTCTCGGCCACTACGAGACCGCGGCGACGATGTTCCAAGAGCGGATATTGCTCGCCCCCGAAACCGACATCAGCCGGTCAGCGCTTGCTTCGGCGCTGGGGCATCTCGGCCAGATCGACAAGGCGCGGCGGACATGGGCCGAGCTGAAGAAGATCAACCCGGAATATTCCTTTTCAGAGCACATGGCCCGCCTGCCGTTCACCAACCGACGCGACGTCGAAAGGATGACCGAGGGCCTCGCCAAGGCCGGCCTGCCTGACTGACTGAGCAACTGGCGCGGCGCGATCTTATCCCGTACGAATCCGCTCATGGCTGAAGACCACGCCAGCCGCCGGCTTGCGGCCATCCTCGCCGCCGACGTGGTCGGCTATTCCCGCATGATGGGCGTCGACGAGGCCGGGACGCTGGCCGCCCTCAAGCACCATCGCGAGAGCCTGTTCGACCCGGCCGTCGCCGAGCACAACGGCCGCATCGTCAAGTTGATGGGCGACGGCACGTTGGTCGAGTTCCCGAGCGCGGTCGAGGCGGTCAAGTGCGCCCTCGCGATCCAGACCGCGATAGCCGCGGGCGGCGGGGTCGCCGGCGCCGGCAAGTCCGGCATCGTGCTTCGGATGGGCATCAACCTCGGCGACATCATCATCGACGGCGACGACCTCTACGGCGACGGCGTCAACGTCGCCGCGCGGCTTGAGCCGCTGGCCGAGCCCGGTGGCATCTGCGTCGCCTCGATCGTCAACGAGAGCGTCGGCAATCGGGTCGACGTCGCCTTCGAGGACGGCGGCGAGGTCCACGTCAAGAACATCGAGCGCCCTATCCGTGTGTGGAAGTGGCACCCGCGCGACGCCGCGCCGGCGATCGCCCAAGCCGCGCCCCGCACCGGCAAGGCGACCGCCGGGACCGAGCCGGCCGCCGAGCGCCCCTCGATCGCCGTGCTGCCCTTCGACAACATGTCGGGCGACCCCGAGCAGGAATACTTCTCCGACGGCATCACTGAGGACATCATCACCGACCTTTCCAAGGTCGGCGGCCTGCTCGTGATCGCCCGCAACTCGAGCTTCGTCTACAAGGGCAAGAGCGTCGACATTCGCACCGTCGCCCGCGATCTCGGTGTCCGCTCGGTCCTGGAAGGCTCGATCCGCCGGGCGGGCAACCGCGTCAGGATCACCGCCCAGCTCATCAATGCCGCCAACGGCGCGCACCTCTGGGCCGACCGCTATGACCGAGACCTCACCGACATCTTCGCCGTCCAGGACGAGGTCACGCAGAAGATCGTCGAAGCGCTCAAGGTGACGCTGTCGCCAGGCGAGCAGGCGCGCATTGCCAACGCGCCGACGACCAGCATCGAGGCGCACGACCTGTATCTGCGCGCGCGCGGACTCCTGCACGGCACCAAACGCGATCACGCGATGTTCGACCAGGTGATCTGGCTGTGCAGCCGCGCGATCGAACTCGATCCCGACTACGCCGAGCCGTATGCAACTCTCGCCTGGGCGCACAACCTCGACTTCCAGAACCGCTGGACCGGCGCCGACGACGCGCTCGACACCGCCGAGCGCTTCGCAGCCCTGGCCGTAGAGAAAGGGCCCTCGGTCCCCTTCGCGCATTTCATCGCCGCGATGAACGCCTTTTGGCGGAAGGACATCGAGCGCGCCAAAGCGGAATCGGAAGTCGCCACACGGCTCAGTCCGAATGATGCCCTCGCCTACGGCATGCAGGGATTTGTGAACATCTACGCGGGCCAGCCCCTGGAGGCGATCCCCGAGATCGAGCGCAGCATGCGGCTCGATCCCGGCTTCGCCCATCAGGCCATGCAGTTCCTGGCCACCGCGTATCTGGTCGCCGGCAAGTACGAGACCGCGGCGGCAACCTTCCGCGAACGAATCCGCCAGGTGCCGGACACCGACCTTTCGCGCGGGCTCCTCATTTCGGCGCTCGGCCACCTCGGCGAGACCGACGAGGCGCGACGCGTTTGGGATGAGTTGGGAAAGGTGAACCCCAAGTATTCATTCGAGAAACATCTGGAGCGCTTGCCGTTCACCAATCCCGCCGATGCCGAGAGGATCAAAGAAGGCTTCGCCAAGGCCGGCGTCTCCGACTGAGCCGCTGGCGCGGCACCGAGATTTGCACTACCTATCTGCCCATGGTCGAAGAGTTTGCGAACCGCCGACTGGCCGCCATTCTGGCGGCTGACGTCGTCGGCTACTCGCGCATGATGGGCGCCGACGAGAACGGCACCCTGGCCGCCCTCAAGCGCCATCGGGAGACCCTTTTCGACCCGTGCGTGGTTGAGCACAACGGCCGCGTGGTCAAGCTGATCGGCGACGGCACTCTCGTCGAGTTTTCGAGCGTCGTCGACGCGGTCAAGTGCGCGCTCGCCATCCAGCGAGCCATCAAGGCCGAGATTCAGGCTCACCCGAACGGCCGCAACATCACGCTCCGCATCGGCGTCAACTTGGGCGACGTCATCATCGACGGCGACGACATCTACGGCGACGGCGTCAACGTCGCCGCCCGCCTGGAGCCGCTGGCCGAGCCCGGCGGCGTTTGCGTCGCCTCGATCGTCAACGAAAGCGTTGGCAGCCGGGTCGACATCGCGTTCAAGGACGGCGGTGAGGTGACGGTCAAGAATATTGACCGCCCGATCCGGGTTTGGAAGTGGCACCCGGACAACGACCCGATCCCCGATCGGGGCACGCCTTCGGTTGGCTCTTCTGCCCATTCCGACACGCCGTCGATCGCGGTGCTGCCGTTCGACAACATGTCGCACGACCCCGAGCAGGAGTACTTCTCCGACGGCATCACCGAGGACATCATCACCGATCTGTCCAAGGTCGGCGGTCTGAAGGTGATCGCCCGCAATTCGAGCTTTGCCTATAAGGGCAAGGCTCCCGACATCCGCATGGTCGGCCGCGACCTAGGCGTCAAGTCGGTTTTGGAAGGCTCGATCCGCCGTGCCGGCAACCGGGTCAGGATCACCGCGCAGTTGATCGACTCCGCCGACGGCAGCCATCTGTGGGCGGAGCGCTACGACCGCGACCTCACGGATATCTTCGAGGTCCAGGACGAGGTCACCCAGAGGATCGTCGAGGCGCTCAAGGTGACGCTCAGCCCCGGCGAACAGGAGCGCATCACCGACAACCCGACCGAAAACCTCGAGGCGCACGACCTGTTCCTGCGAGCGCGCGAGGTCATGGCCGACCCCACCAAGACTCGCGAGATGTTCGAGGAGGTGCGCGGGTTACTCGAGCGGGCCATCGCGCTCGATCCCAAATACGGCGAGGCATACGCCAGCCTCGCGCTGGCATACGGTCTCGCCTACAACAACAACTGGACCGACGACTTGGCGGCGACGCTTCGCCGCGCCGACGAACTCGCCACGCGCGCGGTCGAGCTCACCCCAAACGATTCCTATTGCCAGTACATCCTGTCGATGACCTCTGGGTTCAGCCGGGACTACGACCGATCGAAGGCTGCCGTCGACAGGGCGTTGGAGTTGAACCCCAACAACGCCGCGGCCCTCAATTCACGCGGTGTGTTCCAAATCTTCGCAGGCGACCCCGCCGACGGGATCGCCGACATCGAGCGTGCCATTCAGCTCGACCCCGTGGGCGCCCCACAATACCTCCACTTCCTCGGTCTCGCCCATCTGATGCTCGGCCACTTCGAGACCGCGATCGCCCACTTCCGTCAGCGGGTTCTGGCCTCGCCTCGGACCGACCTGACCCGCGCCATGCTAGCCTCCGCTCTCGGCCACCTCGGCGAGGCAGAGGAAGCCCGCCGCATCTGGCACGAGCTGAAAGGGATCAACCCCGATTACTCTTTCACCATCCACATGAACCGCCTGCCGTTCCGCAATCCTGCCGACACCGACCGGATCGCCGCCGGCCTCGCCAAGGCCGGATTGCCCGATTGAGGTCGTCAGCCTGGATCAGCCGAATCGGGCTCGGTACGGCCGGGAACGATCTTGCCGCCCTCGATGTGTGCCGGCCTGTAGGTGCCGCCGGGCGGGATCACGTTGTAGTGGGTGAAGACCACCAGTGCCAGGAGCAGCGAGCCGGCCCCGGCGATCGCCAGGAAACCGATCGTCCGCGCTTGCCAGTCTTCGACGTTGGTGAGGCTGCCGCGCGTCAAATACAGCCACGCGCCGTAGGCGGCGAACGGCACAAGGAAGACCAACGCATCGATAATGAGGACCCGGCCCATCAGGCAAACATCCGTTCGTGCAGCGCCCGTATGATCCCCGCCGTCACGCCCCAGATCCTCCGACCGTCGAAATCCAGCTCATAGAAGAAGCGCTCCCGCCCCATGATAACCCGACTGGCCCGGCGGATGTTCGCCGGCGTCATCAGGAAGGCCATCGGCACCTCGAACAGATCCTCGACCTCGTCGCGGTTGAGCACGAATTGGTGCCCCGGCTCGATCCGACCGAGCACCGGCGTCACTCGGTAGCCGGTGCGGGTGAGATACGGCCCCAGATAGCCGATGACCTCCACCGCCGCAGGATCGAGGCCGATCTCCTCATGCGCCTCGCGCAACGCCGCTGCCGCCGGACCGGCGTCGGCGGCATCGACCCGGCCCCCGGGGAACGCGATCTGCCCGGCGTGGGCGCTCAGATGCGAGGTGCGCTGGGTCAGGAGCATGCCGACGCCCGGCCGGCGCGCCACAACCGGCATAAGGATCGCCGCTTCGTGATAGGTCGCCTCATCGCTCGCGAAATCGGGATTGAGGACGTGGTCGCCGGCGATCGCTGCCGTCGCCGGCCGCCGGTCGAGGCGCCGCGTCGCACGCGCGAAGAACGCCTCCGGCGAAAAACGAGACGCATCGCTCGGTTTGCCCGGCAGGCCGGTCATCCCGACCCGGAACGCGCCCTGCGGCGGATATTCACAATGCGGTGAGGCCACCTGGTCATCGTCGATGCCATGGCATGGAGCCGTTGCGAAACCAACCCGGCGGCCACGGTTTTGCCTCGCTTTTTGACTGGGATGGCCGGTGGGACGACCCCGCGGCGCTTGGCGGCACCTGCTTCGACCCTCTATTTCAATGGCCCGGCCCGTGTAACAATTCATCAGTGCGCGGATTCTCCGCGATTCTAGGCTTACCAAACGCGGCATACGAGGACCAATCGACCTGATGAGCGCCATCAATCAACAGGCAGTTCCCACCGACGCCGACCGTATCGTTGCTGAGACCGAGGCCGCGGTTGCCGAGATCAGGGCTGCCCGCGCAGCCATCGGCAAGGTCATCTACGGCCAGGACTCGGTCGTCGAACGAGCGCTGATCACCATCCTGGCCGGGGGCCATGGCCTCCTTATCGGCGTGCCGGGCCTCGCCAAGACCAAGCTGGTGGAGACCCTGGGCACCGTGTTCGGACTGACGGCTCGTCGCATCCAGTTTACCCCGGACCTGATGCCCTCCGACATCATTGGTTCTGAGGTCATGGACCAGGCCGCCGACGGCTCGCGCAGCTTCCGCTTCGTCCCCGGCCCGGTCTTCGCTCAACTGCTGATGGCCGACGAGATCAACCGGGCAAGCCCGCGCACCCAGTCGGCGTTGCTCCAATCCATGCAGGAGTATCACGTCACCGTTGCCGGCGTTGGCCACGATCTGCCGCTACCGTTCCACGTTCTGGCGACCCAGAACCCGCTCGAGCAGGAGGGCACCTATCCGCTGCCGGAGGCCCAGCTCGACCGCTTCCTTCTGCAGATCGACGTCGTCTATCCCGACCGCGACGCCGAGCGGCGGATGCTGTTCGAGACCACCGGCTCGACCGAGGTGCGCGCCGAGGCCGTGCTCGACGCGGCGGGTCTGCGCAAGATCCAGCAACTCGTTCGCCGCATGCCGGTCGGTGAATCGGTTATCGAGGCGATCCTCGAACTCGTCCGCTCGGCGCGTCCAGACGGCAATCCCGACCAGCGCCTGGCCGACGCCATCGCCTGGGGACCGGGCCCGCGCGCGAGCCAGGCGCTGATGCTTTCTTGCCGCGCCCGAGCATTGATCGACGGGCGCTACGCGCCCTCTCTGGATGACGTGGTCGCCCTTGCCGAGCCCGTGCTCCAGCACCGCATGGCGCTCGGCTTTGCGGCCCGCGCAGACGGCCTAACCGTTCGCGACGTGATCGCCGACATCAGAGCGCGGATCGGATAGGCCGCGATGGACCGGTTCACAGCCGCGGGGCTCACCGAGGCGAAGGGCATCGCCGCCGGCATGCCCGACCTGCTGATCGAAGCGCGGCGCGTGGCGACAACGGTACTCGCAGGCTGGCACGGACGGCGAGTTGCGGGCCGCGGCGAGACGTTCTGGCAGTTCCGGCCCTTCGTCCCCGGCGAGGCGGCGGCATCGATCGACTGGCGGCGGTCGGCGCGCGACGATCACGTCTATGTGCGCGAGAAGGAGTGGGAGGCCGCCCACACGGTATGGCTGTGGGCCGATCCGTCGGCGTCGATGAATTTCCGTTCGCGGCTGGCACCCGTCGCCAAACGCCAACGGGGGCTGGTTCTGTTGCTGGCGCTGGCGGAGCTTCTGGCCAACGCCGGCGAACGCATCGGCCTCCTCGGCGTCAGCAACCCAATCCTGGCGCGCAACGCATCCGAGCGGCTGGCCGTCCACCTGCCCACGGCCGATGGCCAGCCGGCAATGCCCGACACCCGCCCGCTCCGGCGTTTCTGCGACCTCGTCGTGATCAGCGATTTTCTCGACCCGATCGACGAACTCGAGGGTGTCATGGACGCGATTCTGAGGGCCGGCGCCCGTGCCCACTTGGTACAGGTCGTCGATCCGATCGAGGAGACGTTTCCCTACGCCGGGCGCACCGAGTTCCGCGACCCCGAGACCGGCGACCGCCACGTCGTCTCGCGCGCGGAGCAGTACCGCGAGGACTACCAGGCGCGACTGGCCGCAGTGCGTGACCGGCTGTCGACCCTTTGCCGCCGGATGGACTGGACCTTCCTCGTCCACCGCACTGACCGGCCAGCGACCGAGCCGCTGCTGGCTTTGCACGCCCGCCTCGCCGACCGGCAGCACAGCCTTGGCTACTACACCAGCGGGCGCGCGGCATGAGCGGCTTCGCTTTCGCCAACGCCGGCATGCTGGCAGCGCTCGCGCTACTGCCGGTGATCTGGTACTTCCTGCGGCTGATGCCGCCAAAGCCGCGGCTTGAGCACTTCCCGCCGACCCGCCTGCTTCTCGAAATCGCCAAGAAGGAGGAACAACCCGCGCGCAGCCCGTGGTGGCTGACCGCGCTGAGGCTCGTGCTTGCCGCCGCGGTGATTCTGGCGCTGGCGGGACCCGTGTTCAAACCGACCGGCGAGGTCGCCCCCGGCGAGGGGCCGCTGCTGGTGGTGGTCGACAACGGTTGGGCGTCCGCCCCCGACTGGCGCGCAACCATCGACACCGCCCACCGCGTGGTTGGCATGGCCGAGGAAACGGAGCGACCGGTCGCGCTCATTGCCACCGCCGAACCGGCCAACCAGTCGCTGGCACCGACCAACCCCGACGCCATCCGCCAGCGTCTCGACGCCCTGGTGCCGCGCCCGTGGGCAGCGAGGTACGCCGAGCTCGCTCCGATTCTCGGTGAGGCCGCCGCGACCACCACCTTCGGCGGAGCCGCCTGGCTCTCGGACGGGCTGGGCGGCGACGACGTCTCCGCCTTCGCCGCGGCCCTCGCCGGCGCAGTCGACGGACCGATCGTCGCCTACGCCGACGCCGGCTCCGATCTCGTCGCCATGAAACCGCCCGTCGGCAGCGCCGATGCGCTGAGCGTGCGGATCATCCGACGGGCTTCCTCCGAGCCGGCAGCAGTCATGGTCCGCGCCAGCGACATCCAAGGGCGGATCGTCGACGAGGTTCCGCTGACGCTTGGCGCCGACGTGGACTCCGGCACGGCCGAGTTCACACTGCCGATCGAGCTGCGCAACGACATCGTCCGGCTCGAGGTCACGGGCGCCAACACCGCCGGAGCGGTCCAATTGCTCGACGACCGCTGGCGGCGGCGGCGCATCGGCCTGCTCTCCGGCGCTTCGGTCGAGTCCGCCCAGCCGTTGCTGTCGCCGCTCTATTACATCGAGCGGGCGGTGCAGCCGTTTGCCGACGTCCGCCGGCCGCGCGACGCCAACGCCGCCATCGCCGTCCCTGACCTGATCGAGGCCGGCGCTTCCGTGATCGCCATGGCCGATATTGGCCACCTCACGAACGACGTCGAGGATGAGGTGGCGACCTGGGTGCGCGATGGCGGCATTCTCATCCGCTTCGCCGGCCCGCGCCTGGCCGCCGCCACCGACTCGCTGATTCCGGTGGGCCTGCGCCATGGCGATCGGGTTCTCGGCGGCAGCCTGTCGTGGCAGACCCCGCAGCCGCTAGCGAGCTTTTCGCCTGCCAGCCCATTCGCCGGCCTGGCCGTCCCCGACGACGTCCTGGTCAAACGCCAAGTGTTGGCCCAGCCCGACGGATCGCTGGCCGAGCGCACTTGGGCGGCACTCGCCGACGGAACGCCGCTGGTCACCGCCGGCCGGTCCGGCAAGGGCTGGCTGATCCTGTTTCACGTCACCGCGGATACAAGCTGGTCTAATCTTCCGCTTTCCGGCACTTTCGTGGACATGCTGCGGCGAATCATCGCTTTCTCGACCGGCGTTGCCGGTGCGGCCGGAACCGAGGCCGCCCAGCCGATCGCGCCGTACCGCCTGCTGGACGGATTCGGCCACTTCACCACGCCAAGCGCCGAGGCCGAGCCGATCGTCGGTGACATCACCGCAGTCGCCACCGGCCCGGCGCATCCGCCGGGCCTCTACGGCAGCAAAGACGGCTTCCAGGCTCTCAACCTCCTCGACGAAAACGCAACCCTGCCGCCGTTTGAGACGTCGCTGGTCGGCGACGCCACCGTCAGGCCATACCCGACGGCGGCCCCGGTGGCCGTCGCGCCGTGGCTGATCGCCCTGGCCGCCGCCCTCCTTGCCCTCGACGCGCTGGCGGTGCTGTGGCTGAACGGCACTTTCAGGTTCTGGCGGCGGGCCCCCGCCGCCGGCGCCCTTGCCCTGGCGCTGCTCGCGCTTCCCGCGGGACGCGCCGACGCCGATGAGGCGGCCGACCAGTTTGCCCTCCAGGCGGTCGACGAGACCCATCTGGCCTACGTCGTAACCGGCGACAGCGCGGTCGACGACGCGACCCGCGCCGGTCTCCTTGGCCTGTCGCTGGCCCTTGCCGAGCGAACCGCGCTCGAGCCCGGCGACCCGATCGGCGTCGACCCCGCTCGCGACGAACTCACGTTCTTCCCGCTAATCTACTGGCCGATCGTGCCCGATGGCGAGATGCCGAGCGCGGCGACCATGGCTCGCATCGACGCATACATGCGTCGTGGCGGCTCGGTTCTGTTCGACACCCGCGACCAGCTCCACCGCTCAACGACCTTCGGCCCCTTCACCGGCACGCCGGCCGTGGAACGCCTGCGCGACATGCTCGCCAGCCTCGACATTCCACCGCTTGAGCCGGTGCCGGCCGACCACGTTCTGACCAAAGCGTTTTACCTGCTCAACGATTTCCCCGGCCGCTACGCCGGCGGGCCGCTTTGGGTGCAGGCGACCGAATCCGAGCAACGCGCCGACCGCCCGGCCCAGGCCGGCGACGGCGTCTCGACCATCCTCATCACCGAAAACGACTTCGCGGGCGCCTGGGCGACCGAACCCGACGGCAGCTTCATTTTCCCGACCGTGCCGGCCGACCCGCTACAGCGCGAGATGGCGTTCCGCGCAGGCATCAACATCGTCATGTACACCCTTACCGGCAACTACAAGGCCGACCAGGTCCACGTCCCCGCGCTCCTGGAGCGGCTGGGACAGTAGGCGATGAGCTGGTCGCTGGTCTTCTCGCCGCTGCTGCCGCCGGCGGCCGTCGCCGCCTTCGCGGTGGTTATCGCCGCGCTCTTGATCCCTGGTCTCTACCGGCGCGCCCGCGGTGCGTGGCTGCGGGCCTTCGCCGCCCTCGCTCTGGTCCTGGCGCTGACCAACCCGGTGCTTCTCAACGAGGACCGCGAACCGCTCTCAACCGTCGTCGCCGTGGTCGTCGACAAGAGCGCCAGCCAGACGCTCGACGGGCGCGACGCGACCACGGCGGAAGCCGCAGCCGCCCTCGCCGACCGTCTCGCCGAGTTCCGCGGCATAACCGTGCGCACCGTCGAGGCCGGCGGCGCCGACGGTGGCGTCCTGGTCGACGGCACCGAGTTGTTCGGACCGCTCGCCGCGGCTCTCTCTGACGTGCCGCCTGAGCGGATCGGCGCGATCATCCTGCTGACTGACGGACAGGTCCACGATGTCCCCGTCGATGCCGCGGCCCTACCCCCGAACGCACCGCTGCACGTGCTGTTATCCGGCCGCGACGACGAACGCGACCGGCGGATCGTCATCGACACCGCACCGCGCTTCGGTATCGTCAACGAACCGCAGACCATCCGCTTCCGCGTCATCGACGACGGCGGCGGCAGCGCCGGCCCCGTTCGCGTTGCGGTCAACCGCGACGGCGACCCTTTGTCGGTCAAGAACGCGACCCCTGGCGCAACGGCCGAGCTCACCGTCGACATCGCCCATGGCGGTCCCAACATTTTCGAATTCGAGGCCGAGCCGCTGGCCGGCGAACTGACGCCAATCAACAACCGCGCCGTGGTTGCCATCGAGGGCATCCGCGAGAACCTGCGCGTCCTCTTGGTCTCGGGTGAGCCCCACGCCGGCGAACGCACTTGGCGCAACCTCTTGAAATCGGACGCCGCCGTCGATCTGGTCCACTTCACCATTCTCAGGCCACCGGAGAAGCAGGACGGCACGCCGATCAACCAGCTTTCGCTGATCGCCTTTCCGACCCGCGAGCTGTTTTCCGAGAAGATCGATCAGTTCGACCTGATCATCTTCGACCGCTACCAGCACCGCGGCGTGCTGCCGCTGTTGTATTTCGACAACATCGCTCGTTACGTGCGCGACGGAGGCGCCCTCCTGGTCGCCGCCGGCCCCGACTACGCCAAGATCGGCAGCCTGTACGACACGCCGTTGTCACCGGTTTTGCCGGTGGCGCCGACCGGGCGCATCATCGCCGAGCCCTACTATGCCCGCGTCACCGAACTCGGCGAGCGCCACCCCGTCGCCCGCGGCCTCGAGGGCTCTTCCTTCGACCCGCCGCACTGGGGCCGCTTCTTCCGCCTGATCGACGTCGACCGGCCAGCGGGCGACGTCGTCATGAAGGGCGCCGGCGACAAGCCCCTCCTGATCCTCAACCGGCAGGATAAGGGGCGCGTCGCGTTGCTGTTGTCCGACGACGCCTGGCTGTGGGCGCGCGGATACGAGGGTGGCGGCCCCCACGTCGACATGCTGCGCCGTCTGGCGCATTGGCTGATGAAAGAGCCCGACCTGGAAGAGGAGGCGCTGCGCGCCCGCGCCCGCGCCGGCGAGCTGACCGTCGAACGCCAGACCATGGCCGACGAGACGCCGCCGGTGACGGTGACCAAACCGTCCGGCGCCTCCGAGACCGTGACGCTCACCGCGACCGAGCCAGGCCTGTGGCGCGCCGCCGTCGCCGCCGACGAGATCGGGCTCTATCGCCTCGAGCAGGCGGACAAGCGCGCTTTCGCCCACGTCGGCGCGGCCAATCCGCGCGAGTTCGTCGACGCGCGCTCGACCGCCGACAAGCTCAAGCCGTTGGTCGAGGAGACCCACGGCCGCATCGCCCGCATGACCGACACCTCCGGTCGGCTGGATCTCCCTGGCCTCGTGCCGATGCGCGCCGGTGCGGTGATGGCCGGCCCCGACTGGATCGGCATCCGCCTGACCGACGCGAGCGTGCTCAAGGGGATCGGCCGCATCCCAATGTTCTATGGCTTCCTCGGCCTGTTCGGGATCGCCGGACTGTTCGGGCTGCTGGCGCTGGTCGGGCTGCCGTTCGCCACCTGGCTGCGCGAGGGGCGCTAGCCGGGCTAATCCCGCCTGACCGATTCCGCCCTACCCCCGAGCCCGTCGAGCGCGCCCTCGGCCAGCCCGGCCACCAATACCCGATCCGGATCGACCGGCGCCGGCAGGGTGATCACGTCACGCCCTAGAAAGCTGAAGCCGAGCGGTCCGTAATACGGCAGGTCGCCTACCAACATCACCACCGCGTGGCCCTGCTCGCGAGCGGCAGTGAGCACCATCCTCACCAGCGCCCTGCCGGCGCCGCGCCCCTTGAATTCGGGAATCACGATCAGCGGTCCGAGGATCAGCGCCGACCGCCCGCCGATCGTGATCGGCGTCATGCGCACCGACGCGATCAGGCGACTGCCGAACTCCGCCACGAACGACAGCGCCGGATCGGGGGCGACGCTGTCGCGCAGCACGTAGGCGGCGCGTTTGAATCGCTCCGGTCCGAACAACGCCGCCTGCAGCCGGTCGATGGTCGGGCCATCGGCCGGTCGCTCCGGCCGATAAACGAATGTTTCGGATGTCATGGATCGGGGGCCTGACGAAGATCTGTGGGATCCGGCCCCGGTCGGCTTTGGCTCAATCGGCGTCAGCAGACGCAGGGGCCGACGGCAGCGCGTGAGCCCGGCGCACGCGGTCCCTCTCGTCGTCGTTCGACCGGCCGTATTCTGGCGCCCATCTCTCACCGCCCCATGCTCGGGCGCTCGACTATCACGAGTGCCCTCACCCGGTCCAGACGCGCCGAGTCTCGCCAAAGGCCGCGAAGCCGGTCGAAATTTCCGCGCCAGCCATTAATTGCGGACGGAAATCCCTGTCGCCGGCGCCAACCCGCGATAGATAGGGGCGACAACGGCACCAGCTCGGATGAGGCGCACATGGGTCGACTGATCGAAGGGGTCTGGCACACGGAGGAGGCGGCGCGTGCCGCCGACGGGCGCTTCCGCCGTGCCGACACGAAGTTCCGCAACTGGATCACGCCCAATGGGGCGCCCGGCCCGTCCGGCGAGGGCGGCTTCCCGGCCGAAGCCGACCGTTATCATCTCTACGTCTCCATGGCTTGCCCGTGGGCGCACCGAACGCTCATCTTCCGCAAGCTGAAGGCGCTTGAATCGCTGATCTCTCTGTCGACCGTCGAGCCGTTCTACGCCGAGGACGGCTGGACCTTCAGCGACGCCAGGCCCGATCCGCTCGGCGGCCGCAAGCGCCTCTACGAGGTCTACCTCGCTGCCCGCCCCGACTACTCCGGCCGGGCATCGGTTCCGACCCTGTGGGACGAGAAACGCCGCACGATCGTCTCCAATGAATCGTCAGAGATCATTCGGATGCTCAATTCCGCGTTCGACGGAATCGGCGCCGACGCCGCGCTCGATTTCTACCCGCAGCCGCTCCGCGCCGAGATCGACAGCATCAACGCCATCGTCTACTCGGCCGTCAACGACGGCGTCTACAAGACCGGCTTCGCCCGCACCCAGGACGCCTACGACGAGGCGGTCGCCACACTGTTCGAAACCCTTGACTCAATCGACGAGCGACTGGCGACCAAGCGCTACCTACTCGGCGACACCATCACCGAAGCCGACTGGCGTCTGTTCACCACGCTCATTCGCTTCGACGCGATCTACTTCACCCACTTCAAGTGCAACCTGCGGCGCATCGCCGACTACCCGAACCTGTCGGGCTACCTGCGCGAGCTCTACCAGATGCCGGGCATCGCCGAGACCATCGATCTCGAGGAGGCCAGGGAGCACTACTACCGCAGCCACCGCTCGATCAATCCACGCGGCATCGTGCCCATCGGCCCTGAGCTCGACCTTACCGCGCCGCACGGCCGCGAGGGTCTGAAGGCGGCGTAGAGCCCCGCGCTCGCCGTTCACCAGTCGGCGCTCGGGGTCGCCCGGTCGAGGATTTCGGCCAGACGCCGCCGCGTCCCGGCACTTGCATCGTCAGGCAGCGCCTCGGGCGAGAAGAACCCGGCCTCGGCGATCTCGAGATTCGACACCGGCATCGTACCCGCCTCCACCCAATCCGGACACACGAACAGGATGACGTGATCGCGCCGCGAGGCGCCCCGGTTCAAGTAGACGCCGAAGAGCTCCGGCGGCCCAGCGAGCGCGATGCCGCCCTCTTCCAACAGCTCGCGCGCAAGCGCCTCCGCCGCCGTCTCGCCGGGCTCGACCCCGCCGCCCGGCAGATGCCAGCCCGGCGTGTAGGTATGGCGGACCAGGAGCACCCGCCCGCCGGCATCGAACACGGCGCCGCGGACGCCCAGACTGAGCCCTGCCACCAGGCGCTTCACCGGCAGCGCGGCGCGGACCGCCATCGACAGAAATCGGTCGAATACGTTCATCGGCTGCCCCCTGCCCGGCCATGCATGCGCCGCATGGGTGCCCGGCACCGGATTGCCTGGCTCGCTCGGCGAGTCGGGGTTATATGTGCGCCACCAATCACGCTCTCGAGGCTTCCATGTTTGCCCGTTTCCTGTACCGGCGCCGCCGGGGCCGCCGCTACGTCTGGTCACCGCAGGTCGATTTCAGCGATCGCCGCATCGCGGCGATGCTGGTGGCCTTCGGCAATCACTAGGACTGCGGCCGCTTTGCCTTGACCATCGCCGTCCGCTAAAGCCGGCGACGATGGTCTTGCTCGCCCACCTCTCCGATCCCCACCTCGGACCGCTGCCGCCGATTAGGCCGGGCGATCTCATCTCCAAGCGCCTCATCGGCTACCTTAATTGGCGCCACAATCGCAGCCGCCTCTACGACGACGCCATCGTCGAAACGCTTACCACCGATATCAGCACGGCCGCCTGCGACCATATCGTGGTCACCGGCGATCTGGTCAATCTCGCCCTGCCGGCGGAGTTCGACCGGGCACGCGAATGGCTGGACACCCTGGGCGGTCCCGACCGCGTTACCGTCGTGCCCGGCAACCACGACGCTTATGTGCCGGGCGCCGTTGATGCGCTCTACAAAGCCTGGCGTCCATTCATGACGGGCGACACGCCCGCGGGGGTACCGTTTCCGTTCATCCGCCGCCGCGGGCCGCTGGCGCTGATCGGCGTGTCGACGGCCGTCGCCTCTCTACCGCTAATGGCCACGGGGACGGCCGGCGAGCTGCAAATTGATGCCCTCGCACGGGCCCTCGCCGAGACCCGCCGCGAAGGACTGTTCCGCGTCGTGCTCATCCATCACTCGCCGGTCGCCCGCGCGACGGCATGGACTCGGCGCCTCACCGACGCATCGCGCATCCGCGACGCCATCGCCCGCCAGGGCGCGGAGCTCGTTCTCCACGGCCACAACCACCACGCCAGCGTGCACTTACTCCCGGGTCCCGACGCGCCCGTTCCGGTCGTCGGCGCCGCCGGCGCGTCGATGCGCCCGCACGACCGGCACCCTGGCGGGTCCTATAACCTGGTTCGTATCGAGCGGACGCCGAGCTCCTGGCGCGCGACAATGCGCGAGCGCCGCATCACCATGGCGAGCACCGTCGTCACAGCGCAGGAACGGTCCCTTGTCGGATAGCCGTCAGCCGACCGCCACCCAGGCGTAGCCGAGGAGCACGACGGCTCCGATCAGGATGCCGGCGAGGAAAGCGGCGACCACCCAACCCAGATTGCGTGTGTCCCCTCGCCGGCGCTCGACACGAGGCTGGGCGAGCGCCGCCGCGGTCTCGCGCGCTTGCTGGAGTCGGGTGGTTTCGTCGCGCATCACCCGTTTGATCAGCCAGTCGCCTTCCATCGCGCGCTCGCGTTCGATGATCCGCTCGGCGACGTAGTGGGTGATGGTATCGGCCATGTCATCCAGCTTCGCGGTCTCCAGGATGACCGTGCGCCCCAGCCGCGTATCCTTGAGCAGCCGGTAGGTTCGTCGGTCGCGGCCCATGACGACGAACGCCGTCATGTCGATCCACAGACGCGGTGGCGTCCCCGCCGCGACGGTGAAGACAAACTGCTCGTCTTCGGACGGTACCTCGGCGAACACGCCTCTGAGCTCGTCGGCGAGAAGCTCCAGCCGGGCCCGCTCGGCGTCGCGCAACTCCACGACCACGTCGGAGCGCTCGGTCTCGGCGGTTCGCACTTCTCTCAGCGCGTCGCGAAGACTGCGGGTTCCTTCGGGACGGTTGTCGGTGGTGTCGCTCACGAACGATACTCCACGGCAGCGGCGACGGTTAACAGAGTGTTAGCAAAGACCAGAAGACGGCGCATCGGAAAGTGCACGTGCCGGGCCAGTCGCGACGCGCTGAAAATGGCCTGTTTCCAAGGAACCGCGGCGCGGCTTGGTGACCGCTCGTCCCGGATCTCGACGCCGACCTGTTGCAATGTGAGACGAACCCCGTGGCAGCCGAGGCCCCCGCCAGTCCTCACCCCGCGCTCAGGCGTGGGCTTAAGTCTCAGCCCGCTGCCATCGCTGCCTCGGCGACACGCCATGCGCTCCCCGCTGATGCGGATGCCACCACCGCCTCGTTGCCCGCAAAATTGGCACCGGCTACCATGACTGGAGTGACAACGATCCCATAGGCAAGGCGGAGCGCCTCCGCTTCGGGACAGGAAAGCGGAAACATGGCCAAAGACCGGTTGAAGGTATTGTCCGCGATCATCGACCAGGGGGTGATTCCGGTCTTCTATCACCCCGATGTCGAGGTCTGCTCGAAAGTCATTCAGGCCTGCTCCAACGGCGGGGCCAAAAGCGTCGAGTTCACCAACCGCGGCGACTTTGCCGCGCACGTCTTTCTCGAGGTGACGCGCCATTTCGCCAAAGCCGACCCCACGGTCATCATGGGCGTCGGCTCTGTCGTCGATGCGCCGACCGCCGGCTTGTACATCGCCAACGGCGCCAACTTCGTCGTCGGCCCGATGACCAACCCCGAGATCGCCCGGCTCTGCAATCGCCGCGGCATTCCCTATAGCCCCGGATGCGGCAGCGCGACGGAAGTGAGCGAGGCACAGGAGCTGGGCTGTGAAATCGTGAAGGTGTTTCCGGGTTCGTCGGTGGGCGGGCCGGACTTCGTCAAATCCATCCTCGGCCCCATGCCTTGGACCAAGATGATGCCGACCGGCGGGGTCGATCCGACCGAGGAATCGCTCACCAAATGGTTCAAGGCCGGTATCGTCGCCGCCGGCATCGGCTCCAAGCTGGTCACCAAGGAGCTGCTCGCCGCCAAGGACTACGCGGGCATCGAGAACAAGGTCCGCGACACCGTTCAATTGATCAAGAAGATACGTGCCCATGGCTGACGTCTTGAACATCCGCCCCGCTTCCGAGACCAAGTGGGACTGCGTCTCTTTCGGAGAAGTGATGCTGCGCTTCGATCCCGGCTTCGGTCGCGTACGCAACGCGCGCCAGTTCACCGTGTGGGAGGGCGGTGGCGAGTACAATGTGGCGCGCGCGATGCGCAAGTGCTGGGGTAAGCGCGCCGCCGTCGTCACCGCACTACCGGCAAACGACCTGGGCTGGCTTGTTGAGGACTTCATCTGCCAAGGCGGCGTGGACATGTCCCATGTCATCTGGCGCGAGCATGACGGCATCGGCCGCAACACACGCGTGGGATTGAATTTCACTGAGAAAGGGTTCGGCATCCGCGCCGCGCTCGGTTGTTCCGACCGCGCCAATTCGGCGGCGTCGCAGATCCGCCCCGGCGAAGTGAACTGGCAGAAGCTCTTCGGCGAGGAAGGCGTGCGCTGGTTCCACACCGGCGGCATCTTCACAGCGCTCGCGTCCAACACCGCAGAAGCGGTGATCGAGGCGGTGGAGTCGGCGCACAAATACGGCACGGTCGTTTCGTATGATCTCAACTATCGTGCCTCATTGTGGAAATCGCAGGGCGGGCAGGAAGCGGCACGGAAGATCAATCGCGAGATCGCGCCACATGTCGATGTGATGATCGGCAATGAGGAGGACTTTACCGCCTGCCTCGGCTTCGAAGTCGAGGGGCTGGACGAGCATATCTCCAAGATCGATCCCGCCAACTTCAAGAAGATGATTGCCACGGCTGTGAAAGCGTTCCCCAATTTCAAGGTTGCGGCTACCACACTGCGTAACGCCAGGACCGCCTCCTTCAACGACTGGGGCGCGGTGATCTGGGCCGGCGGCGAGTTCTACGAAGCGCCGATGCGCGAGAACCTGGAGATTTACGACCGCGTCGGCGGTGGCGATGGCTTCGCGTCCGGCCTCGCCTATGGCTTCCTGGAAGGCAAGGGCCCGCAGGCCGCCGTTGAATATGGTGCCGCGCATGGCGCGCTCGCGATGACGACGCCGGGCGACACCTCCATGGTGAGGGCCAAGGAGGTCGAAGCGGTAATGAAGGGCAAGGGAGCACGCGTGATCCGCTGATAGCCGCGCTGGTTGTGGCCCGGGACGGAACGCAGCCTTGCCTTGATTCTCGGGGAATTCGCCGTGCGGCCTATGCGCCCGACGCTTCTTTGGCAACCGCGCCGTAGAGTCTCGACAGCGTCGTCTCGATCCATTCGGCAGCCTTGTCGACGCCACCGAAGGCGTAGAAGTGTGCGCCACTCACTCGGTCGGCCGGCACCGCCGCCAAGCCGATCGCGAGGTCGTGCAACAGGTCCTCCGGCCCGCTCTCGCCGATGAGCCGCCCCACTGTCTTCGCCTGCGTCCGTAGCGTCCTCAGTGAATCCCCGACACCGCAGCGCACCGCGAACCTGATCAGCGTGGCGATGTTGGCCGGGGCGGCGACGCCAACCTTGATCGGCGCGGTGATGCCGAGCGTCTCCAGCCGATCGAGGTAGGCGAGGATCGGTGCCGCCTCGAAACAGAACTGGGTAACGACGAATGGCACGAGACCGGCGGCTTCCGCAGCACTGCACTTTTCGACCAGCGCGCGATCGAGGACGTCCGCCGCGACGGCGGGGTGCCCCTCCGGATGGCCGGCAATGCCGACCGCCCGCATCCCGGCGGCCTCGAACCGCCCGCTGGCAAGCAAGTCGATCGCCGAGGAAAACGGTCCCTTGGGCTCCTTCCGATCCCCGGAGATCACGAGCACCCGGTCTGCGCGCGCCTCGCCGGCGAGCCGCTGCAGATAGTCGTCGAGCTCGGCTGCGCTTCTGAGATTGCGCGCAGCGACGTGAGCCACCGGGCGAAAGCCGGCGCGCCTAATCGCCGCCGCCGTTTCGATGCAGGCATGGTAATCGCCCGCCGGCGGCAGGTTGACGAAGACCTCCGTGCCCGGATCGAACGCTCGCTTGAGCGTGTTCACGAGGTCCGGCTTGGCGGGAATCTCGATCGAAGCGGAATGCAGTAGCTCGATCAACCGCACGTGGAAATCTCGGGGCGGGATCGGCGTCGTCATCGTCACGACCGACGCCGCGAGATGACGTAGGACTCGTCGAGGAACCACAGACCGCCGTGTTTTTTCAGGACCTCGCGGGTTGCCTCGATGTACCCCCCGGTCTTGACCACGTCGTCGAGTCGCTCGTCCTCGATCTGGGCAACGTAGATGGCCGCGTTCCATGCCGCGAACAGCGTCGACGTGCCGATCTGGTCGGCAACCTCGTTGGGCAGCGTGTGCATGTCGTAGCGGAAGATCGATCGGCTGTCCGAGAAAGCGTTGAAGTTGAAGCCGTGCCGGTCAGCGCCCAGTTCTCGCTTGACCGCGTCGAGCACCGCGTAACGGCTGGTCTGAAACGGTTTCTCGTCCGGCCAGATGTGGTTGATGATTTCCATCCCGGGATCGTCGCCATGCGAATGGATGGCGATCAGGCGTCCGCCCGGCCCCAGCGACCGGGTGAGCGGTACGACCACGCGCTTGGCCTTGAACTCCGCCGGCACCCGCGCCCGGTAGGGCTGCGACGCGATCACCAGATCGTAGTCCGCCGTCGCCCGCCCGAGCCGCGGAATCACCGGGTCGAGCAGGAAGCGATGATCGTCGCGGTAGAGCACCAGCACCACCGGCCGGTCGTAGATCGGATTGCCGGTCTTGGGACTCGCTCTGGTCGTCCAGCTGCGACCGAGGAACGACTGCAAGCCAGCGATCTGTTCCTCGAAATGGTGCGCGGCGTCGCCGGCGAGCGCCACCTCTCGCCACACCATGCTGGCCGCGGCGCCGGGCGAATTGACCCTGAGCCACGGCGCTTCCGAATAGAACATGTTAGTGAAGACCACGACGCTCGACGGGTGCTCGTAGAAGCGGTCGGGCAGCTTGTCGAGCGACAGGCGGACGTCCTCCAGGCTGATCTCCTTGCCGACGACGTAAAACGGCAGCGTCGGGAAGCGGGCGTGCATCGCTCGCATCACCCTGGCAAGCACCGACCCGTCGCCCATGCCCGCGTCGAACAGCCGTAGCGCCGGCGGTCGCGGCTTGATGTTGCCGAGTTCCTGGGCGACGCGGTTGGCGATCACCGATTTCTCACCGCAGGTGGTCACGAACAGGAGGTACTTCTGACGATTGTCGAAGAAGCGGAAGTTGTGGCGCGACCCGACTGCCCTCGCCGGCGCGGCGATCTGAGAGCCGGCGTCTTCGTGCCCGACCCCGCCGCGTGTGCGCCGCAGAACCGAGCGATCACCGCCGTTGGGCGGATGGGCGGCAATGTAGTTGCGAACCCGGTCGAGCGTGCGCGGCGTAATACGGCCGCCGTCGCGCAAACGGGCAACGAACTTCCCGTCGTTGACCGCCAGACGTCCGAAGGTGGACTCGGCAAGACCAGCAAGGCGGCAATAACCGCCGACTTCCTCGAGCAGTTCGTCGGCCCGCAATGGACGCCCTCCCTTGCCTTTCGAGTGCCCGCGCGCATCCCTGGTGTCAACCATATTCCGTCCCATCTTTTTCGTGGGCAGATAGTGGGATGATCGCAGAATCCAAGAGAATCATTGCCGAATCCTTTCTCTGCCCATCCCGGATTGCGATCCGTCCCACACATGCGGGATGGGCGGCCGGCCTTGGTGCGCGCACCCCAGCGCCGCCTCACCGACGTGACTTTTTCATCACACACCCCTCAGACTAAGCGTGCTAAGAATTTTGCGCCCTAACAGGAGGATGGGATGAAGAAACTGGCTGTTCTTGCGGTCGTGGGCATGACCCTTGCCGGCTGCTCGCAATACGCGACACCCCATGACCGCGTCGTCCAGGGCGCCGTTATCGGGGGCGTCGCAGGTGGCATCATCGGCGGTGTAGCGACCGGAACATTCGGTGGCGCCGCGGTCGGTGCCGGCGTCGGCGCGGTCGCCGGCGCTGCGGTGGCAGCGGCTACGACGCCCGCCCCGTATTGACGCGATGGCGGCCGAGCATTCGGCCGCCGGGCCCCTGAGATCGACATCAGCCGACGCCCACGACGGGGCCGTCGTCCGTTTCTCGTTTTCGCCGCAATCGTGACCATGGTGTTGCCAGGTTCGTTCTCGTGATTTCGGGCTGAGCGTGCGGCCCCGTACGACGGAGGCTTCGATGCGGAAACTTGCTGCTGTCGCGCTGGTCGGCGCGTTTGTCCTCAGCGGCGCGTCGGGATGCACTTGGACCCCCAAGACAACACAGGGTGCGGTTGTCGGCGGCGCCGCGGGTGCAGTTGTCGGGGCAGCCGCGACCAAGAGCGCCGGCGGCGCGTTGGTCGGCGGCGGTCTGGGCGCGGCCACCGGCTACTACATCGCCAAGAATTCCTACCGATGCCAGAAGCGCAACATCTTCGGCCAGCTCTATTGGGGCTGGTGTCTGCGCTAGAGAGATCGCCGGACGCCGGCGGCGAACCCCACGCCCACCGCCCCAGCGCACGCGGGTGATTCCCTGCACGGCCTGACGCTGCCACACCGCCGCCGAACGCTGCATCTACTCAAGCAGCGGCCGCTCATGTATCTACCCAACGATCCGATTGCCGAAAACACGAGAACGGGGGGACAACGATGCAATTTGAGGAGCGACGGATCGGCCGCACCGACACGGCAATAACGACCCTCGGCCTCGGCTGCGCCTCGCTGGCTGGCAACATGCAGCCGGTCACCGACGTCGACGCCAAGTTGATCGTTCTCGCCGCCCTCGACGCCGGCGTCACCTACGTCGACACCTCGCCCTTCTACGGTTACGGCCGCTCCGAGCACCTGGTCGGCGATGAGCTGCGCGACCGCGCGGGCTGGGTGTTGTCGACCAAGGTCGGGCGGCTGCTCAAACCGCGCCGCCATCCCCAGGAGCCGACGGACCAGTGGCGCAACCCCTTTCCGTTCGAGCCGGTGTTCGACTACACATACGATGCCATCATGCGCTCCTACGAGGACAGCCTGCAGCGCCTCGGCCTGAACCGCATCGACGCTCTGTACATCCACGACATCGACGTCTTCAGCCACGGCACCGTTGAGCGCCAGTCCGATGTCTTCAAGACGGCAATGGACGACGCCTACAAGGCGCTCGACGAATTGCGGCGCAGCGGCGAGATCAAGGCGGTGGGCATTGGTGTCAACGAGGCCGAGCCCATTGCCGACGCGCTGAACCACGGCCAGTGGGACATCTTCCTACTGGCGGGACGCTACACCCTGCTGGAGCAAGAGGCGCTCGCGCCCCTCTTCCCCGCAGTGGAGAAGCACGGCGCGTCGATCGTCGTCGGCGGCCCGTTCAACTCCGGCGTTCTCGCCGGCGGCGAGACTTGGAACTACGCCAAGGCGCCCAACGAGGTAGTCCGCAAGGTCGAAGCGATCACACGAGTCTGTGAGGCGCACGGCACCCCGCTCGCCGCCGCGGCGCTGCAATTTCCGATCGCCAATCCGCTCGTTGCCAGCGTCATCCCGGGGCCGCGCTCACCAGCCGAGTTCGGTCAGATCCTCGAGTGGTGGCGGACGCCGATACCATCCGGCCTGTGGAGCGATCTGAAGAGCGAGAAGCTGCTCGACCCCCACGCACCGGTCCCTACATAAGCGATCAGGCAGCTTTTCTACGACCGCTTCATGCTTGCAGAATCGGCTCTGACCGCCCTCTTCACCGTCGTCGTCATCGACCTCGTGTTGGCGGGCGACAACGCCATAGTGGTTGCCATGGCCGCGACCGGCCTCCCGGTCGAGCTTCGCAAGAAGGCGATCATCATCGGCATTGCAGCGGCAGCCGTACTGCGCATCTTCTTCGCGATCTTTACCACACAGCTTCTGAACGTCATCGGCCTGGTGCTCGCCGGCGGCCTGCTTCTCTTGTGGGTGGTGTGGAAGCTGTGGCGCGAAACCAGGAAGGCGGCCCGCCATCGCGAGGCGCTCGGCGCCGACGCGCTCGACGGCACCATCGACGGCAGGCTCTATGGGCAAGCGTTGCCGGCGCTCGCCGGGGGGGTTGCGATGGCGGTTCCGGCGACCAAGACGTTCGGCGCGGCCCTGCTCCAGATCGTGGTCGCCGATGTCTCCATGTCGCTCGACAACGTGCTCGCGGTGGCCGGCACCGCGCGCCACCACGTCTGGGTGCTAGTGATCGGGCTTGCATTGTCGGTTGCCCTGATGGGCGTCGCGGCGACGCTCGTCGCTCGCCTACTCGCACGCTATCCGTGGATTTCCTATCTCGGCCTTGGGCTGATTGCGTGGGTCGCGGCGGCTATGATCTGGGAGGGCGGTCGGGACGTGCTCGACGTTGTCCGTGCCACCGGCGTGGTCTAGCACGACAGCTTAGCGGTTCGACGTCAACCGGGATTCCCGCCGCCCCAGGTCAGTGGATTTCCGGTTCCGAGGTTGGCGCTGTGCCCTCCAGGAAATCGAAATCGCAGCCCTTATCTGCCTGACGCATATGCTTGGCGTAGATATGGTTGTAGCCGCGTGCGAAGGTGCGGTCCGGCGGCGACCATTCGGCGAGCCGCCGTGCAATCTCGCTGTCGCCCACTTCCAGGTTTATCGAGCGCCGCTCGACGTCCACCGAGATGATGTCACCGTTCTTGACCGCTGCCAGCGGTCCGCCGAGGTAAGACTCCGGCGCGACATGCAGGATGCAGGCGCCGTAGGCAGTACCGCTCATGCGCGCGTCGGACACCCGCAGCATGTCGCGCACGCCCTGCTTCAGCAGCTTCTGCGGGATCGGCAGCATTCCCCATTCCGGCATGCCGGGCGCACCGACCGGCCCGGCATTCTGTAGGACCAGAACGTGGTCGGGCGTTACTTGCAGATCGTCGCGGTCGACGATTGCGTTCATCTCGTTGTAGTCACGGAAGACCAGCGCCGGCCCCGAATGTTTGAGCAGCCGCGGCTCCGCCGCCGAAGGCTTCATCACCGCGCCGTCCGGGGCGAGATTGCCGATGAGCACCGCCGTTCCCGCCACCCCCGAAATCGGGTTGTCGAGCGAGCGGATGACGTCGGGGTGATAGACTTGCGCCCCGGCGATCGCCGCCCCGAGGCTTTTACCGGAGACGGTGCGCGCGTCGAGATCGAGCATGTCGCGCAGCATCGTCATCAGCGCCGGCAGCCCGCCCGCGTAGTAGAAGTCCTCCATCAGCAGCGTCCCCGACGGCCGGATGTTCGCCAACACGGGCACCCCGCGCGCCACCCGGTCGAAGTCTGCGAGATTGAGCTCGACGCCCGCCCGCCCGGCCATGGCGATGAGGTGGATCATCGCGTTGGTCGACCCGGCGAGCGCCATTTGGACGACGAGCGCGTTCTCGAACGCGGCGCGTGTCAGGATATCGCGCGGTTTCAGGTCCTCGTCGATCATTTCGACGATGCGCCTTCCGCATTGACTCGCCATGCGCGGGTGATTGGAATCGCTGGCCGGGATCGAAGACGCACCGGGGAGCGTCATGCCGAGCGCCTCGGCGAGTGAGGTCATCGTCGAGGCGGTGCCCATGACCATGCACGTGCCGTAGGAGCGGGCGATACCCGCCTCCATGGCACGCCATTCCGCCTCGGTGATCGTACCGGCGCGCTTCTCGGCCCAATACTTCCACACGTCGCTGCCCGAACCGAGAATGCGCCCCGCATGGTTACCGCGCAACATCGGCCCGGCAGGCATGTAGATCGCCGGCAGGTTCATGCTGGTCGCGCCCATCAGCAGCGCCGGCGTGGTCTTGTCGCACCCGCCCATCAGCACAGCGCCGTCGACCGGGTGCGAGCGTAGGAGTTCCTCGACCTCCATCGCCAGGAGGTTGCGGTAAAGCATCGTCGACGGCTTGACGAAGGTCTCGGACAACGACAGCGCTGGCAGTTCGACCGGGAACCCACCCGCTTGCCATACGCCGCGCTTCACCTCCTCCACGCGCGTGCGGAAATGGGCGTGACAGTGGTTGAGGTCGGACCAGGTATTGATGATCGCCACCACCGGCTTGCCCATGAAATCCTCATAGGCGTAGCCCATTTGCAGGGTGCGCGAGCGATGGGCGAAGGAGCGCAGGTCCTCCGCCAGGAACCAGCGTGCGCTGCGCCGCTTTTTGGGGTCTGTTGGCATGTCGGGACTCAGGCCTTGCTCGACTTTCTCCAGATGTTGACACCCGCATCCATCGCCAGCCGGTCGATCCGGTCGAGTTCGGCCTTCGAGAATTCGAGATTGTCGAGCGCCTTGACCGCGTCGACGATCTGCTCTGGCCGGCTCGCGCCGATCAGGGCCGAGGTCATGCGCCGGTCGCGCAGCACCCAGGCGAGCGCCATCTGGGCGAGCGACTGGCCGCGCTTCTTGGCGAGCCGGTTGAGCGCGGCGACACAGGCGATGTTCTCCTTGTTCAGGAAGCTCGGTCGCCACGACTCCGCGCCGCTGGCGGCGCGGCTATCCGCCGGCACGCCCTTCAGGTACTTGTCGGTGAGGAGGCCCTGAGCGAGCGGCGAGAATGAAATACAGCCCATGCCCTCCTCTTCCAGTGTGTCGAGCAACTGGTCCTCCTCGGTCCACCGGTTGAGAATCGAGTAGCTAGGCTGGTGGATGAGCGCCGGCGTGCCGAGCTCCCGCAGGATCGCGGCCGCCTCTTTGGTCCGCTCGGAACTGTACGACGAGATGCCGACGTAGAGCGCCTTGCCCTGGCGGACGGCGGCGTCGAGCGCGCCCATAGTCTCTTCCAGTGGCGTATCGGGATCGAAGCGATGCGAGTAGAAGATATCGACGTAGTCGAGACCCATTCGCATGAGGCTCTGATCGAGGCTGGCCAGCAGGTACTTGCGGCTGCCCCACTCGCCGTATGGACCCGGCCACATCAGGTAGCCGGCCTTGGTCGAGATGATCAGCTCATCGCGATAGTCGCGAAACTCGCTCCGCAAGATCGTACCGAACAGCTCCTCCGCCGAGCCCGGTGGTGGGCCGTAGTTGTTGGCAAGGTCGAAGTGGGTGATGCCGAGATCGAAGGCGGTCCGGCACATCGCGCGGGCCGTCTCTGCCGACGAGGCGTGGCCGAAGTTGTGCCAGAGGCCGAGTGAGATCGACGGTAGTTTGAGCCCGCTGCGTCCGCACCGGCGATAGTGCATGCGGTCGTAGCGTTTGGCTGAAGGTTCACGGGCCACGTCGCCCCCTGGGTCGGCACATCGATACCATATCCGGCCGTTTCAGTTATCGGACAAGCCGGCGCGCTTCAACCACTTGCGCGCAGTGCACTGGGGCGTTGACCCTCATTGCGGCCCTTCCGACGGAGGCCCGCCCAACTCTCAACCGGGGATCCGCGTCATAGCGTCGCCCTGTCCGACCTCACTGGCCGCCTTGCCTGCGACCGGGCTCTGTGAAATTCTCCGGCGCTTCGCCGGTCTATCTGCTTCGCCGGCCCCCCTTTCAGGATCCCGATCACCGTGCAGGCACGTTGGCTCGCCGTCGCTTCGCTGTCAGCAATCTTCTTGACGGGAACCACCGCCCACGCCGACCCGGTCGCGGACGCCGTCGCCCTGGTCGAACGCGTCCACGAGACTGCTTTCGCCGTGGCGCACGACGGCGACGCGCCGGACCGGTCCCAGACTCTGCGTGAGGCATTCGATGCGGCGACAATTGCGAAGGTCGTCCTGGGCGACCACTGGTCGAGCGCCAGCAGCGCCGATCGCCAGAACTTCATCGACGCCCTGCTCGACGCCATCGTTGAAGCGCTGGTCAAACGCCTCGGTCCGCACCGCAGCCAGGATTTCGTCATCGGCGCCGGACGGACGCTGGCCGACGGCGACATCCTCGTCAGAACCCGGATCGAACGGCCGCCGCAGGAGCCGATCACGATCGACTGGCGCGTCGACCGTTGCAGTGCCAGTCCGTGCGTCGTCGACGTCTACGTCGGCGGCGCCTCTGTGTCGCTCCGGCGCCGCGACGACGTCGCTGCCCGCATGGCGGCCGAGGGTGCGTCGATCGACAAGCTGATCGCCGACCTGCGCCGGGAGGTTTCGGGTGCCGCGCCCTGACGAATCGCCGAAGCCCCTTATCGAGCTCGATCACGTTCACAGGGAGTTCGACGGGGGCCGTATCGTCGCGGTCGATGACGTGTCCCTGTCCGTCGTCGCCGGCGAGACGGTCGCGATCGTCGGACGCAGCGGCAGCGGCAAGTCGACGCTGCTCAATTTGGTCTGCGGGCTCGACCTGCCGACCAGAGGCGCGGTGCGCTTCGCCGGCAGGTCGATCGCGGGGCGCGCAGCCTGGGCGACAATCAGGGCGGAACACTTCGGCTTCGTCTTTCAGAACTTCTGCCTGATCCCGACCCTCAACGTCCGCGAGAACGTCGAGGTGGCGATGCTCGGCCGCGGGAGCGACGGCCGGCGCCGCGGCGAACGCGTCGACTCGTTGCTCGGACGCCTTGGCCTCGCCGGGCGCTCGCATCTGCACCCCACCAGCCTGTCGGGCGGCGAGCGCCAGCGATTGGCGATTGCGCGCGCCCTTGCCAACAACCCCGACGTTCTCGTCGCCGACGAGCCGACCGGCAGCCTCGACCGCGATTCGAGCGACCAGGTCATGGAGATTATCGCCGAGCTGCATCGCGACTTCGGAACCGCGATCGTCATCGTCACTCATGACCGCGAGGTAGCCGCCGTCTGCCATCGACACATCGAGCTTGCCGACGGCCGCGTTGTCAGGAACCACGCCGCCTCAGCGGACGGCGCTGCCGACGCGCGCCGGACCCAGGCACCGTCATCGCCATGAACGAGCTGACCCTCCCGATCCGCAATCTTCTCGGGCGGCCGACCCGTACGGCACTGACCACCGCGGGCATCGCGGTCGCCATCGCCGGCTTCGTTTCACTCACTGGGCTGACCAGCGGGGTGAGGCATTCCCTTTCGGCGGGCATCGAGGAACCGGGCGCCGACCTCGTCGTCAGCCAGCGCGGCGCCTTCAGCCTCATCGCCAGCACCGTTCCCGAAACGCTGGGGCCTGTCTTGTCGGCGGTCGATGGCGTCGACGCCGTATCCGGCGCCGTCCTCAACCTCACCACGGCCGACGACGCGGCCAACATCCTGGTCGCCGCCTGGCCGGAAAGGAGCTTCCTGTGGCGGAGCGTCAACCTCGTCGATGGCCGCCTGCCGGCCGCGGGCGAGGAATGGAGCGTCGTTCTTGGCGAGTCGATAGCCGAGGGACTGGGCAAGAAGGTCGGCGACACCATCGAGTTGCAGTTCCAACCCTATGAGATCGTGGGAATTGCCGCTTTCACCAGCACGTTCAACCAGAACATCGCCATCGTTCCGCTGAAGGGCATGCAGGAGCTGCTCGGGCGCGACGGGATCGTGACGCTCTACCAGGTGCGTCTCGCCCGACCCCTCGACTCCGACCGCATCGCGGAGGTCAAGCGCCGGCTCGTCGAGGCCGCCCCCGGTTATCACGTCAGCAATACCGAGGACCTTGCCGGCGACATCCGCCTGCTCAACCTGATTCAGTCGATCGCCTCGACGGTTTCGCTGGTCGTGCTGGCGATGGCCTGCCTCGGCATCGCCAACACGCTGCTCATGGCGGTCAGCGAGCGCACCGTCGAGATTGGAATCCTGTCGGCGATCGGCTGGGCCCCGGCGCGCATCATGCGCCTGATCGTCATCGAGGGGTTGGTGATGAGTCTGATTGGCGGCGTCATCGGTGTCGGCCTCGGCGCGATAACGATGGAGTTGGTTACGCGCACCGAAATCGCGGCAGGCATCCTGCGGCCCTACCTGACGACCACCCTGGTGGCCCAAGCGTTGGTCGCCGTTCTGATCGCCGGCCCCCTCGCCGCCCTCTACCCGGCCTGGCACGCCACGCGCCTCGTCCCCGCCGACGCGCTGCGGACGAACTAGACTTCAGCCACCGACCACCCCCTCCCGCCTCAGCCGGTCGATGTCGGCAGCGCCGTAACCGAGCTCGGCGAGGATCGGCACGGTGTGTTGGCCGAGGCGTGGCGCGGCGCGTTCGTACCGGGGCGGCGTCGCCGACATCAGGATCGGCGTCCGCACGCCCGGCACAGGACCGCCAGCGACGCGAGGCAAGTCGATGCGCATGCCCCGGTGGACGACTTGGGGATCGGCGAAGACTTGCGCCAGATCGTTGATCGGCCCGGCCGGTACCCCTGCTCGCTCCAACCGCTCGAGAATGTCGGCAGCGGCGAGGCCAGCCATCCGGCGCGCGATTTCGGGAACCAGGACGTCGCGGTTGCGGACCCGCGCCTCGTTGGTCGCAAATCGCTGGTCGCCGGCAAGGTCGGGCGCGCCGATCACGGCGGCGAATTGACGGAACTGTGCGTCGTTGCCGACGGCGACGACAACGTGACCGTCGGCGACCGCGAACACCTGGTACGGTACGATGTTGG
>CAYTXI010000017.1:0-30293 GCA_964441935.1 uncultured Bauldia sp.
ACGTCGTGAGACAGTTCGGTCCCTATCTGCCGTGGGTGTAGGAGAATTGAGAGGAGCTGTCCCTAGTACGAGAGGACCGGGACGGACGCACCTCTGGTGGACCTGTTGTGGCGCCAGCCGCATTGCAGGGTAGCTATGCGCGGACGGGATAACCGCTGAAAGCATCTAAGCGGGAAGCCTCCCTCGAAACGATTTCTCCCTTGAGAGCCGTGGAAGACCACCACGTCGATAGGCCGGGTGTGGAAGTGCGGCAACGCATGAAGCTTACCGGTACTAATCGCTCGATCGACTTGATCACTCTCATTCTCGATGCCCGTCGCCGGAGACGGACAGCGGACGACAGAGAACAGACCGGTCTGACATTCGGAACAGCGATGGAGGCGGCTAGTCGCAGTCTGTCGTATGTCCTTTTGTCCTCTGCGTTTGGCTGGCCTGGTGGTTATTGCGAGGAGCCCAAACCCGATCCCATTCCGAACTCGGCCGTTAAACTTCTCCGCGCCGATGATACTGCGTCCCAAGACGTGGGAAAGTAGGTCGCTGCCAGGCCTGCCAAGCGCAGACATCTTTACATCCCTGTCGCGCCTTCGGCGCTCTACGGTCCCTTGGCGTTTCTTCGAGCCTTCTCTTCACACGAACCACGCACGCTGAAACGCCGCCTTTCGGGGCGGCGTTTTGGTGTTGCGCCGGCGATTCATGGTCGGCGACGGCTCACGCTTGCAGCTCGGCCAACAGCTTCGCGAGCAGCTCCATGCCGCTCTCCCAGCCCTTGCCCATGCCATCGATCGCGGCGGGGACAGCGCCGTTAACCCAGTGCAGCGCTTGGGGCGGAGAACTTTCGGCTTGCGGTGGGCGCCGTGAGACGGCTTAGTGGCGGAGGCCTCCTCCCAACACGGCGTTGTGCAGCGGAGGGTTGTCCAAAATGCAGAGGGCCCACGTTACTCTCGGCGCGGCAGCAGCGGTCGTGGCCGCTTTCGCGCATATTCCGGCACTGGCGGCCAACGGCTGCTACCGGCCCGCGCCAGCCCCGCTATTGGTGACGCAGCCAGTTGCGCCTGGTGTTTGCCAGCCGGGTGCCGTGTTTGTGCCCGCACAGGGGCAGTGTCGGCAATGCAATCCCGGGGACAAGATGGTGCGCGTTCGGTTCGGCGCGCTCGCAGGCGGACCGTCGGTCATGTGCCTTCAGGCATGCCAGCCCGGTACGGCATGGAACGCGCAGCTCGGTGAGTGCTGCCCGGTCCTGGGTCCGCCGGTCATTTTCAATCCGCCAGCCGGCACACTCACCATTCGTCCCTTGCCGATCGCGCCGGGAAATTGAAGCCGGCGGCTTGGTCGGGTCGATTGCCTGACGCCAGTCCGCCTGCGGCTGCCCGAGTCGAGGGCTATTTTGTCCGCCGTCGCCCTGGCGGCACCCATCAATCTCGCTACTCAGCCGCGGCGTCGACGCCGTCGTAGGCCGCCTCGACGGCATCGAAGTCGATCGCGCCGCAGTCGCAGAAGAACTCGATCTCCAGCGCCTCGTCGTAGGCGTCCGCTGCGGCTGCCATGTCGCCCTTGCGTTCGTACGCGGCGCCGATGATGGCAAACGCGGTCTCGTGGTCGGGCTCGATGTCGGCAGCGCGTTGAGCGTCTCGCAAGGCGCGATCGAGATCGTCCATCGCCAGGTAGACACGGGCGCGGTCGGCCAACGCGACCTCGTTTTCGGGCCAGATCGCCAATGCTGCGTTGAAATCGGCCAGTGCCCCTTCCACGTCGCCGCCACAGTAGCGGGCGACGCCGCGCACGTCATAGGCGTCGCTGTCTTCGTCGGAAGGGAGCAGCCGGGCGACGTCGGCGATGGCGCCGTCGAGATCGTCAAGCGCGATGCGCGCTAGCGCACGGTTGAAGTCGGCGTCGCCGAGAATCCCTTTGTCGGCGCTGCGACCGATCACGCGCGTGCAACCGACCAGGAGCTCCTCCGGCTCCTTCGGCGCGCCGCACTCGGCGGTCGCGGCCTCGTCATCGAAATCCTCGGTGCCGAGGACCCAGATTCGCCACGCCTCGAATTTGCCGCAGCCGCGCCAGATGGATTCGTCTTGTGCGTGGCACGGCTGTGCCAACAACGATGCCGCGACTGCGATCGGGATCAGACAGCGCATGGGTCACCGCCCCGGCGCGATGTAGGAGACCCATACTAGCTTCAGACCGCCTGCGGAGTCATTCCCGTCGGGTCGGCGTGTCGCCGGGACTCTTCGGTTTGTGGGCGAACGGGGGTCTGCTAAGACAGCGTTGCCCTGCCGACGATTCCGTTCGACGCGGAGGTCCGAGCAGCCGTCATGAGGGCCGCGAGTAACGGAGAGCCACGGTGAAGGACGCCGCAAGCCGCGCGCCGAAGCGGACGCGTGAGCTCCGTCTCATCAGCTTGATCGTGCCCGTCTTCAACGAAGAGGACGCGATCGAGGGCTTCTACGCAAGGATCCTAGAGGCGCTCGAGCCGCTTGGCATTAACCTCGAGGTCGTTTTCATCGACGATGGAAGCTCGGACGGGACGCGCGAGACGCTCAGGAACCTCAACCGCCGCGACCAACGCGTGCGGGTGATTGGGTTCACCCGGAACTTCGGCAAAGAGGCGGCGCTGGCTGCCGGCATCGATCACGTCCGAGGCGACGTCGTGGTGCCAATCGACGTGGACTTGCAGGACCCGCCAGAGCTAATCCCGGAATTCCTGGAGCGCTGGCGCGAGGGCTACGAAGTCGTCTACGGCGTGCGCGCCGACCGAACGAGCGACACGCGATTGAAACGGGCCGGAGCCGAGCTCTTCTATCGTTGGTTCAACCGGCTGGCCGCGAGCCCGATCCCGCCAAATACCGGCGATTTCCGCCTGCTCGACAGGCGGGTGGTGGAAGCGCTTCGCCGCCTGCCGGAACGCAATCGGTTCATGAAGGGTCTGTTCGCCTGGGTCGGGTATCGCAGCATCGGCGTGCCCTATCGGCGCGAGACGCGCGCGCAGGGGAAGAGCAAGTTCAGTTTTTGGCGGCTGTGGGCACTGGCCATCGACGGCGTCACCGGTTTCTCGACCTTGCCGCTCAGGGTGTGGACGTTCATCGGTCTGTTCGTTGCAGTTCTGGCGCTCGTCTACGGCTCCTTCATCGTTATTCGCGCGTTGGTCAGCGGCATTGATGTGCCGGGCTACGCATCAACCATGACCGTGATCCTGTTTCTCGGCGGGGTCCAGCTGATCAGCCTCGGGGTTATCGGCGAATACGTGAGCCGGCTGTTCATCGAAAGCAAGCAGCGACCGTTGTACCTGATCGACGAGGAAATGTGACAGGCGCACCCGGCGCGGCAGCCGAGCCATCGGCGCGGCGAATCTCCGACGGGCAGGCCGTCCTCGTCCTGATCGCCGTTTCCGCCGCGCTGCGAATCGTTCTTGCCGGCGTCATCGGCCTCGGGGTCGATGAATCCTACATGGTCAGCCAGGCGCGCGACCTGTCGCTGAGCTACCTCGACCAACCGCCGCTCCACGTATGGATCGTCGGTGTCGTGGCGAAGGTCACCGGCAGCGAGAACGGCCTTCTTCTGCGCCTGCCGTTCATCGCCCTGTTCGCCGGCTCGACCTGGTTGCTTTACCGGTTGACGGCGCATCTGTTCGACACGCGCGCCGGGCTGTGGGCGGTGGTGCTCTTCAACCTCGCGCCGGTGTTCACGCTGTCGACGGCGTCGTGGATCCTGCCGGATGGGCCGGTCGATTTCTTCATGCTCGCCGGAGCGAGCGTGGTCGCCCGCATCCTGGTGGTCGACCCGGAACCGCGATGGCCACTGCGGTTATGGTTGGCGGCCGGCGCGCTCGGTGGGCTGGCCATGCTGTCCAAGTACCACGGCGCCTTCCTGTTCGTCGGCACGCTGGCGTTCCTAGTGTCGGTGCCTCCGGCGCGACGCTGGCTCAGGTCACCGGGTCCATGGCTCGGCGCGGCGGTTGCACTGGTTCTGTTCCTGCCGGTGGTGATCTGGAACCTCGAGCACGATCTCAGCGGCTTCGGCTTTCAGCTCGCGCGGCTCGACAAGGGGTCCGGGATCAGCCTCGTCCGCCTGCTGATGAGCGTCGGCGCGCAGGTCCTCTACCTCGCGATCTGGACCTTCGTGCCGCTGGTGGTCGGCCTCGTGCGGGCGTTCCGTGCCGGGCCGCGGCAAAGGCAGAGCTGGTTTCTGGCCGTGCTGGCGATTGGGCCGATCGCGGTGTTCACGCTGGCGACACTGTGGGCGCCGGGGTTGCCGCACTGGACGGCCCCCGGCTGGCTGATGGCGATGCCGCTGGCCGGGGCGGTTGCCGCGGGTTGGGCAGCGCGCGGGCCGCGGTTGATGATGGACGCTGCGGTCGTGGCGGCAGGCCTCACGGGGTTGTTCATCGTGGGGGCGGCGGGGCAGGTGATGACCGGCTGGCTGACACGACTCGTTCCGGCGCTGGCGAGTGCCGACGTCACACGCGACGTTGTCGATTGGCGCGAACTGCGGCCGGCGCTGGAGCGGAACGGGCTTCTCGTGCCCGGCACGGTGGTGGCGGCGCCGCATTGGATCGAGGCCGGTAAGGTCAGCTATGCGCTCGGGCCGGACGTCACGGTGCTTTGTCTGTGCGACCGTCCGCAGCACTTTGCCTACCGATACGATCTTTCCAACTATGCCGGCCGCGATGTCGTCCTGGTCGCGCGCGGCCGCGGGCCGGGGTCCGACACCCGTTTCAGCCGGTACTTCGACACGGTGGAGCCGGTCCCTCCGCCGGTCGAAATCCACCGGCCCGACGGGTCACCGGCGATAACCCTCGGCGTTGCGATCGGCCATGGGCTGCGGGCGCCCGCCTCGGTGGGCGATTGAGCCCGCGGCCGACCTTCAAATAAGTGTCGCAAGGGTCTATATGTGCGTGGCGCTCGCGCCCTTCGCGGGCCGGCTTTGGCGCGGGGTGGAGCAGTCCGGTAGCTCGTCAGGCTCATAACCTGAAGGTCGCAGGTTCAAATCCTGCCCCCGCAACCAATCTTTTCAGTAACTCGTCGCAAATCTGACCACGACGGCGACTACGAGATCGATATTATCGACACCTGGAACATGACCATAACGCGGGCGGAGAAAACCGCGGCGCCAGTGCCGGTCGCGACCCGGCACGGTGCGGTGACCCGTGGCGGCAAGCCCGACGCGGCGTTTGGCGTCAACCTGCCCGGTAAGCCTTACCTCGCCGCGCGCGTGCGTCCCGCCAGCAAGTGGCGCCCCTACGGCCCCTCCCACATCAGTGTCGATGGCTCGTCATGAGCCATCAACGGCTATTGTGAGAAACCGGGATTATGCCGTTGGCGAAAAGGAAAACCGAGTAGAGCGACGTCGTTCCGCAGATGAAGAGGCGGTTCAGCTTTGGGCCGCCGAACTGCACGTTGCCGACGATTTCCGGAATCCTGATCTTTCCGATCAGGGTTCCATTGGGATCCAGGCAATGGACGCCGTCGAGGGCGCTGGACCATATGCGGCCTTGCCGGTCCACGCGGAAACCGTCGAAGATGCCGGCCGAGCAGGTGGCGAAAACCTCGCCGCCCGACAGGGCTCCATTCTCGTCGACGCGGAACCGCCGAATGTGGGCCGGGCCGTTCTCAACATGCGTCACGCCGGTATCGGCAATGTAGAGGATGCTCTCGTCGGGCGAGAAGGCGAGTCCATTCGGCTGGACGAAGTCGTCGGCGACACGATCGATCCGCTTCTTGGACGGGTCTATCCGATAGACATGATTGCCGCCCAGCTCTGGCTCCGCATAGTCGCCCTCGTAATCAGTGACGATCCCGTAGTTCGGGTCCGTGAACCAGACTGTGCCGTCGGAACGCACGACGACGTCATTGGGCGAATTGAAGCGTTTGCCTTCAAATCGGTCCGCGAGAACCGTGATCGACCCATCATGCTCCGTGCGCGTGACGCGCCTCGTAAGGTGCTCGCAGGAGACCAATCGCCCTTCGCGGTCGATGGTATTGCCGTTGTTGTTGTTTGACGGCGATCGGAAGACCGACACACTCCCGTCGGTCTCGTCCCACCGCAGAAGTCGGTTGTTGGGAATGTCCGACCAGACGAGGTAGCGCCCGGCGGGAAACCAGGCCGGGCCCTCGCTCCACCGTGCTCCGGTCCAGAGCCGCTCGACCCGCACGTGTCCAGCGAATAACTCCCTGAAACGTGGATCGAGCGTCTCGAAACCAGTTCCTTCAATCTCACCAAACCACGTCGCCATAATTCCTGTCCGCAAATAGCTGAACGATCATATGATCTTACGACGCGCAGCCCCACTCGGTCCAGAGCTGGGAGATCTTGTCGAGCGACGCCAGACTGATGTTGCCCGCCTCGATCCGGGGCTCTGCCTTACGAATCGCGTCGTCAATCGACCGCCCTTCTTGTCCCACCAGGATGCGCCGAGCCCGTATGTACTCCCGGGCATGCAAAAGCCTTTGTCCCGATGCCGCCCGGAGGCGAGATTCTGTGTGTCTTGGCGCGGCAATGCTCGTAGACTTATTCTGCGGCGGCGCGGCCCGTACGCATTGATCGAGCGAACAGTTTCATGGACGATCTGAATATTCGCAGGCAGGAAATCGTGGCACTCGCCCGCTCGCAGGGTAGGGTCAACGTAGAGGAACTTGCGGGCCGTTTCGAAGTGACGCCACAGACGATCCGCAAGGATCTTAACGAACTGTGCGAACAGCGGTTGCTTTCACGCATCCATGGCGGCGCCATAATTGCGTCGGGTGTGGAGAACGTCGGCTATGAGGCCCGGCGGTTGATCGCACACGAGGAGAAGCGCGCGATCGGTGCAGCGGCGGCGAAGCTCATCGCCAACAACAGCTCACTGTTCGTCAACATTGGCACGACCACCGAGGAAGTGGCGCGCTCGCTGCTTGATCACGAGGGCCTGTTGGTCATCACCAACAACATCAACGTGGCGACCATGCTGTATCGACACCCGCGTATTGATGTCATCGTTGCGGGAGGACCAGTGAGGCGCAGCGACGGCGGGATAATCGGTAGCGCCGCTGTCGACTTCATCAGCCAGTTCAAGGTCGACCACGCCGTCATTGGTGCCTCGGCGATCGACGAGGAAGGCGGTCTGCTTGACTTCGATTACCGGGAAGTACGGGTCAGCCAGGCGATCATCGGTAATGCCCGGCAGGTGATCCTGGTTTCCGACCGGCTGAAGTTCGAGCGCTCCGCACCCGTGCGCATTGGCCATATCTCGCAGATCGACGTGTTCGTCACCGATCAGCTTGTGTCGCCGCCGATCAGCGAACTGTGCCGCGCCCACGGCGTGCGCGTCGTTGAAGCGCGCGCTGTCGAAGATGGCGACGCTGGGAGCGAAAATCACGCATCCGGCCCGGACTCCCCCCTTTAGAACGTTGAAAATGCGGTCGTTTTCTTTCGCAATTGGCGCGATTGATTTCGCTATCGGCTCCATTTTGTGTCGATTGCTTCCATTTTGTTTTTCGGTTAGCATGCAAAGCGAAAACAATCCGAACCAACGGATTGATGCCAGCTCTGAGTTCGCTGGGAATACGGGGGAGGAATGCAAGGTCAGCTTTATGACCTCGCCATCATCGGGGGCGGCATCAATGGATGCGGAATCGCCCGCGACGCGCAGGGTCGGGGCCTCAGTGTCTTCCTGGCTGAGATGGGCGACCTTGGCGGCGCGACGTCTTCGGCGTCTACCAAGCTCATCCACGGCGGTCTGCGCTACCTGGAGTTCTATGCGTTCCGGTTGGTTCACGAGGCGCTGATTGAGCGGGAAGTCCTGCTTCGGGCGGCGCCGCACATCATCTGGCCCCTGCGGTTCATCCTCCCGCACCACAAGGGCCTGAGGCCGTGGCCGGTCATCCGGCTCGGCCTCTTTTTTTACGACCACCTCGGCGGACGACGGATTCTGCCGCCGACCCGCAGCATCGACCTGCGTAAGGATTCGGCCGGCAAGCACCTCAAGAACACGTACCGGCGCGCTTTCGAGTATTCCGACTGCTGTGTCGAGGACGCGCGGCTGGTGGTGCTGACTGCGCGCGACGCGGCGGACCGCGGCGCGGATGTCCGCACGCGCACGCGATGCGTCGAGGCCCGTCGCGAGAATGGTTTCTGGCGACTGACGCTGGAAGACCAGCGTGACACGCGCCGGTTCGAGATTTCGGCGCGCGCGCTTGTGAACGCCGGTGGTCCATGGGTGTCTGAGGTGATCTCCAAGACCGCGGGTGTCAAATCGCGGACCCGGGTCCGGCTGGTCAAGGGCAGCCACGCCGTCATCGAGGGCGTGTTTGAGCGTGATCGCGCTTACATTTTCCAGAACTCGGATGGGCGCATCTGTTTCGCCATTCCCTTCGAACGCGACTTTACGCTCATCGGCACGACCGACGAGGACTACAACGGTGACCCGTCGGCGGCCGAGATCAGCGAACTCGAAACCGACTATTTGCTGTCGTCGGTCAGCGCCTACCTTAGGCGGCCGCTCACGCGCGAGATGATCCGCTGGACTTACGCGGGCGTGCGCCCGTTGGTGGACGATGGCGCCACCAAGGCGCAGGAGGCGACGCGCGATTACCTGCTTGAGCGCGATGGGCCGCCCGGCGACGCGCCGCTGCTGTCGGTTTTCGGCGGAAAGATCACCACCTACCGCCGGCTGGCCGAAGCGGCGCTGGCGCAGCTCACCGACACCTTCCCGGACATGCGACCCGCGTGGACCCGCACGGCGACGCTACCCGGCGGGGACATCCCAATCACCGGGTTCGATGCATGGTCCGACGGAATCGCCGGTCGGCATCCCGCTCTCGATGCTTCGCTGGTTCGGCGTTTGTGCCGCGCCTACGGGTCACGAGTGGAAACGGTGCTGGCCGGTGCCTCGAGCCAAGCTGATCTCGGTCGCGACTTCGGCGCAGGGCTGACACAGCGCGAGGTCGATTACCTCGTCAATCAGGAGTGGGCCGAGACCGCCGACGACATCCTGTGGCGCCGGACGAAGCTCGGCCTTCGCCTCGCGCCGGAACAGATCGAGGCGCTCGCAGCCTATCTGGATCCCTCCGTGTCCAAGCCGGCGGTTACCGCGGCGGGCGGGCGGGCGGCGCCATGACCTTCTTCTTCGAACTTCGTTCCTTCGCGGCGGGCCGGCTCGGCGCGCTCGTGGGAGTGAAAGCAGCCGGGACGGCAACTGTGCGCCCCGTCGCGGCGAGACGTACCAGAAAACGCGCACGCAAGGAGGAAGCAACGATGCAAATCAGGGCTACAGTTTCGGCTGCGGCGCTGCTGATCTCGTTCGCGCCATCCTACGCCCTCGCTGACATGGCGGCGGCGGAACGGTGGGTCGATTCCGAGTTTCAGCCCTCGACGCTGACGCGAGAGCAGCAGCTCGAGGAGATGCAGTGGTTCATCGACGCTGCCAAGCCGTTCGCCGGCATGGAAATCAACGTGCTGTCGGAGACCATTCCGACCCACACCTACGAATCGGAGGTCCTCACCAAGGCATTCGAAGAGATCACCGGGATCAAGGTCAACCATCAGCTGCTCGGTGAAGGTGAGGTCGTCCAGGCGGTTCAGACGCAGATGCAGACGAACCGCAACCTCTACGACGCCTATATCAACGACTCAGACCTGATCGGTACGCATTCGCGCCTGCAGAGCGCCGTCAACCTCACCGACTGGATGGCGGGCGAAGGCGCGGACGTGACCGACCCGATGCTCGATGTCGACGACTTCATCGGCAAGTCCTTCACCACCGGTCCGGACGGCAAGCTCTACCAGCTGCCCGACCAACAATTTGCCAACCTCTACTGGTTCCGCAAGGACTGGTTCGATCGCGAAGACCTGAAGGCGCAGTTCAAGGAGAAATACGGCTACGACCTTGGTGTACCTGTCAACTGGTCGGCGTATGAGGATATCGCCGACTTCTTCACGAACGAGGTGAAGGAGATCGACGGCGTGCGCGTCTACGGCCACATGGACTACGGCAAGCGCGCGCCTGACCTCGGCTGGCGCATGACGGATGCCTGGCTATCGATGGCCGGCTCCACCTCGCCGGGCCTGCCGAACGGGACGCCGATCGACGAATGGGGCATCCGCATGGAAGAGGGCTCCTGCAATCCCCAGGGCTCTTCGGTCTCCCGCGGTGGCGGTGCCAATGCTCCGGCTTCGGTTTACGCGATCCGCAAATGGGACGAATGGCTTCGTAACCTGGCGCCTCCGGGAGCTGCCGACCTCGACTTCTATCAGTCGCTGCCGGCACTCAGCCAAGGCAACGTGGCCCAGCAGATCTTCTGGTACACCGCCTTCGTTCCCGACATGGTCAAGCCGAAGAGCGAGGGCAACAACACGGTTGACGAGGACGGGAACCTGCTCTGGCGGATGGCTCCCTCGCCACACGGCCCATATTGGAAGGACGGCATGAAGCTCGGCTACCAGGACGCCGGGTCGTGGACGCTGTTCAAGTCCACTCCGGTCGACCGCCGCAAGGCAGCCTGGCTCTACGGGCAGTTCGTCGTCTCCAAGACGGTGGACGTTAAGAAGAGCCACGTCGGGCTCACCATCATCCGCGACTCGACGATCAACCACGAGTCCTTCACCGAGCGCGCGCCCAAGCTCGGCGGTTTGGTTGAATTCTACCGTTCACCGGACCGCGTGCTGTGGACGCCGACCGGCATCAACGTGCCCGACTATCCGAAGCTGGCACAGCTGTGGTGGCAGCAGATCGGCGACGTCAACTCCGGCGCGTTCACACCGCAGGAGGCCATGGACCGTCTCGCGGCTGAGATGGACGACATCATGGGTCGCATGCAGGCCACCGACGAAGCCGCCAATACCTACGGCGGCTGCGGACCGCGCCTCAATGCCGAGGTCGATCCGTCCGAGTGGCTCGGCAAGGAAGACGGGCCCGCGGCCCAACTCGACAACGAGAAGCCGCAGGGTGAGACTATCGCCTATGAGACGCTCATCGAGCGTTGGGCACAGTAGCGGCTGCGGCCGTTCATGCACTAACCTTCCGGGGCGTACGATATCGTGCGCCCCGGAAGCGAATTTGTGACTATTGCAGATTGGGGATGTGGCACAACGGCAATGTCTCTTGAGTTGAGGAACATCACCAAGCGGGTTGGCGCGGAGGTCCACCTGCACCAAACCAACCTCGTGCTGCCCGAAGGGGCATTCAACACGCTGCTTGGCCCAACCCTCTCAGGCAAAACCAGCCTGATGCATCTGATGGCCGGCCTTGAGCGGCCCACGTCGGGCGAGATCTGGTTTCGCGGGCGGAACGTCACCGGCGTTCCGGTCCAGAAGCGCAACGTATCAATGGTGTATCAGCAGTTCATCAACTATCCGAATTTCAGCGTCTACGAGAATATCGCCTCGCCCTTGCGCGTCCTCCGTTTGGGACAGCCGGAAATTGAACGGCGGGTGAAGCGGGCGGCGGAACTGCTCCGCCTTGAGGCGATGCTGGGGCGGCGTCCAAGCGAGCTCTCGGGCGGCCAGCAACAACGCACGGCGATCGCCCGCGCACTCGTTAAGGACTCCGACATAATCCTCCTCGATGAGCCCCTCGCCAATCTCGACTACAAGCTGCGCGAGGAATTGCGGGACGAGCTGCCGCAGTTCTTCGCGGGCCGCAATTGCGTGGTGGTGTATGCAACCACCGAGCCCACCGAGGCGCTCTTGTTCGGCGGCAACACGGCCACGCTCCATGCCGGGCGCGTGACCCAGTTTGGCAGGACCGCCGAGATCTATCGGCATCCGGCGGATCTCGTCAGCGCACGCGTATTCTCCGACCCGCCAATCAATACCGTTGCGGTGGAGAAGCGCGGTGCCGAAATCCACATTGGCGACATTCGGCTGCCGATAGGGCGCACGGCGCGGGGAATCCCGGACGGGTCGTACATCGTTGGCATTCGGCCGCACCACATTGCGCCGACGATCGAAAACGGCAAGGCGGCGGCCGTCGAAGGCACGGTCGTGATCGCCGAGCTGAGCGGCTCTGAGAGCGTTGTTCATTTCGATTTCAGTGACGAGATATGGGTCTCGCAGTCGCCGGGCGTTCATCCGTTCGAGGTCGGCTCGATCGCGAAGCTCTTCATCAACATGGACCACGCACTCTTCTTTGGTCTGGATCACCGGCGCGTGGAAGGGAGCGAATGATGGCGACCATCGCGCTCGACAACCTGCGCCACAGCTACATGGCGAACCCCGACGGTGATGCCGACTGGGCGCTGAAGAAGGTCACCCTCGACTGGGCCGATCGCGGCGCGTATGCGCTACTGGGGCCATCAGGCTGCGGCAAGACCACGCTCCTCAATCTCGTCTCGGGTTTGCTCAAGCCGACAGAGGGGCGCGTCCTGTTTGACGGGCAGGACGTGACCAGCGCGACGCCGGAAGAACGGAACATCGCGCAGGTTTTCCAGTTCCCGGTCATCTACGACACGATGACCGTCTACGACAATCTCGCCTTCCCGCTGCGCAACCGCGGCGTCGAGCGCGGCGAGATCGACTGGCGCGTCCGCGAGGTCGCCAAGATGCTCGAGCTCGACGACCTGCTCAAGCATCGCGCCTCGGGACTGACCGCAGATGGCAAGCAGAAGATATCGCTCGGTCGCGGCCTCGTCCGCTCGGACGTCAACGTCATCATGTTCGATGAGCCATTGACGGTGATCGATCCGCACCTGAAGTGGGTGCTCCGTTCCAAGCTGAAGGAACTGCATCAGCGCATCCGGCGCACGATGATTTATGTGACGCACGACCAGACCGAAGCCCTGACGTTCGCCGATAGTGTGGTTGTGATGAATGACGGCGAGGTCGTCCAGACAGGAACGCCGATCGAGTTGTTCGAGCGTCCGAGCCATACGTTTGTGGGCCACTTTATCGGCTCGCCGGGCATGAACGTGCTGCCGTGCGAGTTCACGGGCGACTGGCCGGCCTTCGCCGGGCAGCCGGTCGTCGTCGCCAATGCAGACGCCTATCGAGGCAACGGCGGCGTGCTCGAGATCGGCGTGCGGCCGGAGTTTATCAGCTTTGCCGATGCGGGAATCGCGGTGCGGATCGTCAAGGTGTTCGACGCCGGGCGCCATCGCATCGTTGAGACCGAACACGGCGGTCATATCATCAAGATGCTGGTCCCCGAGGACGACTCGATTCCGGGAGACTCCGCATTCGTGAAGTTCGACCCGGAGCACACCAGGCTCTATCGCGACGGCTGGCTGGTGACGTGAGGGGCGCGCGATGAACAAGAGCGTGAGCCAGGGTGCATGGTGGTTCGTCCTGCCGGTCGTGCTGCTCGTCGCGTTCAACGCCATCATACCGCTGATGACGGTGGTCAACTATTCGGTGCAGGAGTCGTTCGGCGAGAACATGTTCTTCTGGTCGGGCGTGCGCTGGTTCGAACAGGTCCTCCGCTCGGACCGATTCCTTTCGGCGCTCGTGCGCCAGGTCATGTTCAGCGGCATCGTTCTCGTCATCGAGATCCCATTGGGCTTGATGATCGCCCTGGCCATGCCGCGTCGGGGGCCCTGGGTGTCGGTCTGTCTCGTGCTGATGGCCCTGCCGCTGCTGATCCCGTGGAACGTGGTTGGGGCCATGTGGAACATCATGGCGCTGCCGGATATCGGGTTGCTCGGCAAGGGCCTGAACGCGCTGGGTCTCAACTATAACTATACGCGCCAGCCGGGCGCGGCGTGGTTCACGGTCGTGCTCATGGACGTCTGGCATTGGACGTCCCTGATCGTGCTCCTGTGTTACGCCGGCCTCGTTTCCATACCCGATGCTTACTACCAGGCGGCAAAGATCGACAGCGCGCCCAGGTGGGCGGTGTTCCGCTACATCGAGCTGCCGAAGCTCAGATACGTCCTGACGATCGCGATCCTCCTGCGTTTCATGGATTCGTTCATGATCTACACGGAGGTGGTGGTGCTCACCGGCGGCGGCCCGGGCAACGCCACGACGTTTCTCTCGATTGACCTCGTGAAGACGGCGCTCGGTCAGTTCGATCTCGGGCCGGCCGCGGCGATGTCGCTCATATATTTCCTGATCATTCTGCTTCTCAGCTGGCTCTTCTATACGCTTATGATGCGGAACCAGGCGAGGTAGGCATGCGCGCGCGTTTCTGGGTGCCGACCATCTACATTGTCGTCCTGCTGCTGCCGATCTATTGGCTGCTGAACATGTCGTTCAAGACGACCAACGAGATTCTCGGCGGCTTCACGTTGTGGCCACATCGGTTCACGCTCGACAACTACCGGATCATTTTCACCGATCCGACCTGGTACAACGGCTACATCGCCTCGATCGAATACGTCGTGATCAATACGATCCTGTCGGTGGCCGTGGCGTTGCCAGCCGCCTATGCCTTCTCGCGCTACCGTTTCCTTGGCGACAAGCATCTCTTTTTCTGGCTGCTGACCAATCGCATGGCCCCGCCGGCGGTGTTCGCACTGCCGTTCTATCAGCTCTATTCGGCAGTCGGCCTGTTTGACACGCCGTGGGCGGTCGCGCTCGCACACACACTGTTCAACATCCCCCTGGCGGTCTGGATCCTTGAAGGCTTCATGTCGGGGGTGCCCAAGGAACTCGACGAGACCGCGTATGTCGACGGCTATTCCTTCTGGCGATTCTTTATCCGCATCTTCATGCCGACCATCGCCGCCGGGATCGGCGTGGCGTGTTTCTTCTGCTTCATGTTTTCATGGGTGGAGCTTCTGCTCGCCAAGACGTTGACATCGGTGGCGGCAAAGCCCATCGCGGCGCTGATGACCAAGACGGCAAGCACCTCCGGCTATCAGTTGGGCCTTCTGGCGGCTGCCGGCTCGTTGACGCTGATCCCCGGTGCCGTCGTCATCTACTTCGTTCGCAATTACGTCGCCAAAGGGTTCGCACTCGGTCGCGTGTAGGGAGACGACACGATGCAAGGAACAGCATTGCTCGCATGGATGGCCTGGACATGGCCGACGGCAGCGTTCTTTGCCTTCATTTTCCTTTGCCTCGCGGGCATGACGGTCTGGGAACAACTGGCTCCCGGCGGGGCCCCGCGCCACGGCATACTAGGTCTCGATACGACGCGCGGCGATCGTCTGTTCATTTCGCTCCTCGGCAGCGCTTACATCTTCCTCGGCTGGCTCGGCATGGTCGGCACCCCGTTGTGGGCGCCGCTTGCGATCGCGATCGCCTACGCGATTGCTGTGTTCCGCTGGGTGTAGTGGGCGGAGGGCGGACGGGCTGAGAAAGATGGCCGACCACGTCCTCGCCATCGACCAGGGAACGACGTCGACGCGTGCGATCGTGTTCGACCGGCGGTTTCGCATCGTCGGCTCGGCGCAGCGCGAATTTGCTCAGTACTTTCCCCGTCCGGGCTGGGTCGAGCACGACCCGGACGATATCTGGAGGACGACCGTCGCAACCAGTCGTGCAGCCATACGCAAATCTGAGGTCGGTGCGTCCGGGATCGCCGCGATCGGAATAACCAACCAGCGCGAGTCGGTCGTCATCTGGGACCGCAAGACCGGCGAGCCGATCCACCGGGCGATCGTCTGGCAGGACCGGCGTACCGCCGAGGCCTGCGCGGCGTTGCGCGACACCGGCCACGAGCCCGACATTACCGCGCGCACCGGGCTCATCATCGACCCGTACTTCTCCGCCACCAAGGTGGCCTGGCTCCTCGACCATGTGCGTGGCGCTCGCAAGCGGGCCGAGCGTGGGGAGCTGTGCTTCGGCACCGTCGACGCCTTCCTCATCTGGCGGCTGACCGGCGGCAAGGTCCACGCGACCGACGCAACCAACGCGTCGCGCACCCTGCTGTTCGATATCCACGCGGGCACGTGGGACGAGGGGCTGCTTGAGTTGTTCGGGGTGCCTCGTGTTCTCCTGCCCGAGGTGCGGGATTCGGCAGCGGACTACGGCGTGTCGGAGAGGCGCGTTCTCGGCGCCGCGGTCCCAATCCTGGGGGTCGCCGGCGATCAGCAGGCGGCAACCGTCGGCCAGGCCTGCTTTGTACCGGGCATGTTGAAGTCGACTTATGGGACTGGCTGCTTCGCCCTGCTTAACACCGGAGCCGAGGCCGTCCGCTCCCGCCACCGCCTGCTCACGACGATCGCCTATCAGCTGGACGGGAAGCGGACGTACGCCCTTGAAGGTTCGATCTTCGTCGCGGGTGCCGCCGTCCAGTGGCTGCGCGATGGCCTGGGAATCATTCGGCGTGCTGAGGAGGCTACAACACTCGCCGGCCGCGCTGATCGGCGGCACCCGGTCTACCTCGTGCCGGCTTTCGTCGGCCTGGGCGCGCCCTATTGGGACGCCGAGGCGCGGGGTGCGATCTACGGCATCACCCGGGGAACGACTCGGGCGGAGCTCGCCCGGGCGGCACTCGAAGCGGTCTGCTTCCAGACGCGCGATCTCATCAACGCAATGGATGGCGACTGGAAGGCGTCGCGGGGCGCCAAGACGGTGCTCAGAGTCGACGGCGGGATGGCGACCTCGGACTGGACCATGCAGTTCCTCGCCGACGTCCTCGACGCGCCCGTTGACCGACCGAAGATCGCCGAGACAACGGCCCTGGGCGCCGCCTACCTGGCCGGTTACCGCGCGGGTATCCACCCGCCTCCGGACGCGTTCGCCAGGGGCTGGAAACGTGATCGCCGATTCCTCCCGCGGATGAAGCCGGCAGAGCGTTCGGAGAGGCTTGCGGGCTGGCAGGACGCGGTTGCCCGGACGCTCAGGTCCGGGCGTTCCTTCATATCCTCGTCTCCACAGGCAACCGGCTAAGGCTCGCATCGCAGCCACCCACCCGCGAGCTGGCAGTACGGCCTAAGCGTTCGTCGGCTCTTGGTGGGCGGCATGCCGACCACGACCCGAGATATGGGCGGACGGCGTCGGTCGCCCGCGATCTCATCCGATTTTTCGGAATGACAACGCGAGACATTCCGCTTGACAACGTTGTCATTCGGTTCATGCTGAAAAATGGGAGGACTTTGGTTGACGACAATAAGAACCGTCGCGGCCCGCGCCGGCGTGTCGATCAAGACCGTCTCGCGCGTGATGAACGAGCCGGACACCGTCGCCGTGGCAACCCGGAAGCGCGTCCTGGCCGCGGCAGAGGAACTGAACTTTGTACCGGACCAGCGGGCGCGGGCCATGCGCTCGGGGCGGTCGGGCGTGATCGGCTTCCTGACCGATGTGATTGCCACGACGCCCTATTCCGTCGACATCATCCGCGGCGTCGAGGACGCGCTTGCCGACCGCGACATGTCGCTGCTCATCGGCAACACCGAAAACCGCCCCAACGACCTGCCCCGGATCCTGCGGACGTTCCGCGCGAGCCGTGTCGAGGGGGTGGTGTGCGCGGCCATGTATCATCGTCAGGCGGACGAGTTCGGCAGTCTCAATCTCGGCCCGAGCGTCCTCGTCAACTGTTACACCACCCTCGCCCGGGTGCCGACGGTCCTGCCCGACGACGAGGAGGGTGGTCACGTCATTGGCGCGCACCTGCTATCGCTCCATCACCGGCGCATCGCCTATCTGACGTTGTTGCCGGGAATCGAAGCGACGCGTTTGCGGCTCGCCGGATTGCGGCGCGCCTTCGCCGAGGCGGGCGTCCCGTTTTCCGACAACATCGTCACTCCAGCCCAGACTCACACCGCGCATTTCGACCAGGTCGAGGCGTTCGCGGCCGCACGCAAGCTTCTAGAGCTGGTCGATCGCCCGACCGCCATTTTCTGTGGCAACGACGAGATGGCGCTGCAAGTCTACAACGCCGCGGCCGCGCTCGGGCTGCGCATCCCCGACGAGCTGTCGGTGGTCGGCTATGACGACTACCGGCTGTTCTCGGAGGGCCTGAGGCCGGCGCTGACCACCGTCGCGCTGCCCTACCAGCGCATGGGGCGCGTGGCGGCCGACCTACTTCTTCAGTCGATCGCCGACGGAGAGCCCTCGGCAGAGGTGATCCGGGTTGAGGGCCCGTTGGTGCATCGCGCATCGACCGCCGTGGCTCCGGCCGTGGCGGTCGCGTGACCCAAGTGCAACCAACCGGAATGAACCAAGGGAGGAAACCAATGAGATTGACGAAGTGGCTCCTGACCGGAGCGACAATCCTCGTCCTCGGCGGCACTGCTGTGGCCCAGGACACGATCAAGGTCTGGCACCATGGCGGTCGCGGCGACGGCGAACGCGAATCCATCGCCGCCGGGGTCGAGAAGTGGAACGAATTGCATCCCGACATGCAGGCAGAGCTCGTGCTGCTGCCAGAGGGCTCGTACAACGAGCAGGTGCAGGCGGCGGCGCTCGCCGGCGATCTGCCCGACCTTCTCGACTTCGACGGGCCGAACTATGCCAACTATGCATGGTCGAGCTATCTGCAGCCGCTCAACGACATCGTCTCCCAGGCGACGATCGACAACGCGCTTCCCTCGGTGATCGACCAGGGCACGTATCCACCCGACGGCAAGCTCTACTCGCTCGGCCAGATCGACTCCGGCCTCGCCATCTGGGGCAACAGGGCCTACCTCGAGAAGGCCGGCGTGCGCATCCCGACCGGCGTCGACGACGCTTGGGACATGGCTGAGTTCGAGGACGCACTCGCCAAACTTCAAGCGCTACCGGAAGTCGAATATGCCATCGACCTGAAGCTGAGCTACGGCAAGGGCGAGTGGTACACGTACGGCTTCTCGCCCATCATCCAGTCGCTGGGCGCCGACCTTGTCGACCGCAGTACGTGGAGGGCGAAGGGGACGATGGACTCGGACGCGGCGGTGAAGGGCATGACCCATTTCCAGGATTGGGTTAAGAGCGGCTACGTAGTGCCGGCGTCGGCCGGCGACGACGCCTTCTACGGCAAGAAGAACGCTGCTTTGGCGTTCGTCGGCCACTGGATGTGGACGCCACACCACGAAGGCCTCGGCGATGACCTAGTGCTCTTGCCGATGCCGAAGTTTGGCGACAAGCACGTCACCGGCATGGGGTCATGGTGCTGGGGCATCACCTCAACGTCCAAGAATCCGAAGGCGACGGGCCAGTTGCTCGAGTTTCTCCTCACCGACGAGTGGATCCTGGCGATGGCCAACCGCAACGGTGCCGTTCCGGGCACCAACACGGCGATCGCAAAGTCGAAGCTCTACGGGGAGGGCGGCGATCTCAGCCTGTTTGTGGATCAATTGAACTCGATCGCGGTGCCGCGGCCTGTTCATCCCGCCTATCCAACGATTACGGCCGCATTCGCGCAAGCGGTGGCCGACATCATCGACGGTGCTGACGTTGCCGGGGCCCTGTCGACGGCCGCGGCCGAAGTCGACCAGGACATCGAGGACAATCAGGGCTATCCACCTTTTGGAGGCATGATGCAGTAGCTCAGCATGCTTTCCTCCCGGGCCGGGGCGCCTCGTTGCGCTCCGGCCACCCTTCCTTAATGGTGGATGATGGCTCGCCGTCCGGCACAAGCGGCGCTTGAACGCCGCGCCGCCTGGACATTGATGTCGCCGGCGCTGGTGCTTGGCTTCGTCTTCATCATCGTGCCGTTCGCGCTGGCGATCGTCCTGTCGTTCACCGATCAGCGGCTGGTGCCCAATCCAAACCTGCCGACGCGGCTGGTTGGGACGCTCAACTACGTGAGGCTGTTCACCGATCCGAACTTCCTGCAGGCTTTCTGGAACACTTTCCTGTTCGCGCTTCTCGTCGTGCCGTTCCAAACGTCGATCGCACTGGCGCTGGCGGTGCTGATCAACTCGCGCTTGCCGGCGCGCAACGTCTTTCGCGGCATCTTCTTCCTGCCGACGGTCATCACCATGGTGGTGGTCTGCGTGGTCTGGTTCTCGATGTTCAAAATCGACGGTTTCTTCAACACCGTCCTGGGACTGGTCAGCTTGGGCCTGATCGAGCGGGTCGATTGGCTTCGCAATCCGTACACGGCGCTGCCCTCGATCGTGCTGCTTTCTGCCTGGCAAGGTCTCGGTTTCCAGATGGTGGTCTATCTGGCCGGGCTGCAATCGATCAACGAGGAACTCTACGACGCGGCGCGGGTCGACGGCGCCACGCGGTGGCAGGAGTTCTGGCGGGTCACCATGCCGGGGCTGAGGAACACCCATGTTTTCGTTATCATCACCACCACGATCCTCGCCTTCAAGCTGTTCACTCAGGTCAGTATCCTCACGCAGGGTGGACCCCAGGGCGCGACCAATACCGTCGTCCACTATCTCTATGAGGTTGGCTTCCGCCGCGGCCGGGTCGGCTTCGCGGCGGCGACCGCCGTGGTGTTCTTCCTCATCGTGCTGATCATCAGCCTAATACAGCGGCGCATGATCAAATCGGAGGAGGAGATCACGTGAACAGCCGCTCGGACATCATCGGGCGGGTCGTCATCGGCCTCGTCATGACGCTGATCGTGCTCGGGCCGCTGGCGCTGATGTTCGCCACCTCGCTCAAGAGCAACCCGCAGCAGATCCTCGTCGACCTGGGGGGCTTCCGCGCGTTCTGGGTATCGCCGGCGGACGTGTCGCCGGACAACTACCACACCGTGCTTACCGACCAACAGGCGCCGTTCCTGCGCTTCATGTTCAATTCGATCCTGATCGTTTTCTCGATCGTGGTTCTCGGCGTCTTCGCCAATTCACTCGCCGCGTTCGCCTTGTCGCGACTGAGGTTCGGCGGGCGCGCGCTGATGCTCGGAGTCATCGTCGCGCTCATGATCATCCCGATCGAGGCGTTGGTCGTGCCGCTGCTGCTCATGGTCAATCGGGTCGGCCAACTCGACACCTACCAGGCGCAGATCATCCCGTTCATCGCCCACCCGCTGTCGATCTTTCTCTTCTACCAGTTCTTCACCAAGCTGCCGAAGGACCTCGACGAGGCCGCCTACCTCGATGGCGCCACGCCGTTCCAGATCTACCGCAAGGTGGTGCTGCCGCTCAGCCTGCCGGTGATCGCGACGGTGGCGATCCTGCAAGGCCTCGAATTCTGGAATGCGTACCTGTGGCCGTTGATGATAACGCGCGGGCCCGAGGTGAGACCGGTGTCGCTGGCGCTCGCCCAGTTCTTCACGACGCCGCCGCCGCAATGGGGGCCGCAAATGGCGTTCTCGGTGATGATGTCGCTGCCGGTGCTCGTCGCCTATCTCGCCTTCCAGCGCTGGTTCATCCAGTCGGTCGTCGGCAGCGCGGTCAAGGGTTAGGGAGCGAGGCGGCAGCGGCATGGGGTTGGCGTTCGACGATCGCTGGATGTGGGACTTCTGGCTGGCGCGCAACGGCGCCGACTATCACCTGTATTTCCTGCAGGCGCCGAAGGCGATCGGGAACCCGGACCTGCGCCACTGGAACGCGTCGATCGGCCATGCCGTATCGAGCGACCTTCGTCGGTGGCGGTTTCTCGGCGTCTGCTTCGGGCCGTCGGCGAAACCGGGCTGGGACGACGGCACGACGTGGACGGGATCGGTGATGCACCACGATGGCCTCTGGTACTTCTTCTACACGGGCACGTCGAAGGCGGAGGGGTGCCGGAAGCAGAGGATCGGGGTTGCGACCTCGACCGACCTCGACACCTGGCGGCGGCACGAGGCCAATCCCGTCGTCGATCTCGATCCGCGGCTCTACGAGGAGTACGACCCGGCGGTGTGGCACGACCGGGCGCTGCGCGATCCGTGGGTTGTGCCCGACCCGCTCGGTTCCGGCTTCCGCATGTGGTTCACGGCGCGGGTCCCCGGGGGCCCGGCGGACGGACGCGGCGTTATCGGCACGGCCCACTCCGACGACCTCGTGCACTGGCGGGTGGAGCCGCCGGTGACGCCCCCCGGCAATTTCGGCGAATGCGAAGTGCCGCAATACTGGTCGCGTCGCGGCAAATCCTACCTGCTGTTCTCGACCTCGGTCCGGCGGACCTCGGCGGCCCGGCGCGAGGCGCTGGCGCGGGACGGCAGCGAGGCGGAGACGGGCACGCACTACTTCATCGCCGACGGTCCGCAAGGCCCGTGGCGGCTCGGCGCGGGACCGTTTCTCGCCGGAACGCGCTCGCAGTCCTTCTACGCCGGCCGGATCGTCGACGATCCCGCCGGCAGGCCGGTGTTCCTCGGCACGATCGGCTTCGACCCCGACGGCGGCTTCGTCGGTGCGCTATGCGACCCGATCCCGGTCGCGGCGGGCGCGGACGGCAAACTCATGCTCGTTCGGGATGACATTGACGGAAGAGAGGTGCGCCATGGCTGACGTGCGGTTCGACAAGGTCGCCAAGCGCTTCGGAAGGGTCGACGTGATCAGCGGCATCGACCTGGAGGTGTCCGACGGGTCGTTCACGGTGTTCGTTGGCCCGTCCGGCTGCGGCAAGTCGACGTTGCTGCGCCTGGTGGCGGGGCTCGAGAACGTGACCGCCGGCAGCATCTTCATCGGCGGCGACGACGTAACCGACCTCAGGCCGATCGACCGTGGCGTCGCCATGGTCTTCCAGTCCTATGCCCTCTATCCGCATCTCACCGTGTTCGAGAACATCGCGTTCGGCCTCAGACTGGCGAAGACGCCCAACGATCAGGTCAGCCGGCGGGTGGGGGCCGCGGCCGAGACGTTGCAGCTGACCGAGCTGCTGGATCGCAAGCCGCGTGCGTTGTCGGGCGGGCAACGCCAGCGGGTCGCTATCGGCCGGGCCATCGTGCGCGAGCCGAAGGTCTTCTTGTTCGACGAGCCGCTGTCGAACCTCGACGCGGCGCTGCGCACGCAGATGCGGGTGGAGATCGCGGAGCTGCGCAGTCGCCTCGGCACAACGACGATCTACGTTACTCACGACCAGGTCGAGGCGATGACGCTTGCCGACCAGATCGTCGTCCTCCACGGGGGCGTCATCGAGCAGGTCGGAACCCCGCTGGAGCTCTACGACCGTCCGGCCAACGTTTTTGTCGCCGGCTTCATCGGCAGCCCCAAGATGAACCTGATCGGCGGGCCGTCGGCCGAGCGGCGCGAGGCCAGACTGATCGGCATCCGGCCGGAGCACCTTAACGTTGCCGACGAGGGCGGCGAGTGGTCGGGCACGGTCATCGTCGCTGAACATCTCGGCAGCGATACTTTCCTGCACGTCCGCGTCGAGAGCGGCGAGCCGATCATTGCCCGGGTGTCCGGCGAGGTGAAGTACGGCAAGGGAGACCAGGTCAGCCTGCTGCCGGAGCAGGGCAGGCTCCACCGGTTCGACGCCGAAGGGCGGGCGCTGAGCTGAGGGTCGTGCCCGGACCGCGCCGATCACGGGCGTGCGGTCATCCGTAGGCAGGTGGGGCGTCGGCCTCAACCCATGAACCCGATCGATCTCGGTTTGCGGTTCTTCATTGAGGTGGCTGCCTGCTCGGGATCGGCCGGGCGTCCTGAAGCACTTGACCATGCCGCCATGGCGATGGGCCTTGGTGATTGCGGTGCCCATGGCTGCGGCAGCGGCGCGGGGATCCGCGATGTGTCTTTGCACCGAGCACGGCGCCCCCGGTTGTCAGCGCTGATGGTCCCGCAAACCGGTAGCCTGGGAACCGCGGGCCGAATAGACTGGGATGCGGGAGGCTCGTCGCCTATGTCGAACCCGGCATCTGCTGAAATACACCGGCTGAGGAACGCGCCGGACCAGCCCAGTAACCCGGGTATCCCGTTCGATCCCGAGCCGGTTGCCGAGGTGCGCGTCAACCTTTCCGCGGTCGAGCGTCGGGCGGTGACGCTGCCTAAACGGCGTACGGTAAAGAAGGAGTGGCAGGCGGCGTGGCTGGTGAAGGCGCTCACCTGCATCGACCTCACCACGCTCAGCGGCGACGATACTGATGGGCGCGTCCAGCGCCTCTGCGCCAAGGCGCGCCATCCGCTGCGCGCCGACATGGTTGAGTCGCTCGGCCTCGCGGGCCGGGCGCCGACGGTGGCCGCGATCTGCGTCTATCACCGCTTCGTCGAGACCGCGAAGGCGGCGCTCGAAGGGAGCGGCATTCCGGTGGCGGCCGTGTCGACGGCATTTCCGGCAGGCCTCGCGCCGTTCAAGACACGCCTCGCCGAGATCGAGGCGTCGGTCGCCGCCGGGGCGGACGAGATCGACGTGGTCATCACCCGCGAGCATGTGCTCACCGGCAACTGGCAGGCGCTCTACGACGAGGTGCGGGCCTTCAAGGATGCCTGTGGTCCGGCGCACATGAAGGTCATCCTCGGCACCGGCGACCTCAAGACTCTGCGCAACGTCGGCCGGGCGTCGTGGGTGGCGATGATGGCGGGGGGCGATTTCATCAAGACCTCGACCGGCAAGGAGGGCGTCAACGCCACGCTGCCGGTGGCGCTCGTCATGGTACGCGCCATCCGCGCCTACCGCGAGGCAACCGGCCACACCGTCGGCTTCAAGCCGGCCGGCGGCATTTCCACGGCCAAGGACGCGATGGCCTTCCAGTTCGTCATGAAGGAGGAACTCGGCAACGACTGGCTGCAGCCGGGCCTCTTCCGCATCGGCGCCTCGTCGCTCCTCGCCGACATTGAGCGCCAGCTCGCGTACTACCTCACCGGCCGCTACGCCTCGTTCGACCATCACGGGATGGCGTAGCCAATGTCCATCGCCGAGATCATCGACTCCATGGACTACGGGCCGGCGCCGGAAAGCGACAGCCAAGCCCGGGACTGGATCGCCAGGCACAAGGAGGGCGCTCCACTGTTCATCGACGGCGGGTGGCGCGCGCCCGAGTCCGGCCTGTGGTTCGACACCAACAATCCGGCGACGGGCGAGGTGCTGGCGCCGGTGGCGCAGGCCGGCGAGGCGGACGTCGACGCCGCGGTCAAGGCGGCGCGCAAGGCGCAACCGGGTTGGGCGCGGCTCTCAGGCCACGAGCGGGCGAAGTACCTCTACGCGCTCGCCCGGCTGATCCAGCGCCACAGCCGGCTGTTCGCCGTGGTCGAGGCGCTCGACAACGGCAAGCCGATCCGCGAGACCCGCGACATCGACGTGCCGCTGGTCGCCCGCCACTTCTATCACCATGCCGGTTGGGCGGAGCTCATGGAGACTGAGCTCCGCGACCGGATGCCGGTCGGGGTGTGCGGCCAGATCATCCCGTGGAATTTCCCGCTGCTGATGCTCGCCTGGAAGATCGCGCCGGCGATCGCGCTCGGCAACACGAGCGTCTTGAAGCCGGCGGAGTTCACGCCGCTGACGGCGCTCTTGTTCGCCGACATGTGCCAGATGGCGGGGCTGCCGAAGGGTGTCGTCAACATCGTCACCGGCGACGGGGCGACCGGCGAGCTGATCGTCAAGCACCCTCAGATCGACAAGATCGCCTTTACCGGCTCGACCGAGGTCGGCCGCAAGATCCGCGAGGTGACGGCCGGGTCGGGCAAGTCGCTGACGCTGGAACTCGGGGGCAAGTCGCCGTTCATCGTGTTCGACGACGCCGACCTCGATTCCGCGGTTGAGGGCGTGGTCGACGCGATCTGGTTCAACCAGGGGCAGGTGTGCTGCGCTGGCTCGCGGCTGCTGGTGCAGGAGGGCGTCTACGACGCGCTGGTCGCCAAGCTGACGGCGCGGCTCGACACGCTGCGCATCGGCCAGCCGCTCGACAAGGCGATCGATATCGGTGCCATCGTCGCGCCCGTCCAATTGGAGCGGATCACGAAGCTGGTGGAGCAGGGGGTCAAGGAAGGCGCGACCCTCACCAAGAGCCATGCGGCGCTGCCCGCGACCGGGTGCTTCTATCCGCCGACGCTGATGACCAATGTCCATCCGGCGGCGACGGTGGCGCAGGTGGAGATCTTCGGGCCCGTAGCGGTGGCGATGAGCTTCCGCACGCCGGAGGAGGCGGTGGCGCTCGCCAACAACACGCCCTATGGGCTCGCCGCCAGCGTGTGGTCGGAGTCGGTGAACCTCGCGCTCGACGTCGCGCCCAAGCTGAAGGCGGGCGTGGTGTGGATCAATTCGACCAACCTGTTCGACGCCTCCTCCGGTTTCGGTGGCTACAAGGAATCCGGCTTCGGCCGCGAGGGCGGCCGCGAGGGCGCGTTCGCCTATACCAAACCGAAGTGGGTGAAGTCGGCGAAGGCGCTCACCGACACACCGCCGCCCGAGGCCGACATCGGGCTGAAGCTCACCGGCGGCGGCATCGACCGGACGGCCAAGATGTACATCGGCGGCAAACAGGCGCGGCCGGACGGCGGCTACTCGCGGCCGGTGGCGGCGCCCAACGGCAAGCTCGTCGGCGAGGTCGGCGAGGGCAACCGCAAGGACATCCGCGACGCGGTCGAGGCGGCGCGCAAGGCGCTGCCGAAATGGGCGGCGACGTCGGAGCACAACCGCGCGCAGATCCTTTACTACGTCGCCGAGAACCTCGACGCGCGGGCGAGCGAGTTCGCCGATCGGCTGCGCGCGCTCCGCGGCGTCAAGAAGGCCAAGACCCGGCTTGAAGTGGACGCCGCCATCGAGCGGCTGTTCGAATTCGGCGCGTGGGCCGACAAATACGAGGGCGCGGTCCACCGGCCGCCGTTCCGCGGGCTGGCGCTTGCCATGAACGAAGCGGTCGGCGTCGTCGGCGTCGCCTGCCCGGAGGAGCCGGGGCTGCTCGCCTTCGTGTCGCTGATGGGCGCGGCTGTTGCCGCCGGCAACACGGTGGTCATGCTGCCGTCGGAGGCGCAGGCGCTGATCGCCACCGACTTCTACCAGGTGCTCGACACCTCCGACGTGCCGGCGGGCGTGGTCAACATCGTCACCGGCGACAAGCAAGCGCTGGCGCTGGAGCTCGCCAAGCACGACGCGGTTGACGCGATGTGGTCGTTCGGTCCGGCGGAAGGCGCCGGCGCCATCGAGCTGGCATCGGTCGGCAACCTCAAGCAGACGTGGACGGAGACCGTCGCCCGCGACTGGCACGACCCGGCGATCGGTGGCGGGCGCGAGCTCCTCGCCCACGCCACCCAGGTCAAGAACATCTGGATTCCCTATGGAGAGTAGGCTCGGCTACTTGCCCGTGAGCCGGCGCACGCCATCCCAGTAGAGCGTGTTCCAGTGGGTGTTGACGATGGTGCTGAGGGGTCCGGTTTCCTCGGTCCCGTCGGGGCTGGGGATCACAACCCTGTAGTCGGGCACGTTGACCTGCACGAGCTGGATTTCGGCGCCGCCGGCCGTGTCGCGAAACGTCAGCACGAGTGTCGAGTCGGGGGCACCGCGACCCTCGACGCTGTAGTCAGCCGAATCGACAGCCGAGACCCAGCCGAAGTTCCACCACGACATAACCACGGTGTAATGGCCGTCGCTCTCGGCCATATCGATGACGCGCGCGTCGAGGAGGCACTTGTCGGGCTCGACGCAGAACGCCTGGAGGCGGTCACCGACCGAACCGCGTTCGACGATGGTGCCGTCGGCGTCGAGGTAGCGCGCCGAAAGGCCTGTGATCTGTTGCTGTCCTTCGCCGGTGAGGTACAGGTCGGCGAGCTCTGATGCCGTGGCGCCGCTGAAATGCACGGTCTGCTGGAGCGTCGCCGCGCCGGCGGCGGGGCACAGAAGTAGAGCGGCGGCGAGGATGGCAAGGAAGCGCATCGGATCGGACTCCCGGAAAAACGCGTACGGGTCAGTCGGAGGGCGTGCCGCCGCGGCCGGCGAGGTAGCCCTCGAGGCTCTTCATGAAGACTTTCCAGCCGTCGACGGTCATGTCGTAGGGCGGGCCACCGCCGGCAAATCCCGCATGTGCAAAGCGGACGAGTCGGTCGTTGCCGCGATCGTCGATCGTCCAGGTGAGCGTCGAGCCCTTCCACACCGGGTTGCCGTTGTCCGTGCACACCCAGCGCACCAGCCGTTCGGGCTGGAGGGCATCGACGCGGAAGGTCATGGTGACGTTGCGGTCCTCCTTGGTGAAGTGGAGTTCGACGGTCCCACCGACGTCCTCGGCGACCGCGCCGACCTTGGCCCACCAACCCTTGATCCCGGCGTCCGTGGCGACCGCGTCATAGGCCGTGCGGGCGGTGGCGGGTGTGACGATCCGGTGTTCAATCGGCTGCACCTGGTTCCCCTTTGCTCTGGACATTCATTCAACCATGTGGTTGACGATAGGCCGGCGCTGGAGAAATGTCAACCATATGGTTGAAGGTCGCATCGATGTCGACGAAGCCCTACGGGCGCTCGCCAGCCCGGCGCGCCGGCAGATTCTGGAACGCCTCGCCGGCGGTGAAATGACCGTTGGTGCGCTCGCCGCCCCCATGCGCATGACCGTCGCCGGGGTCTCCAAGCATCTGCACGTCCTGGAGCGGGCGCGGCTGGTTGAGCGGCGGCGCGAGGGACGGGAGAGTCATTGCCGGTTGAACCCGACAGGCCTCGACGAAGTGTTCGGCCTGGTCGACCGTTACCGGGCGATGTGGGCCCAGCAGCTCGAAACCCTCGGCCACTACCTCAGGGAAACCTCCGGGAAACGGTGAGCGATGGCCGACACCGACGTCAGGATTACGCGGGTCTACCCGGTCGGGATCGAGCGCGTGTTCGACGCCTGGACCGACCCGGTGATCATGAGCAGCTGGTTCTACGTCGGCGATCGCTGGAGCGCCGAGGTCGAGAACGACCTCAGGGTTGGCGGCGCCTATCGCATCAGCATGCACACCGACACCGACCAGACGCTGGTTTGTCACGGCGTTTATCGCGAAGTGACGCGCCCGCACAAGCTGGCGTTCACCTGGAACTCGCATTTGCACGCCGGCAGCCTGGTCACCATCGAACTGAGACCGGTGGGTGAGGGGACGGAGCTGACGCTGATTCACACCGGCCTGCCGACGGCTCAACTCTGCACCGCTCACACCGAAGGCTGGCTGGGGTGCCTCGCCAACTTCGAGCGGGCGGCGGGTCGCAGCTTCGCCGCGGCCTAACGCCATTCGGCGGGGTGGCGCGGCCCCGGCAAAAGGGGTATCGATCCGGCCATTCGGGGCCTCCAGGCCCGGGCTCTGCCGCTTCCGCTCCGACCCGCTTCGAACCATGGACGATACGGTCAAAGCAACCGCCAAGCCAAACGTCTATCCGCCGGCCGACTCGTCGCCCTCGTTCCCGAAGATCGAGGAGGCGATTGGCAAGCTGTGGGCGGAGGAGGGCACCTTCCAGCGCTCGATCGACCGGCGGCGGAACGAGGGCGCCGACGAGTTCGTGTTCTACGACGGCCCGCCCTTCGCCAACGGGCTGCCGCACTACGGGCACATCGTCACCGGCTTCGTGAAGGACATCGTGCCGCGCTACCAGACCATGCGCGGCAAGCTCGCCGAGCGCCGCTTCGGCTGGGACTGCCATGGGCTGCCGGCGGAGCTGCACTCGGAAACGGAGCTCAAGCTCTCCGGCCGGCGCGACATCCTCAAGTACGGCGTCGCCCGGTTCAACGAGCACTGCCGCACCTCGGTCATGCAGTTCCGCTCGGACTGGGAGTACTACGTCAACCGCTCGGCGCGCTGGGTCGATTTCGACAACGACTACCGGACCATGGACCTCGACTACATGGAATCGACCATGTGGGCGTTCAAGCAGCTGTGGGACAAAGGCCTCATCTACGAAGGCTTCCGGGTGGTGCCGTACTCCTGGGCGGCGCAGACGCCGCTGTCGAACTTCGAGACGCGGCTCGACGATTCCTACCGGCCGCGCCAAGACCCGGCGCTGACGGTCACGTTCCAGCTCGACCCGCGCGATGGCGAGGCGCGGGGGCCGAAGCTTCTCGCCTGGACGACGACGCCGTGGACGCTGCCGTCCAACATGGGGCTCGCGGTCGCGCCCGACGCCGACTACGCGGTCATGGAGAAGGACGGCGAGCGGCTGATCCTGGCGGAGGCCTCGCGCGAGCGCTACGCGGCGGAGCTCGAGGGCTACCGCCTCGCCGACACCGTCAAGGGCACGGCGCTCGTCGGCCGCACCTACGAGCCGATGTTCCCGTTCTTCGCCGACCGCGAGGCGGAGGGCGGCTTCCGGGTGGTCGCTGCGGATTTCATCGAGATGGGCGAGGGTACCGGCGTCGTCCACATGGCGCCCGCCTTCGGCGAGGACGACCTCGTCATCGGCCAGAAGGAGGGGTTGCCGGTGGTCGACCCGGTCGACCTCGAGGGCAACTTCACCGAGCTGACGCCACCCTACGCCGGCAAGAACGTGTTCGTCGCCAACCGCGACATCATCCGCGACCTCAAGGCGGCGGGCGTGGTCGTCCGCCACGAGACCTACGAGCACAATTATCCGCACTGTTGGCGCACCGACGAGCCGCTGATCTACAAGGCGATGCCGTCCTGGTACGTGAAGGTCACCGCCTTCCGCGACCGCATGGTCGAACTGAACCAGGACATCGCGTGGATGCCGGCCCACATCCGCGACGGCATCTTCGGCAACTGGCTCGCCAACGCCCGCGACTGGAA